>NZ_JAWOVT010000003.1:0-444038 GCF_033340055.1 Vibrio sp. 1580
GCCGCCAGCGTTCAATCTGAGCCATGATCAAACTCTTCAATTTAAGATTTTGTTCGGCTCAATGAATACTGAACATTCCTTTCGCTAATAAATAGCAGAAGTAATGTTTGAATTGACTGTGCAGAATCTTTCGATTCAATGGTCACTTCGTATCATTGAAACCTAATTTGAAGCCTAAGCTTCTAATTGGATTATCATCAACGAGTGCCCACACAGATTGATAGGTCTATATTGTTAAAGAGCTTGCTTCATAAGCTTTGCTATCGAAGCGGAGGCGTATTCTAAGGAATTAACTTTCAGTGTCAAACACTTTTTAAAATTAATTTTTAGAAGCTTTCTTTCGCCTTATTGCCAATTGCTTTTGCGTTTCCGCTTTGCCCTGACAACGGAGGCGCATTATAGGGAGATGATTTTTCTTGGCAACCCCTTTTTAGAAAAAAACTTAAAAAAAAGCATCGAGTGATTAAATCTCACTCAAACGCTTAATTTTAGCACTCAGTTGTTAACTTCAAGTAATAAATAGGCAATCAGTATGTGTCTACCCAGCTCTCTTTAAAGCTGGTGATATCAAGATCCAGTGATTGCGCCGCTTCGATTTGCTCGATAGCCTCCAATTCTTTATTTACACTGCTCATCGTCAGTGTGTTGTTGTCTAACTCAAACACTTGGCGTTGCGTGGTGTAATAGAACTTAAGCGTAGTGAGCGCTTTTACATTGTCATTGCTCGCGGCTGCTTTAATGCTTTTTAGTTTACGAAAGATTTTGTTGTGCAGTTGCTTGAGTTTCCAAACGTACAGCACTTCTTCCATGTATGGTCGAGTTTTAATTTGATTCAATAAAGAGAGGGAAGTTGCAACTGCGAGAACGACACCAATCAAATTCCAATGGAAATTGCCCGTTGATTGTTCTGGTACGACTTCAGTGTTGCCAAACAAAACAATCAGCAAGGTACTAAAGGCAAGAGAGGAGATGGCGAGCAACGCAACAAAACCGCCAATCACAAGGTTTACTTTCTTTTTATAAATGTCTTTATTTATCTGTTTGATTTCCATATACCGCTCCTAACAGGTTACCTCTATTTTAACCAGCGCACTCCGCACGACAATCGAAGCTTTGTAAGTAAGTTCACATTTGCTATTAAACTCGCATCCCTTCCCTGCTTGGGTATATACTTCCGCGCATTCACTCTTCCTATATAGAGGCTAAATTCATGCGCTCTTTTGTTTTACGAGCTCGCGCGGCGCCAACCACCAGCAAAGCACTGTTAGAAGGTGTTGGTAATGAAGCGCATACAGAGATTCTTGCTCATACCATGATGAACACTATGTTCGTTGCTCAATCACACCGTGAAGATGTGGTTGTTCACTTGGTTTTGGAAAGCACAAAAGACTTCTCACGCACCATTACTATTCGCTCCAACGACATCACCAACATTGGCGGCTTCCATGAGTCAACCTTGATTGCAGCAGTGGCTCGCGCTTTGGATGCTTCGGTTGGTATGGGTAAAGAGCAACTTCGTGAAGTCGAACCTGGTATTACCGTTCGTACAGTGAGCTTTGAACGCCTAGTGCAAGAACTGGCAGAAGATCACCAACTATATATGTTGGATAAGAAAGGCGAATTTGTTCGTGATGCAGAAATTGGTGAAAATCCATGTTTCTTGCTAACTGACCATATACCGATGCCGAAAAAGTCTTTTAACAGCTTAAAGCGCCTTGGCACAGAGAAGATCAGCTTAGGTCCTAAGATGCTTTTCGCTTCTCAGTGTGTGGTATTGATCCACAATGAGTTGGACATACGCGAATTCTAGTTATTCACGCACACGTTGCTAGACAATGAAAGAGGACTCCATTGAGTCCTCTTTTTTGTTTCTATAGGGATGCTAAGTTTACTTACCACCAATGCTCAAACGAGCAAAACGAACGTCTGGCGAGAAGAAAGTTCGGCTATCGTTAATTAACTGAGTATCACCCACTGCCTCAACTTCTTGCAGCATCTTGTAGAAGTTACCCGCTACCGTGATCCCACGAACTGGTTGAACGCGCTCTCCATCACGGCACAAGAAGCCACTCGCACCAAATGAGAAATCACCACTCACTGCATCCGCACCAGAATGGACACCTTGAAGCTCGACTAACTCTAGGTACTCTCCCGCTTTTACTTCTGATGCACTGCTGTTGCCTGTCGCAATCACTTTGTGATTCGCTGATACGTCTAAGCTCGATTTTGCACCGCGAGCGGCACTTGCCGTCGACACTGCACCCAAATAATTCGCTGTTTGGCTATTGTGCAATAGCGTATTCAGTTGGCCATTGGCGATCAACACATTATCTTGAGTAGCGAAGCCTTCACTATCAAAACTCGCGATTGCCATACCATTTGGCATGTAAGCCGTATCAGTAAAGGTAATTAAATCACTCGCAACACGTTGACCAAGCTTGTCACCCAGTGGCGTAATGCCTTTCATCGCGCTTACGCCAGAGAAAGCACTGCCGAAAGCACCGAATAAACTTGCTAGCGCATTAATGTGGAAAATAGCAGGGTAGTTACCTGTCGCAACCGGAGCACCTTCCAGAAGATCACGAGCAAGGTTGTAGCCACCTTCGATACAGTAAGCTGGATTCAACTCATCAAAACGGCGACCAAGTGACATTCTACCCGCCATTGACTGTTTGCCGTCTTTTTCAAACAAGGTATACGCGTAACAAGTGAACGAGCGCTCGAAGTGTTGACACAATGTGCCTTGAGTATTGGCAATGATCAGTTGTGTTTCGCCATCGCTGTAACCATTGTAAGGTGCGCTAGAAGCGTGAGGCAGAGCCACTACGCCTTGCTCAAGTGCGAGAGACAGTTCAATTTTTTCATCAACCGAAGTTGTGTCTTCTTGAGCAATCTCAGCCACGTCAGTCGTGATTTGGCTGTTCACACAACTAATGGTCTGATGTTCATCTTGCTTGGAAAAGCGAGCACTTTGCAGTGCATTAGTTAGCATTAAATCCAAGCTAGGTTGCTCTAACGACTCAGAGTAGCTTGTCGCAACGCGCGCATCTTTCACAACACGAACACCCAGAACTTGGCTTGAGCTTACTTTGTACTCATCCAGCTTTCCTTGGTTCGCTTTCAGAGAAAAGCTGCTGTTGCGGTTTACAATGACGTCCGCTTCTGCACCTTGGCGTTTTGCTTCTGATAGGACGTAATCAACCGCATTAAGAAGTTGTTGTTCTTGGCTCATTAGTTACCGCCTCCTACCAGAATATTATCGACTTTCAGCGTTGGCTGACCGACTGTTGTTGGCACTGAGCCACTCACGGAACCACACATGCCCGGCGCAAGCGCCATGTCCTTACCAACCATGCTGATTTCTTTCAACACTTTTGGACCTGTGCTGATCAGCGTTGCTGTTTTCAGAGGCTTGGTGATTTTGCCATTTTCAATGAGATAAGCTTCACGAACAGCAAAGTTAAACTCACCCGTGCCCGGTTGAACCGAGCCGCCGCCCATCTTCTTCGCATAGATGCCACGTTCGATGCCTGCCAGCATATCATCAAGTGAATGCTCGCCTTCTTCGATAAAGGTGTTACGCATACGCGAGGTTGGTGCGAACTTGTAGTTTTGACGACGACCAGAACCCGTTGGCTCGTAACCTGTCTTCATGCCACCCATTTTATCGACCATGAAGCTGGTTAGCTTACCGTCTTTGATCAATTGAGTGCGCTGAGTCTTCATACCTTCGTCATCAACATGAATCGAGCCCCATTCGTTGGTCATGGTGCCATCATCGACCGCATTCACTGCGGTGTGAGCAACCATTTCGCCCATCTTGTCGTGGAATACTGAAGCTTTCTTCGCAACTGAAGTGGTTTCTAGCAAGTGACCACATGCTTCATGGAAGATAACGCCGCCAAAGCCGTTACCAATCACCACCGGCATTTCACCCGATGGACAAGCATCTGCGCCAAGTTTTACTAACGCTTGCTGCGCGATAGTTTGACCTAGCTCTTTGGCATCAAGCTGTTCACTGAATTCCCAACCAGCAAGAGCGCCAGGACCTTCCATACCAGAAGACTGCTCATTACCTTTTTGCGCGACAGTGTTACCAGCAACACGAATGTAGTGGCGAGTATCGTCAACGTGTAGACCTTCTGAGTTGAAGATAGACACTTGTTGTTCACGCTGAAGCACGCTGCCAATAAACTGGCTGATATGCTCACTCTCAGCACGTGCGGCTTGGTCAACTTTCAATAGAAACGCGATTTTTGAATCTAGGTTAGCATCCTTACTTAGCGGCATGCGGCAACCATGTTGGATTGGGTAGCGGTTCAAATTCAAAGAACCCGCTGACGCGATTTGCTCACGCTTGTCTTTTGCAGCAAGCAGCGAGGTTACGCGCTTTAGTTCGGCTTCATCTGTGCTGTTGGTGTAACCGTAAAGCACCTTATGACCGAAAAAAAGACGAATACCGATACCAAAATCGATACCCGAGTTAACCTTATCCACTTCACCAGATGCGAGCTGGACAGTGTTGGTTTGGTGATGTTCAACGAATAGTTCAGCGAAATCAGCCCCCAAAAAGAGCGCATGATCGATCACTGACTTCGCTGTTACAGAATTAAGCATGAAGTCTCCTTGCTCGATGATCGTCTTAGCCATCCTAATTAACTGTGAAAAAGTTCAACAAAGTTAAATTGGCAACACGTTAAATTTTAACAGTTTTTTAACCTTGTTTTATGCTAATCCTTGCTTAACGAGACCACGATTATTTATTAAATATTCCAGGTTCTGCTCATTCACCAGAGCGTTGCACTAGTAAATTCCACCCAGCAAACCATTTAGGTGCTTACTTTATCACTCACCTCGCATAATTGAATACTCATTATAATTACGCTCAAAAAACGTATCCCTTCCGCAATGGTCCTGCTATCATCCGAACGAAATAGTCGGGGGGCCACACGACAAGTGTTGGCTGAGATCGAAATTCGAGACCCGTTGAACCTGATTCAGTTAGCACTGACGTAGGGAACTATGCACACTTTGCCTTTCGTCGCCCCTCTTAGGTAAGCGATAGCGATCGAAAAATCGATCTATCTGCAATGGTCAAGGTCAGTTCCTATACGTCTTGTAGTAGGAGCGACCATGACGCAGCAATCACAACCTCATTCACATCAAACGCCAGCCTTGCCTACCCCTATCGTATTGACCATCGCGGGCTCAGACAGTGGTGGCGGTGCAGGTATTCAAGCTGACATCAAAGCGATGTCCGCAACTGGTAGCTTTGCCTGCTCAGTGATTACCGCCATCACCTCACAAAACACTCAAGGCGTCTCTGCGATTTTCCCAATTCCTCTCGACCATGTAGAGAGTCAACTCGATGCGGTATTCACCGACCTCAACATCGTTGCAGTAAAAGTGGGCATGCTGGCCGATTCCAACATCATCAAAGTCGTTGCTGACAAAATTAAACAATACCAGCCAAAACACCTCGTGATTGACCCTGTAATGGTGGCCACCAGCGGCGATCTATTACTGGAACAGTCGGCAATCAGCACTTTAAAAGAAGAATTGATTCCGCTCGCAGACATCATTACCCCTAACCTACCCGAAGGCGCAGCATTGACGGGTAAGCCAATGCCTCAATCAGAATCTGAAATGAACGATATGATTACCGACCTTCGTGCGCTTGGCGCCAAAGCTATTCTGCTCAAAGGCGGTCACCTTGAAGAAAATGAAAACAGCAACGATCTGCTTATCATGCAAGACAGTGCCGAGTTAATTAGCGCCAAGCGATTTCCAACCAAAAACACCCATGGCACAGGCTGTACACTTTCTTCCGCCATTGCGTCTTATCTTGGCCAAGGCAACAACCTACACAAAGCGGTGCACCTGGGTAAGCAGTACATCAGCCAAGCTATCGCGCACGCTGATGAATTGGATGTAGGTAAAGGCCATGGCCCTGTGAACCACTTTTTTGCGGGTCATACTTATGTTCGCTAACGCGATTGGCATTCAGCTTTCCGATGCTAGTCTGCGATACAAAGACAGCCAAACACCAACGCTAGCAGGGTTGAGTATGACTATTCCTGCTAATCAATGGACAGTGTTACTTGGTCGCAGTGGCTGCGGAAAAACGACGATCCTTCGTTATCTAGCGGGTTTGTTAGACGACAAAGTCGAATGGCATGGCGAGTTAACGACCACGGATGGCATCACCTTACACAAGCGTATTGCCTACATGGCGCAGCAAGACTTGTTGCTGCCGTGGTTGAATGTGTTAGACAACGTCTGCCTCAGTTCTCGATTTTCTCAAGAGCAAGCACCAGAACAAAATAAACAACGTGCACTGACTTTACTCAGCCAAGTGGGACTCGCCGATTACCCGGATGCTAAGCCAGCTCAGCTCTCTGGCGGCATGAGACAACGTGTTGCCCTTGCTCGCACTCTGATGCAAGACAAGCCTCTGGTTCTGATGGATGAGCCTTTCTCTGCGTTGGACGCGGTTACTCGCCATAAGTTGCAAACCTTGTCTGCCGAGTTACTGAAAGATAAAACCGTTGTTCTTATTACCCACGACCCACAAGAAGCGGTGCGATTAGCTCACCAACTCTATGTACTGCAAGGCACGCCTGCGCAAGCTCAGCACTTGGTTGTTCCGGATTCCAAGCCACCACGAGTTCTCGATGGAGAGTGCGCCGCGCTTCAACAAGCGATTTTGGATCAATTGGAGAAAGACTATGAGTGATATGACTCAGTACAACTCCGTTTCGGCACGTATTGGTAAAAAAGAACGCGTGACCCATCCAGCTCTGCGCTTGGTAATCAGCACAGCGGTGATCTTGGGATTGTGGCAGTTGGTTGTGGTGGTATTCGACATGCCAGGCTTCATCTTACCTTCACCAATTGAAGTGCTGGATAGATTGGTCACTCGTTACGATGTCTTGCTCAAACATACTTGGGTTACCGCGCAAGAGATCTTACTTGGCTTGGCGCTTGGATTATCGATGGGTTTGCTGTTCGCATTGCAAATGCTGATGTTCGAGCCGCTGAAGCGTTGGTTATTGCCTATTCTGATTGCTAGCCAAGCGATCCCTGTGTTCGCCATCGCGCCAGTGCTCATGCTTTGGCTGGGTTACGGTATTGCATCGAAAGTCGTCATGGCAGCGATCATCATCTTTTTCCCCATCACGACATGTTGCTATGACGGCTTACGCAATACACCAACAGGTTACCTCGATCTTGCCAAGACCATGGGCGCGTCTAAATGGCAGCTACTTCGTCATATTCAATTGCCAGCCGCCCTACCAACTTTAGCCTCAGGTATTCGTGTTGCCGTCGTTATTGCGCCAATTGGAGCAGTGGTCGGTGAGTGGGTAGGTTCAAGTGAAGGCTTGGGTTATCTGATGCTCCAAGCCAACGCTCGCATGATCATTGATGAGATGTTTGCGGCGCTGTTTATCCTAGCCGTGCTGTCTATCTCACTCTACTTCATCACCGATAAATTATTGAAAAAAGCCATCCCTTGGGAAAGCAAATAATTACAGAAAATAACCAAAGAAAATTGGGAAAGAAAAGGAAGAACCCCGTGAATAAAAACAAACTTATGAGCGCTGCTGCTCTACTCGCTTCAGTGGTATCAACCAATGTGCTTGCAGCAGAAAAAGAGATGACACTGATGTTGGATTGGTTCGTCAACCCAAATCATGGTCCTATCGTGATTGCCAAAGAGCGTGGTTACTTCAAAGAACAAGGTTTGAAGGTCAACATTCAAGAGCCGGCAGATCCAAGCACGCCACCTAAGTTGGTCGCGGCGGGTAAAGTCGACATGGCGATTTCTTACCAACCAAGCCTAACTATCGATGTCGCGGCGGGTTTGCCACTAATCCGCTCTGCGACTTTGATTGCTACGCCACTCAACACGTTGATGGTGCTGGATAACGGTAAGAATGAAAACCTTGGCGACTTGAAAGGCAAGAAGATCGGTATTGCGATCGCAGGCAACGAAGAAGCGACAATCGGCACCATGCTAGCGCAAGAAAACGTGAAGTTTTCTGACGTACAAATCATCAACGTAGGTTGGGCGCTGTCTTCGTCTCTTGCGTCTGGCAAGGTGGATGCGATTTGGGGCGGTCTACGTAACTTCGAAACCAACCAACTGGCACTAGAAGGTTATAAAGCTAAGGCCTTCTTCCCTGAAGAACACGGCGTGCCAGCGTATGACGAGTTAGTCTTCGTAGCCAATGCAAAAAACTACGACAAAGAAGCCATCAAGGCATTCAACAAAGCACTAGAGCAAGCGACCACTTACATCGTTAACCATCCAAAAGAGTCGTGGAAAGAGTTCGTGGCTTATTCACCAGACACGCTCAACAACGAGCTTAACCAACGCGCTTGGAACGACACGCTAACTCGTTTCGCTCTTCGTCCATCCGCAGTAGATCTGAAACGCTACGATGATTATGCGCAGTTCATGTATTCACAAAACATCATCGAAACACTGCCAAAAGCGAAAGATTACGTACCGAGCTTTGACTAATTCTACTGACCTTAGGACCTAAGCCTAGGGTCTTTTGATAACGAGATACTCATAATGAAATACCAAGATTTGATCGACGCTTGCCGCCAAGATTGGCAAGAATACACTGAGCATGCTTTCGTGCAGCAATTGGCGCAAGGCACTCTGGCTCAGCCTTGTTTTCTGCATTACCTAAAGCAGGATTTTCTTTTCCTAAAGCAGTACGCACGAGCTTACGCATTAGCGATCTACAAAGCACGTACTTTGGATGACATGCGCCGTGCCCTACCAAGCGTACACGCATTGCTCGATTCTGAAATCGCCCACCACGTGACTTACTGTGAGCAATGGGGACTGACAGAATCCGACTTAGAAAACGAGCCAGAAGATTTCGGCACTGTGGCTTACACCCGTTACGTATTAGATGCTGGCATGACGAGCGATCTTGTTGATCTATACGCGGCACTAGCACCATGCTCTATCGGTTATGCCGTAATCGGTAAGATGCTGATTGAAGACGAAAGCACTGTGCTCGAAGGTAACCCATACGCAAGTTGGATCAACCTCTACGGTGGTGAGGAATTCCAATCTGGTGTCGCAAAAGGTGCAGAACACTTTAATCAGTTATTGGCGGAAATCGATATCAATAGTCAGCGTGGTCAAAACCTGATTCAGGTATTCAAAACTGCAACGCGTATGGAAGTGGCATTCTGGCAACAAGGTCTAAACGCTCAGCAAGATTAATCGGAGAGTCTCATGTTAATTGAACAAATCACCCAAGCATTAACCGCAGTACGCCAGCAAAAGCCGTTAGTCGTCAACATCACTAACTACGTGGTGATGAATAACACAGCAAACGCACTATTAGCGATCGGCGCTTCTCCAATCATGGCGCACTCCAAACAAGAGATGGCAGAGATGATGTCGTTCGCTGGCGCACTGGTTATCAACATCGGTACCCTAGACAGCGTTTGGACACCGCGCATGAGCTATGCCGTAGAGCAAGCCAATGCCAACGGTAAAATCGTTGTACTCGACCCTGTCGGTTGCGGAGCAAGCTCACTACGTACCGAGACATCACGTGAGATCGCACGCCTTGCCGACAAGTTGATCATTCGTGGTAACGCCTCAGAAATCATCGGTCTCGCTGGCGAACAAGCACAAAGCAAAGGCGTCGATGCGTTAGACAGCAGCGACGCAGCACTTGGCGCAGCGAACTTCTTAGTTTCAGAGTATGGTGCAAGTGTGGTGATTTCTGGCGAGACTGATTACATCATCACGAAAGAGCAAACTGTGCAGCTAAACAACGGTCACGAGATGATGCCATACGTAACCGGAATGGGCTGCACACTAACGGCACTGACGGGTGCTTTCGCTGCTGTTGGTGATCACTCCGGACTTGCTGCCGCGGCGGTACTGGGCGTTGTGGGTGAAATTGCGGCTGAGCAAGCGCGAGGGCCAGGCAGTCTGCAAATGAACCTGTTGGATGAGCTTTACCAACTGGATGAAGAAACACTGGCAAAACGCCTAAAACTCCAAGTGAGTTAAGCTTTCTCTAACAAATACCGGCCTCTCACTCCCTGTAGATGAGAGGCCCAAAGGAAACAAAATGAACGCCTATCGTTTATATTTGGTCACCGATGACCAACAAGATTTAGCCACACTAAAGCGTGTTGTGAGAAAAGCCGTGGAAGGTGGCGTGACCATGGTACAAGTCCGCGAAAAACACGGCGATGTGCGTGCGTTTATCGAACGTGCTCAAGCCGTGAAAGACATCCTTAAAGATACCAATGTGCCTTTGATCATCAATGACCGCGTTGATGTTGCACTGGCAGTTGATGCCGATGGGGTTCACCTCGGGCAATCAGACATGCCCGCAACTATCGCTCGTGAGTTGATTGGACCAAACAAAATCCTCGGCTTATCCATCGAAAATGAAGAGCAGCTTGCAGAAGCGGACTCTCTTCCGATTGATTACATCGGCTTGAGCGCAATCTTCGCGACGCCGACCAAAACCAACACCAAGAAGTTCTGGGGTATTGATGGCTTGAAGATGGCGTTAGAGACGACTTCACTGCCGATTGTTGCCATTGGCGGCATTAACGAAAGTAACATTCCGCAACTCAGCGCCACTGGTGTTCATGGCTTAGCTTTGGTTTCAGCGATTTGCCACGCAGAAGATCCAAAAGCCGCATCGGAATATTTATTAGGGTTGATGAGCTAACCTTGCTCACGCCTGAACAAAGCGCTTATGGATGAGCGCGTTTGCCTTTCAGTACTTTCAACAACCTCTCCTTTCACAACGAAGAGCTGCAATGTCACTTTCACGCTCGAATTGACAGAGCGTTGATAAGTTTTTCACGCCAGATAACGTAAGATAAGCCCCTTATTTTCACGTGGTTGAATAACCCTCAATAAAAACAAAACGCTCTCAATGAAAACCAAAAAATATGGATTGATGATGCTCGCCTTGTTTGTTCTTGGCATCATCCCAATGTCGCTGTTTGGCTCTTATCACAATCTCACTTCACAGGTGCCGGAAAGTCTGGGTATTACTTTTACTTTGCTCACAGATTCTGCTGGTAGCAAAGGCTTTTTAATTACGTTAACACTGCTACTGCTTTCTTTATTTCGCTTTAAACCAAGTCGCATTGAGTGGATACAAAAACTCTCAATGTTAGGGTTGTTACTGGTGATTGGTTTTGCCAGCAAAACGGGGCTAAAACTGATGACAGAAAGCCCGCGTCCCTACACGGAATTGCTCGCAGCAGAACAATTGATTGAGCACCCAGACGCGTTTTATCAGTTGGATACAAAGCAGCAAGCCAACGTAATTAACCAGATTTCTGAACACGTCAGTGATTGGCGAACGCGCCATTGGCAAGGCGAGAAAGACTATTCTTTCCCATCCGGCCATACGATTTTCGTTTCGATTTGTTTGGCTTTCTTTGGCGGGTTGTTCTTACAGAACAAGTGCTATATCTCTGCACTGTCATTATGGATGTGGGGAATGAGCGTCGCATATAGCCGCTTATGGCTGGGGATGCATCGCCCTGAAGATTTAATAGGCTCAGTCTTGTTTGTCGCGATTGTATTTACTTTACTCCCGACATTTCAAATTAAGAAACAGATGCCATTTGTTTCTCTCGCTTCGCGCTAATGTGAACGATTACTAGATAAAAAAGAAGCCAGCGATTCGCTGGCTTCTTGCTTTAAAACGCTACTTTTTTCTAACCATTTCTTGGTGGTTCAAACGCTGTTAGTTCTAATTCTGGGCCAGTGTATTTTTCAATACGAACCAGCGCCGAGTTCGCCGCACAGCCGTTTGCAAGTCGAGAGGTCGGAATATCCAACGTTAACACGTTACAACCGCCGTTCTTACAAATGCCGGTTTTCGGATCCAGATCCGGCCAGCCGCCTTCATGAATACACACTGAACCTTGCTTGATTCGGTCAGTCACTTCTGCACCAACCAATACTTGGCCACGGTTGTTAAACGCACGAACTAAATCGCCCGTTTTAATACCACGCGCTTTCGCATCTTCAGGGTGAATCCAAATAGGTTCACGGTTTGCAATTGCGTACTCTTCGCGAATCTTCGCGTAGTTAAACTGGCTGTGTAGACGATGCGCTGCGTGCGCGGTCATTAGCTGCAACTCGCCGTCTTTTGCATTGCCAGTGTACTCGGTTGGTGCCATCCACGTTGGGTGTGGAGGACAGTCTTCCAACTGATAACCTTCAATGGTTTTCGAGAAGATTTCGATCTTACCACTTGGTGTACCGAGTGGATTCATGATCGGGTCTTCACGGAAATCTGCGTAACGAACAAACTGTGCGTTCTTCTCGTTCCACTTCATCTCGATCAGTTGGTTATCTTCCCAGAACTTGCTGAAGTTCGGCATTGCTACGCGAGAGCCACGGCCACCTTGTTGCGCCGCCTTGTAGAAGCCGTACAGCCATTCCATTTCAGTTTTGCCTTCGGTGTATACGTCACGGCCACCCGGAGCTAGCATCTCGGCCATGTCCGCGAATACATCGAAGTCATTACGCGCTTCACCTTGCGGCTCAACCACTTGCTTCATTGGCACCAAGTGTTGGTTACTGTAGTCACCCGTCATCGTTAAGTCGTTACGCTCGAACGATGTGGTGATTGGCAGAACAATGTCCGCGTGCTTCGCAGCCGCCGTCCAGTAAGGCTCTGAAATCACGATCAGCTCAGGCTTTTGCCACGCTTTGATCAGACGGTTGGTGTCTTGGTGGTGAGTAAAGTTCGCACCACCTGCCCACCAAATCATCTTGATGTCCGGGAACGTCAGTTCATGACCGTTATGATGGTAGGATTGACCTGGGTTTTCCAACGCCTCGACAATACGCGCCACAGGGAAGCTTTGCACCGCGCCAGACACCGCCCAGTCGTTACCCGCAGAAGAGCCACCACCCAGTGATGCCGAAATCGCAGGAAGTACGCCAGCATCACGAGCAGGGTTACCACCGTTTGAGTAGTGATAAGAGAAACCAAAACCACCGCCCGGTAAACCGATTTGACCCAACATCGTTGCCAGTGTAACCAGCATCCAGTGACGCTGCTCACCGTATTGTTGGCGCTGCATGCCCCAACCCGCCATCAGCATGGTGCGGTTTTTACTGAAGATATCAGCCAGTAACTCAAGTTGCTTCGCAGGTACGCCACAGATTTTTGATGCCCATTCTGCTGATTTTTCTACGCCGTCTTCTTCGCCCATCAGGTACGCTTCAAACTTGTCGTAACCTGCGGTGTATTTATCGAGGAAGGCTTTATCGTGCTTACCTTGTTTCACTAAGGTGTGTGCGATACCCATCATCATTGCCACGTCGGTCATTGGGTGAGGAGCAATCCACTCCGCATTCTCGCCAAAGAATTCAATGGTTTCAGAACGAACAGGGTCAATCGCAATAACCGTCTTGCCTGATTTTTTCAATTGATGGAAGAATTCAAGACCAGCACAGTCTGTTGAGCTCCACGCGATTTTTAAGGTGTTGATTGGGTTTAAGCCCCAAAGCACAACCACATCACTGTGCTCTAGCACCACTGGGTACGTGGTTTGTTGCTCGTACACTTCGATAGAGCCCACAACGTGCGGCATGATGATCTGCGCAGCACCCGTTGAGTAGTCACCCAAGTGGCCTGAGTAGCCGCCTGCCATGCTCATGTAACGTTGCAGCAAGGTTTGTGCTTTGTGCAGCACGCCACTTGAACGCCAGCCGTAAGAACCAGCAAACACAGAAGCCGGGCCATATTCTTTACGAATGCGCATGTGCTGTTCGTGGATCAGCTTGTAAGCTTCATCCCAAGACACGCGTACAAATTCATCGCTGCCGCGAACACCTTCGGGAGCTGATGGGTTTGCCAAGTAACCTTTACGAACCATTGGGTACTTAACACGCGCTTTAGTGTGCACTTGGTCAGGACCGGTGCTTTGTAGGCTATTTGGTACAGTTTGAGGCAGAGCATTGGTGGTCGAAACCAACTTACCATCTTGTACTTCACACAACATTGGGCCCATGCGGCCCGCCGTTAGAATGCCTTTGCCGCGAGCATTAGAAGACGCAACAGACATAGGTGCAAATGAAGTGAATGCCATTGCACCAGCCGCCATACCAGTGCCTTTTAGAAATCCGCGACGGGTCATATTAGTCATAATCTTATCCTTCTATTTATCGTTAGTGACCAACCACATCTTTCGCGTGGTGCTGGAAGAACTTGGTTAGAATTTCTAGGTTCTCGGCTGAAATATCAGTTCGATCACCCATACTTTTCGCTACCGGTCCCCATGCATTCACTGTGAAGTGATTTGAAGGAATTTTCGCGTGACAAGTTGCACAGTAAACGTTGTCCAACTCTTCTGCGTATGACCATACTGGTTCAAGCGTGTCAACAACTGGAGAATCAATAGCACCTGTTAGAGAAACCGCGCGCCATTCGTTGCCGTAAACATCTGCCTCAAATTCACCAGTTTCAAGCGCTTGTTGGCCTTGCTCGGTTAGCGTTGCTACGATGGCACGTTGACCTTCTCCCATGTAAAGCACTTGCTCTGCGCCTTTCATTTGGAATGCGTTCAACTTAACAGTGCGGTTGTCGCCTTCAGAGCTGATTACTTCCAACTTCGTCGTTGGGTTAATTTTACCCATCTCACCCATTGCGATTTCAGTCACAGGGTAAACAACCTTGGCATTAGGTGATGTTTTTGTGGTGAAGCTCATCAACGTTTCAAATGCCTTGCTGTCTAGCTCTGCTTCTGGTGCAAAGTGCGCCACACCTTTGTGACAATCGATACACGTTTGATCGTTCGCTTTTGCGTACTCGTGCATCTTCGCCGCATCACGTGATTGCTCAAACTCTTCCATTGCATCGAAATCATGACACGAACGACACGTCGCTGAATCATTTTCACGGAACTGAGCCCATACCGTTTCAGCCATATCTTTACGATGTGCTTCATATTTCTCTGGCGTGTCGATCTTACCTGTCACAAATTCATGGTAGATGTCTTTCGACGCGCGAATTTTGGTGATCAGGTAATCCATTGGTTCTTGAGGAATATGACAGTCAGAACATTCCGCGCGAATGCCTTTCGCATTACTGAAGTGCACTGAGCCTTGGTACTCTTTGTAAGGGGTTTCCATAGAGTGGCACGAGAGACAAAATTCAGTATCTGAGGTGTAATGCATTACTGCCGCACTCCCCCCCAAAGTTAACCAGCCCACACCAATGCCGGCAGCAACCAGCAGTGCAACATATCGTTTTTTTATTGACATAATTAGCAACACTTCCAAATAAAATGTAATTATAGGTCGCAAATTACTACTTTATGGGTAGTCCTCTCTTGATCCACATCATTTCCGTGTTGCTCTGTATGCCTCAAGTATGAAATTTTGTTATTTACATCTCAAAGATGAATATATGGCAATAATCCATTGCCTAGCCAACTATTCACCACATAAATCACTTTTATGAATGCAACTATTTGATTAAACAGATAAGAGGATGAGAGACTGAATCTCCACATTGATGCAGTAAGGACACGCATGTCAGTTTATATCGAGACGCACAGAAGCCAATTAAGACCCATCAAAGCCAGTGACTGGGAACTCTTTCAACGATTACTTTCCGAACAAGAGGTTATTGCGCTCTGTTTCGATCGTCCCAGCGAAACAGAAATAAGAGAAAAATTTGCTTCGCGATTATTACCATGGACCCCAAATAGCCAGCATTGGCTTTGCCTTGTAATACTCAATAAGCAATCAGAACAACCCATCGGCATCACTGGCTTTGCTATTGAAAACGGTAAGGCAGAGGTAGGTTACTTACTTTTGCCGGAATTTCATGGCCAACAGTTTGGAACAGAAACTCTTCAAGCGCTTCTATACTGGGCAACCTCGACACATAACATCAACCACTTTTCCGCGACGGTCACTGAAGGCAATATTGCGTCAGAGCGTGTCCTGATAAAATGTGGTTTCGAACTCATTGAGGTCATTCCAGACGCATACCAAATTGGTGGCAAACCCTACGCCGATAAAATCTACTCACTACAAAAATAAGGACGTATTTTGAATAAAGTAGTCATCATTACCGGCGCAAGCCGAGGCATTGGAGCCGCAGCGGCGAAAAAGCTGGCCGAGCAAGGCTATCGCGTTTGCGTTAATTACCGCACTCAGCAAGAGGCCGCCGACCAAGTTGTGGCAGAAATACAAGCAAACGGTGGCAAAGCGATTGCCATCGCCGCAGACGTAGCCGATGAGAAGCAAGTGCTCTCCTTGTTTGATGAAACAGAACGTGAATTTGGTGCAGTGACGCACTTGGTCAACAACGTTGGCATCCTATTTACTCAATCGCCTTTGTCAGAAATCAGCTTGGAACGCTTTCAGAAAGTAATGAACACCAATGTGAATAGCTGTTTTCTCTGCTGTCGAGAAGCGGCGAAGCGATTCAGTGCAGGCGGTGCAATTGTGAATGTCTCCTCTGGAGCGTCGCGCTCAGGCGCGCCATTTGAGTATGTCGATTACGCCACATCAAAAGGCGCGATGGATACCTTAACTAAAGGGCTCTCGCTAGAGTTGGCAGAGCGCAATATTCGCGTCAATGGCGTTCGACCTGGTTTCATTTACACTGATATGCATGCCGACGGCGGAGAACCAAACCGAGTAGATAGACTCAGCCCTCAAATTCCTCTTAAACGCGGTGGCACGGTAGAAGAAGTGGCAAATGCGATCGCTTGGCTATTAAGTGACGAAGCCTCTTATGTCACAGGATCATTTATCGATATTGCAGGGGGCAGATAGAATGCAAGTCCATATCCGACAAGCGATTCCCGATGATTTAGACGGAATTTTTCAGCTTAATTTTCAAATTAATTCACTGCATTTTGCGAATGCGCCAGAAGCCTTTGTTGCGCCTTCAGAAGCTGACCGTGAATTTCTTGCACAAGCACTAGAGAACAAAGAGCGACTCTTTTTGATTGCCGAACGCGAACAGCAAATTCTCGGCTTCTTAACCGCGATGATCACCCAAAACGACACCATCAGTTTTCTGATCAAAGACCCAATTTGTCGCGTGGGAACAATTGTTGTCGATGAAGCGCAAAAGCAGCAAGGAATCGGCCGCCAACTGCTCCAAGCCTGTGAGCAATGGGCGCGCGATGCCAATGCCACACAAGTTCGATTGGAAGTGATGGAATTCAATCAGCCAGCACAGCGCTTTTACGATAATCAAGGTTTTAAAACTAACTCACGCATTATGCTGAAACATTTGTAACGATAACGACAATTAAGCGCTTTTCACGACTAAACCCACCTAAATCGCATTTATCGATGCAATTTACCCCCTGATTTTAGAAAAAGACGATATGATGTGCGGATAAGGAGATTCGAACATGATTTATCTTTTCGATTGGGGGAACACCTTGATGGTAGATTTCCCTCACGCACAAGGAAAAATGTGCGATTGGGAACACGTAGAAGCAGTTCCTCAAGCCAGAGAAACACTGGCAATACTTTCCCAAAATCATCCCATCTACATTGCGACCAGTGCATCTGATTCCAACATGGAAGAGATTCAGCGTGCATTTGTTCGCGTCGACTTAGACCAATACTTAAATGGCTATTTTTGTTTTGCCAACCTCGGTATCGCTAAAAACCAACCTGAGTTTTATCTCGCCATCGCAAAACAGTTAGGGGTTAACGTAAGTGGAATAACCATGGTTGGCGATTTACCTCACAAAGATATTTACCCTGCGATGAAAGCGGGCGTAAACACAATTTGGTTTAACCCAACGGGCGCTGATGCACCAGCCGAAGCCATTCCTAACCAAATTCGTTGTTTATCTGAGCTTATCCCCTAACCGTTACTAACCTGCACTAATCAAGGAAGATGAATGCAAATCAGATCCATCAAGGTGAGCGATATCGCGCGCTTCACCGCGCTGTGGAATCGAGTGTACTCCGAAGGGGAATTTTTGATTTCTCCGGCACCCGATAACGCAACGCTTCGCAGAATCCTGCAACGTGTGGAAAACGAGTCCATCCCTCAGTTTGTCGCGTTTGACCGCCAAAAACTTATCGGTAGTGTTGAAATCTACCCAGCTGAGATGTGCGGTTACGAAAGAGGGCAACGCCTTCGCGTCGGTATTCTTGGTATTCACATCGACAAAAACTACCGAGGCAAAGGATTGGGGCGGAAACTATTGGCAGTCGCGATCGCACGTGGTTGGGAATTTGGTTACGACCAAATCGCACTCTACGTATACACAACCAACACACCAGCGATTGCTTTGTATGAACGGTTTGGATTTGAACATCAGGGAGAACTTGGGGAAGTGACCTTGCCAAATGGTAAAGTCTTGATGAGTCAAAAAAATGATATTGTATAAAGCGCAAAGCCGTTCGAAAAGCCCAGATTTGTAGAGTCACGATAACCGTTGTTCGCAACACTTATTCGGGGTTAACACCCTTGCGTCACATGCCCTCGAACAATTGAATCGTTAGAGGCTTGATTCACGTAGTAGAAATAGCATGCTTCTTCTGCCAGTGTGTAACCTTGCGGCCAAATGTACACCACGCGATCAACACCCGATTTATCTAAGAACTGATAATCAGGAATAGCGACAAAATGAGCACTGTTTGGGTGCTGCTGACCGATGATGCAAAAATCACTGCCTTTGCACGGCACGTCAATTTTCGAATAACCTCTGGCTGGTAGATCGATTTCTAACAAAGCTCGAATACTATCGGCACTCGCTTCTGGCATGCCTTTGCGTGTTTTGACATGTCGGTCAATGTAGTGAACGTGCTCTTGGCCGTAAGCGTTATCAATCACAGCTTGAGCATGAAAGAATTTGAGAGCCGTACCCAAAGAAGACTGAGAACTGTGCAGCATCGCAGCGTATGCTTGGCGATGAATATCGAGTAGTACTGGTAAAGCAGCTAATGCGATGAAAGCCAAAGTGGTAAGCACTATGGTGATTTCCATCAGCGTAAATCCCTTTGATTTCACGTTTCTTATCTCAACTAGCCCAAGACAATAGCCCCACATCCATGTGAGACCGAGCCAATATATCGCCAATTTTTTACGATTAAAGACCCAAAGGGTAAGAAGAGACAAACACCACGCAAACTTGAGAACAGCACCCAAAGAGCAGTGTAACAAAACGACGCTATGTGTCAGATATTAGACGACTTTTACTCTCTAGTTACTGAGTAAAGGCACATTATTTCGCACCAGACCACGACGAACATTCGTGCACATTTTGCCAAAACGACGAATCTCATCGAACTGCGGAACAATGCCGCGCTCCATGGCTGACTCCCAATAAGTGACTTCTGAATCGACCATTTCCAACAATTTCTTCGGACAGCCAATGCACTGCCCTTCTGGTCCACATACAAACGTTTCTGGTTCATAAATTGGTAGTTCCGCTTTTACTTGCTCGATGATGCTACGCATGGCGGTCATTCGATCTGGCTTTACCTTCATCATTCTGCTCCACGGATTAAGATGAAGCAGATTGTACCCACTGGTACGCAAATGTCCCTACCCAATTTAGGTATATTCTGTTTGAATCGATTTCTTTATCGTCAGATCCGGCTTTTTAACCACCAAATACACCGCCGTAGCTGCCAGTACGAAACCAGAAATCCCCATCCAATCAAATGACTCTCCAAACGCGAGCCAAGCCTGAATCGCCGTCGTTGGCGGCACCAGGTAGAATACAGAAGCTACGCTCGATGCTGCACCGTTCTTAACCATGTACAACAGCAGTAGAATAGCTACACAAGAGAGCACGACGACCAACCACAACACAGTCAAAATAAACTCCAGTTCCCACTGCACTTGCATGGTTTCAAACTGCATCGCAACGGGCAGAAACATGATGAGCGCGGCCAAATATTGCACCGTCGCACCACCGACCATATCCACTTGTTGGCAATGTTTTTTCTGATAAAGCGTCCCTAGCGTGATACCAACCAAAGCCAATAAACACAAACCAATAGCCAGCACTTTATGCTGCTCGGATTGCCACTCCATTTTGCCCATCAACACCATAGCGATACCGACAAAACCAAGAGCCAAACCCAGCCATTGCGAGGGCTTAAACTCCTCACGAACAAACGCCACCAGCAAAGCCGCGGTTAAAATCGGTTGAATACCCACCAACAACGAACTCAACCCAGCAGGCATACCCAAGGCGATAGCGAAATAAGTACCGCCCAGATAGAAACCGTGGATCAACGCACCAACTACACAGCTGTGCCAAAAATCTTTTCCTGTCGGCAACCTTCTACGCAATACCGCCACAAGAACCAAAAACAGTAAGACATTGAATGCCATACGGATAGAAAGTAGTGTCGCTGGCTCGGCATATTGCAAACCAAAACGCGCACCAACGAATCCAGAAGCCCAAAGGATGACAAATACAAAAGGGATGGCTCGGATTAACATGATCGCCTCACTCACGCTTGTTTTATGTTTTGAGATACTGCTAATGTAATTAGGTACAGTGTTTTCAAAAAGTGACAGATGGAAGTGTTTTTATGGGTACAGATTTATTGGGAAGCGGTGAAGGGAATAAGTACCTCGTGGTGGAAAAACACCTCAAACAAGCCATCAATGGTGGCGTTTATCAGGCGGATGATCGACTGCCCTCCATTCGCTCGTTGAGCCAAGAATTAAACGTCAGTAAAAATACCGTGATTCGTGCGTATCAAGAGCTGGAAGCACAAAACTTGGTTTACTCGGTTCCCAAATCGGGTTATCGAGTTAAAGTCGCCTTGCCGACCTCTCGCTCAATTCCGGATCCGACTCGCGTGGATTTGCTCTCGATCTGCAAAGAAATCCTTACTTATCCTGAATACCAAGAGCGTTTGCCTACCGGTTCTGCCCACCCAAACATTGACTCCCCCGCGATCAAAAGCTTGTACGCCGAGATCGGCCGCCACAGCCGGCAGCAAACGCATGTACCGAGCCATTACCAATTACCACCCGGTGATCACCTCTTAATCAAACAACTAGCGAAAATCACACAAGATTTGGGCACGCCAGCCAAGTTGGATGAGATCATGGTGACGCACGGCGCGCAACAAGCCATTAGCCTAGCGCTGCGCGCAACGACACAAAAAGGCGATATCGTCGCGGTGGAGTCCCCTTGCTATTTTGGCAACTTATTGATGCTAGAATCACTCGGCCTCAAAGTGGTGGAAATTCCGAGTTGCCCACGCGACGGTATGTGCCCCGAAGCCTTAGCAAAAGCAATGGCGACATGGGACATAAAAGCGATCATCGTAACGCCAAACTTCACCAATCCAACTGGTGCCATGATGCCGCTAGAAAAGCGTCAACAATTACTATTGGCGTCCGGCAATATTCCTATTATCGAAGACGATGTGTTTGGCGGGTTAAGTTATGATAAGCCATTGCCAAGCTTGAGATTGCTCGATGACAAGCAACGCGTAA
Organism: Vibrio sp. 1580; assembly: GCF_033340055.1. Classification (NCBI taxonomy): domain Bacteria; kingdom Pseudomonadati; phylum Pseudomonadota; class Gammaproteobacteria; order Vibrionales; family Vibrionaceae; genus Vibrio; species Vibrio sp. 1580. The sequence goes on from NZ_JAWOVT010000003.1 coordinate 21,495, forward strand.
TTTACGTGAATTCGTTATCCAAAACGCTCGATTCGCGTTTGAGAATTGGTTGGATGTTGGCGGGGCGATATCGAGACCAAATTGAACAATATCTACTGTGTGAGAACATGGGCAGTTTGAACCTGATGCAATCCGCCGTGGCAACGTTTCTAACGTCAGGCAAGTATCGAACGCATACTGCGCGAATGGGGCGGGTTTATCAAAACAACATGCGACGATTTATCCAGATGCTTCATCAATACTTGGATGAATACGAACCTCTAAAAAATCGATACCAGATCAACGCCGTACAAGGCTCGTTCTTACTTTGGTTGCGACTGCCCGAAGACACGGACAGCTATGCGTTGTATCAAGCATGCAATAAGCACAGAATCAGCCTACTTCCCGGCACCGTATTTGGCACTCAAGGGCAATATCGGCATTGCGTACGCCTCAGCGTGGCAAACTTTGGTCATGAAACCGATTGGAGTCAAGCGATGCAAACACTGGCAAAATTGATAGCAAAGCATGCCTGTTAACTCGCTCTTGCTAAATGAACTTATGCCTACACACGCAAACACGTAACAACAAAAAACTCCACGCAAAGGTGGAGTTTTTCATATCGTCATCGCCTTCAGTGCGACTTAATTTGCCACATTCTCGCGACGTTTTCGGCTAAGTTAGCAACGTTGACGTCGGCCTCTTTCATGGCCTCAGGTAAGCTCATCGCCCTTGGTACACAAGCAAACACCGCATCAATGCCGCACTCATAAACCGCCTGATAGTTGTCGCCCACACAGCCTGCTAATGCAATGACTGGTAAATTACACTGCTTGGCGACCTGAGCAACGCCCATCGGCGTTTTGCCATGTGCGGTTTGATGATCGATTCGACCCTCGCCTGTAAATACGATATCCGCATCCGCAACATGCTGAGCAAGTTTGACCGTTTCAAGCACAATCTCAATTCCCGGTTGCAAACGTGCTGGCGTGTACCCGAGCAAGGCCGCGCCCATACCACCAGCAGCACCCGCCCCTTCACGAGTCAGTACATGCTTACCCGTCGCTTGTTCCGTCAACTCGCCAAACTTGCGCAATGCGTTATCGAGCAGAGTGACGTCTGATACGGTCGCTCCCTTTTGCGGGCCAAAGATAGCCGACGCGCCTTTGTCACCACAGAGTGGGTTATCAACATCGCACGCTACCAACACTTCACAAGTTGCTAAACGAGGGTCAAGACCAGAAATATCGATGGACGCAAGCGCCGCTAACCCGCCTCCATTTGGGGTAATTGCATGACCAGACTCATCAAGAAACGCCACCCCCAACGCGGTCAACATGCCCACGCCACCATCATTGGTAGCGCTGCCGCCCAAACCAATGATTAAGCGTTGAATACCTCTATCTAGCGCGTGTTTGATCAGCTGTCCAGTACCAATGCTACTGGTCAGTTTTGGGTCGCGAGCATCACTCGGCACAAGGTGCAGACCACTGGCCTCCGCCATTTCAATAACCGCGGTTTCGCCGTCGCCGAGGATGCCATAAAACGCTTCAACATCATTCCCTAATGGCGCGGTCACCGTTGTGAAGACTTGTTCGCCTTGAGTTGCATCTATCAAAGACTGAACCGTGCCTTCGCCACCGTCTGCGACCGGAACCGTAACAAACTCGGCATCATGCCATACGCGAGCAAGACCCGTTTTGATCGCCTCGCTCACTTGTTTGGCGGTTAAGCTTTCTTTAAATGAATCAGGTGCAATTACCACTTTCATACGTATTTCCAGAGACTTATAAGAGAACGAGGCTCAAAATGTACACCAATGCCATTGCCGTGACACCTTGAACGAGCGTAGCCATGGTTTGCGCGCGGTACGCTAAGCCCACCGACATGCGGCTAAACTGCGAAACTACCCAGAAGAAACTGTCGTTTGCATGAGAAACCGTCATCGCACCAGCACCGATCGCCATCACCGTTAATACGCGGCCCATTTCTGAATCGAGCCCCAATTGCGTAAGCATAGGCGCAACCAAAGCCGATGTGGTCACCAGTGCAACCGTTGACGAACCTTGTGCCGATTTTAGCGCAGCCGCAACGATAAATGGCATGAAAATACCCACGCCCAGCGCCGATAGCGTCGTACCCAAGTATTCACCTAGCGGCGTGGCTTTTAATACCGCGCCAAATGCGCCACCCGCACCGGTAATCAAAAGAATAGGCGCAGCAGCCGTAATACCTTGGCTGATTCGCTCGCCAAATTCTTCAATCTTGTTGTCTGATTTGAGTAGGCGAACAGAAAGGAACAGGCCAATCACTAATGCCGTTAGTGGCTGTCCTAAGAAAGTCAGAACATCAAACACAAAACCTTCGCCCAGCGGTAGGCTTGGGAATTTCGCGATAGAGCCAAAACAGATCAATAAGATAGGAACAAAAATAGGAGCGAATGCTTGGCTCGCCGTTGGCAATTTGCCGTAAGACGCTTTGAGTGCTTGCCAGTCTTGCTGAATTTCTTCTACGGCTTCAATGCCATCTGGTTCAACATGTTGGAATCGGTTCGCCCACAACATACCCGCTAACGCCGCAACCGCTGCAACAAACACACCCACACCAATCACTAAACCAAGGTTAGATTCCAGGCCTAAGTTACCCGCAGCGGCAATCGGGCCAGGAGTTGGCGGCACAAACGTGTGCGTTGCGTATAAGCCAGTTGCCAACGCCACACTCATCGCAACGCTTGAGGTTTTTAAACGCTTCGCGAGTGATTCTTTGAGCGAGTTCAGAATGACAAAGCCTGAATCACAAAATACCGGAACAGAAACGATGTAACCTATGATGCTCATAGTCAATGTTGGGAAACGCTCACCCAACACTTTGATGACCGTATCGGCCATGGTGATCGCCGCACCACTTTTTTCCAAAATAACACCGATGATGGTACCTAAAACGATAACCAAACCAATGTAACCAAGGATGCCGCCAAAGCCAGAAGCAATGGTTTTGGCAATGCTATCTGCCGGTAAGCCGTAAGCAAATGCCGCAAGGAACGCCGCGATGATCAGCGCTAAAAAGGGATGTAATTTGAATTTGGTGGTCGTGAGCACAATAAATGCGATCACCCCAAGCAGGATTAATATAAGGTTCATGATAACTCCATTTATTCTTATTTTGCTGAGCGAGTCCGTGTTGGCTCACTCAACATGTAGGGACGCATGAATTATTAATCGTTTGCTTTCGAATTCCTTTAGGCGGAGTGACAAATGATGTGGTCAAAAAATAACGCGTATTGTGCAAATGCACAACATCACGACATTTTTGAGAGCCGAGTCGCAATATAAAGCTCCGCTAACCCCACAAAATTGGTTGTTGGTAGCCCTGTTATCTCGGTGATTTTCTCTAACCGATAGCGCAGAGTGTTCCGGTGAATAAACAGCATTTTAGAGCATTCTGTTACATTGCCATTGCATTCAAACAGTGCATCTAGGGTTTTCAGTAATTGCCCAGATTTGTCTTTCTCTTTCAACCGTTTCACACCATCAATAATTTGTTCACCTTGCCAAATATCCGCCAACGGCGCTAACAAAACAGGCAAACGAAGTTCATCGAACAGGTACTTACGTTTCTCTGGGTAGAACTGCTTGCCAATAGCTAATACCTGCTTCGCACTTTGGTATGACAACGCGACATCTTTAGGCTCATTAAACAGCTGCCCTAGCGCAATGTGAAACGTATGCGAATCGTGATCGCTTAAACGCGACATCAACTTATCAATGCGCTCACTTTCAACTTGGCTATCCCACTGCTTGGCGGAATGACACGGTTTCAACACCACAATTTCATTCACTGAGACAATCGCAACTAGGTTGTTACGCTCTGGGTATTCAAGCAGCTCAACAATATTGCGCACACTCTTCATGCTTTTCGAGGCCGACGGCGTCGAGACTTCAATCACCGTTGCCACCCGTGGTTGAGTAACATCGATAGAAAGACGCATCGCCCAATCTTTCAGCTCTTCATCGGTCAATTTGCCATTGATCCAAGCCAGAATAAACTCTTCACGATGACGTCTGTCCCACTGAAATTTTTCCACCAGCGCAGCTTGCTCGATTGTTAGTTCAGCGGTCATTTTAACCAGTTTTGCAAAATCTCGGATTTTCTCCGGCTCTCCTGTGACGCCAACAATACCGACCACGTCGCCATGTAATTTCAACAACATATTGATACCGGGTTTGACACCCTGCAACGTCAAACATTGCTGCTCATTAAGCTCTAGCGAATCGCCATGATTCAGCGCCAGTACCGCGCCATCATGCACTTGCCCAACACGTTTAGGGTCGCCACTGCCAATGATGATGCCTGCCGAGTTCATCACATTCACATTGTGACCAATGATGGACATGGTTCGATCAACAATTTGTTGTGCTAAAGCGTGGTCGAGAATCACCATTTCGAGTTTCCAAATTGACCGTTTAATCACTCAATAAATCACAAATGGCAAACTATCGCGATGCTGCGGTTCTAAATAACGGAAGCAGCTCAAAGCATTATCCAATTACCCATATTTAAAAAGTGGATTAAACCTTCATTTTTAGCAGCGGGTTATATACTTAGAACAAAGGTTACCAATGCATTCTTCACTGTGCATTGATGCCACTCGTCTACCTACAGAGGAGAGATCAACATGGAGTTACGGAATAAATCGGGGGAAGTTGCAAATATTGCTGATAACCTCACTTTGAAGGAAATCACAGAAATGGGCTACACCGTAGATTTATGCGATGAAGCATTTGCTCCTGGAGAGCATTGGAAAGCGGAAGGTAAAACGCAAGGTATGGGCGAGTATCCAGAGGAGTAAACGTCCTGACGAGCCAGCGCACAAAAGCGTTCCACAAACAGAAAAACCGAGCGACTTAACGCTCGGTTTTTTACTTTTGAACTTCTTGAATAAACAAGCTCATCTCTTCAAGATAATTGCCGTTTGAGCATCCCCAGTCGGTGACCTCAATCAACTCAGTAACTAACTGTCCAGACTCATCATCTTGCACTCTCTGCACAAACGCTTCAAAACGTTCCAGTTGTGCCTGACTCTTAACGCCATGCACGGCATATTCTACAAGCAAGCCGTTGTACGTCTGCCAGCGCTGGTCGCCAGCAACATCATTGCTTAAAATCACAGAACACTTTTGTTGAATGCTTTCAACCGCATCATTTCTTGGTGGCGCGACTGTGGAACATCCAACTAAAATCGTACCTACCGCCAATAACGTAACTGTTGTCTTATTTATCATATCGTTTCCAACTGTATCGCCACGATATGGAAATCTTATTACACCTGATAAGGATCATCGATAGCGCACCGCAGATTAATTACTTAATAAACTGTAAACTCCATACCAGTCTTAACACTGCAAGCTCATAACTCCTATTAACTCACCCAAATGTAAACAAATAGTAAAATCACCTTTACGCGATGCAAAATCGACAAATGAGATTAACATTCCTTTCTCGCGACCAAGCGTGCAATAATCAACTGTCTACATAACGAAACCATTTGAAGGATCAAAATGACCGCAACGGATTACCTCAACGACCTCAATCAACGTTACCTTGCGATTCACCGCACCAAAGAAGATTTCTTTTGGGAAACTTACATGGGGATCAGCGATGACCATAATGGCTCGACGCAAGCACAAACGGCATGGACAAGCTTTTTAAGCAACGCCGAGCAAATTACTGCCATCAAACAACAGCTTGAAGCCGCGGACTCAATTACCGACCCACAAGAGAAACAACAAACCATTACGGGTCTATCTGGTTGGCTGGCGATGTTTGAATCTCACGCTATCGAGGGCGAAAAAGCACAAGCGTTGAAAAATCAGCTCATTGCCTTTGAAGCTGAGCTCTTCGAGAAAAAACAGAACCACGTACAAACATTTACCGATGAGAACGGCGAGCAAGTAGAAGGTTCACTTCCAGTATTAAGCTCAACCATTCGCACCAGCAATCATGAAGAAGTTCGCCAATCGGCTCATCAAGCGTTGCTGAACCTTGAACAATGGCTACTGCAAAACGGCTTTATTGAACTGATCAAACTGCGCAACCAGTTCGCTCGCTCACTGGGTTATGCGACTTTCTTTGATTACTCCGTGCAAAAAACGGAAAAGATGAGCACTGAGCAGCTATTCGAGATTTTGGAAGATTTCGAACAACGCACGCGAGATGCGCACCTAAACAGCTTAGAAAACTTGGCGAAAGAGAAAGGCGCAAGCGCACTAGCAGGCTACAACTTTGTTTACTCATTCGCGGGTAACGTTATGCGTGACCTTGACCCATACGTGCCGTTCTCAAAATCTCTGAGACGCTGGGTAGAATCATTTGGTCGCCTAAATATTGATTACTCTGGCGCGACGCTAACGCTGGATTTACTAGATCGCAAAGGTAAGTACCCGAACGGGTTCTGCCACGGCCCTATCCCTTCTTTCTATAATCAAGGCGAATGGGTCGCAGCGCAGGTGAACTTCACCAGTAATGCCAAACCAGACCAAGTGGGCAGTGGCTACGATGGCATTAACACGCTGTTCCACGAAGGCGGCCACGCAGCACACTTTGCGAACGTAAAAATGAACGCGCCTTGTTTCTCGCAGGAGTTTTCGCCGACGTCAATGGCTTATGCAGAAACTCAGTCGATGTTCTGTGATAGCCTGTTAACCGATGCCGATTGGCTAAAACAGTACGCACTGGATGATGAAGGGAATTCTGTTCCTGATGAGATTATTCAAGCAATGATCAACAGCCGTCAGCCATTCAAAGCTTATGAAGAACGTAGCATCTTGGTTGTACCATATTTTGAGCGCGCGTTGTATCAATTGAGCGATGACGAGTTAACGCCAGAGCGCATCACTAAGCTCGCTCGCGATTGTGAAAAGCAGATCCTTGGTTTGGAATGCAGCCCTCGCCCACTGATGGCGATTCCACATTTGCTATCCGACGAAGCGGCTTGTGCGTATCAAGGTTATCTACTCGCGCACATGGCGGTGTATCAGACCCGTGCATACTTCCTTGAGAAGTTTGGTTACCTGACGGATAACCCAGAAATTGGCCCACTGCTGGCAAAACACTACTGGCACGCAGGCAATCACTTGTCGCACAACGAAACCATTGTCAGCCTGACTGGCGAAGGCTTCAATGCCAAATACCTTGCAGACGTGTGTAACCTGTCGCCAGAACAGGCATGGGAAGTGCAGCAGAAGAAAATCGACTCACTTGTGACGCGAGAGCGAGCATCAGTCGCTTCACTGAACGCCGCGATTAAAGTCGTCGACGGCAGTAAAGAGCTGGCAAGCAACGCCATCTCTGACGAACAAATGTGTGACAATTTTGAACGTTACATCGTAGAGACTTACGGTCGATAACACGCAGAAAGCCAGGAGCTTGCCTTCTGGCTTTTTATTCTTTAGCTAATGCAATAGGAAGGAAGATCCATGTACCAAGAAGTCATCAAATTTTGGTTCGAGGAGCTATCGCCCCAAAATTGGTTTGAAAACAACCCAGAACTGGACAAGCGTATTGCATCGCGATTTGCCTCGGTATTAGAACAAGCCGCTCGTTGTGAACTGTTTAATTGGCGTGACAGCGCACAAGGACGATTGGCCGAAATCATCGTCCTCGACCAGTTTTCACGTAATGTGTATCGCAACACCCCAAAAGCGTTTGCACAAGACCCACTCGCATTAGCATTGGCTCAAGAGGCAATTCGGTTAGGTCACGACAAAGAATTAGCGCCCGAGCAGCTAAGCTTTTTGTACATGCCGTTTATGCACAGCGAATCTCGCCTCATTCATGTCCAAGCTGAAAAATTGTTTCGCGCATCAGGGCTTGAAAATAACTACGATTTTGAGCTAAAACACAAAGCCATCATCGACCAGTTTGGGCGCTATCCTCATCGCAATGCGATACTGGGAAGAAAGAGCACTCCCGAAGAGTTAGCGTTTTTGCAACAACCTGGGTCAAGTTTCTAAATAACAATGAATAATGAGTTAACCATGAGAGACCACGCAGTATGTTGGCCATGCTTGCTAAAACTAGACGGCGACGATGAGCTGATCTACACGCATTCCCAGTCCGACTTAGACTCTGAATGCGAAGCCCTCATTTTTGGGCAAGATGATTACGTTATTGACTCAAATGGCAAAACGTTCGAATTGAAAAACAATGGTTCAAACACCACTCTTTTACACCCAAAAGAACGAACGCTGTCCGTAGAAGAGGTTACGTCATTAATCCAATCGCATGAATTCAGCCTCGCGCAACGGTGCATTATCAAGATTCATTTCACCTCGGTGAGGCAAGCTGTTGAGGCCTTAGCTCACTAACTCAATCCCAACATGCATAGCATTAAATAAAATTATCATTTTTATAATTTATGATAATTTCATGTAATCAACATCACACCATATACTCTCCCACATCGAAACAAGACAACGTTCAAACACACATGTTGGGAGCAAACAAATGAAAATGAATCATGTCGGTATTATGGTCGGAGATATGGACAAAGCGGTTGAGTTTTACACGCAAGCGCTAGGTCTAAAAGTCGTTATGGGCAACACGAAAGTAATTGAAGAACGCGAAACGGCAATTGGCAGAATGTGTATTGCGGTCTTTGGGGAAGGCTTTAAAGGCTTCAACATTGCGCACCTTGTGACAAGTGATGGCATCGGCCTTGAATTATTCGAAATGAAAGAGCGTCAAGAGCGCCATGAAGTGGATTTTTCTCGCATCGGTATCTTCCATTTCTGTTTGCAGACAGACGATTTTGAAGGTGCTATCAAACGCACCGAAGCACTAGGTGGCAAAGTGCGCATGGACATCATGCGTTACCACCCAGAAGACGATAATAAGCCTGCGAAAATGGTTTACCTAGAAGACCCATTCGGCAACCTATTCGAGCTTTACTCACATTCATACGAAGAAACTTACGCTTCTGATTACGAGTAATAGCCCCATCCATATTCCAAAAGGCTAGCAATACGCTAGCCTTTTTTGTTTGCTTTGAGTTGCAGTGTTTCTGCACTCGCTCTAGCAAAAAAACATCTGGAATTTGATCATTTCTCTCACCACTTTTAAGGTCACTTTATACTTACCTCAACACAATGCAAAAAGGAGTGAAGCATGCCCACCAAAAATCCAATCGCCATCAAAGCGCTTGATCATGTTGTTTTAAGGACCTGTAACCTCGATGCTATGTTGCATTTCTATCGAGACATTTTGGGCTGCCCTGTCGAACGCGAAGTAACGGAACTTGGTTTAACTCAACTTAGGGCAGGTAACGCATTGATTGATGTGGTGACGGTGGACAGCGAGTTAGGGCAACTTGGCGGTAAGCCACCAGTTCAAAATGGTCGTAATATTGACCATTTTTGCCTGCAATTGGCGCCTTTTTCCGAGGATGAATTACTGGAATATCTGCGTGCGCGCGGCATTGAAACCGAAGAGTTTGCGAAGCGGTATGGCGCACAAGGGTTCGGTAGATCACTCTATATACATGATCCGGAAGGAAATGTCGTCGAGTTAAAACCTCAAGTGATTGATGAGTAAGCGAGTAAAAAACCTTGTTATATTCTGAAAATAACAAGGTTAACTTCTAAAATAATTATTGAAGTAAGAACATATTATTAAGTCAAAATTCTAGCTGGCTCACCTATTTTTTTCTCGCCACCATTGTTTATTTATATGTTCTTGATGAACGTAAAAACTCTCCCCCGGCATTGGCGTCAGCAGCGTTATATGTTCTTTTTGACAATGGGTAAGCAAATCTAAAATCGGTTCGTCCCAACGGTGAGTAAATAGCTCGTATGTAGCCCAATGCACGGGCAACAGTTTTTTCGCATTTAAATCGTGAAACGCTTGCACGGTATGGTGAGCCTGCATGTGCCCCCAGTTTTCGACCGGATAACCTTGGCCTTTCACATCGGCAGCCACTTCCAAACAAGCAATGTCGATTGACCCACATCGCTTTGCGATCTCGGAAAAGTGCGAATCGTAAGCTGAATCGCCACTAAAATAGAGCGTCTCTTCTTTACCTTTGATGACCCAAGAAGCCCACAAGGTCGAGTTTTTATCGAAATAAGTACGACCAGAATTATGGTTAGCGGGCGTACAAATCAGTTCGATTCCGGCATAGTGCACGCTATCCCACCAATCGAATTCCACGATGTTGTCTGCGCAAACGCCCCACTTTATCAGATGCTTGCCAACCCCTAAGGGCACATAAAACGTCACGGATTTATCAGCGTAGAAACGTATGGTCGATGCTTCTAAGTGGTCGTAATGATCGTGCGAAATCACGATCATTTCAGGAATCGGCAAACAATCTCTGGCATGGGTATTGGGAATATTGCGTTCAAACCACGCTTTTGCGATGAACGGAGAAGCGTAATCAAATACCGGATCAGTCAGAATTCGAATGCCATCGACCTCCACCAGCATGGTGGAATGGCCCAGCCAAGTAACGCGCATCGATTCACTTCTCTGCGCAAACTGCGTAGGTTGAATTGGGAAATGTGGCAGATGTTCGTTAGGACTCAATGGCGTTCTACCACCAAGATAGCTCCAACACACCTGCCAGAATGATTGCGGGCTAGGGATATTTGGCATCTCGTTTTTAACGCGGCCGTTTTCAAATTGAGGCGAGTGGTGAACACGGTGCGCCAACTGCGCATGGTAGGTTTGAGGGGAAATCAGTGAACTTGGCTTTTGTGTCTTTTGTTCACTCGTTAGGTATGTGCGCTTAAGTATCGTTTCAGACATATCGTAGTTTTGTCTCGCTTGCGAACGCTCAACAGTAGGTTTATTAAAACGTGCGTGTATGTCTATTTCGTGACCAAAATGAGGTGTAAGATGAAGATTCAGTTTCAATCAAACGTTTTCTATATTAAGGAAGCGGTTCTCAAACCTTCTGAATACTGCGTCGGTTTGAAAGGAGAAAGCTATGGTGACTTGCAGCCAATACGATTTTATTGAAATCGCCTGTATGTTTAAGCTCCCTATCGAGATCACACTAAAAAATGGTGAAACTCATCAGGGCAACGCGTTCGACACAGGCTACGACATGCAGCGACAAGAGTGCTTGTTTTTAGATATGGATGGTGAGCACACCGCCTTCCCGACTGAACAATTAGTCGCAATGCGCGCGCTCAAAACCAATCCGCATTTTGACGAAGTGACATTTGAGTAAACGTCCTTCTTTCACTGGCACTGTCCAATAAAAAACGCCTCTCAAGCTGACACAACTTGAGAGGCGTTCTCTTACACTATTCACCGGAACTTCATGTTATTCACGCGACCGAATGAAAACCAGCATCGGCATCATGATCACGAACATCACTCCCACAAGCTGGAAGGTGTGCACAAACGCGACCATTTGCGATTGCTGCTGCAACATCTGTTGGTATTGGTCTAACGCAACCGGGTCGGTAATAGAAAGCCCCTGATTGGCCGCCCAGTCATGCAAGTTAGGATTATAAGGATTAATACCCTCTCCCAGCGCATGCCATTGCTGCTGACTATCACGATATTGGAACGTGGTTGCGATAGAGATACCAAACGAACTACCAATGGTACGGAACAGATTGTAAATACTCGCCGCCGCAACAGATTGCTCTTTCGGAATCGTTAAATACGCCAAGGTGGATAGCGTCGAGAAAGTTAAACCAAGCCCCATCCCCTGAATCATACTCGGCATCACAATCCAAAATGTATCGATCTGCAGTGAGTACTGCGTCATCAAATAGCTACCAATCCCGATGCAGCTCAAGCCAAAGACTATTTTGATTCTGGGATCGAATTGCGGATTGAGCTTAATCACCAAAATCAACATCGCCGCTGACGCCAACCCACGAGGTGCCATTAATAAGCCAGTGGTTGAGACCGGATAATCCAGCAAGCTTTCCAACAGCATTGGTTGTTGAGTCGTCAGACCAAACATCGCCATCGACACCACGGCAATCATCAATGACGAGACCATAAGGTTTCGGTCTTTCAGTAGCCATAATGGCGCTATTGGACTTTTGGTTTTCCAACTGCGATAGATCCACATCACCAATCCCATTACTGCGAGCAATATCGCCGTCTGGATCATGCGTGAGTTGAGCCAGTCTTCTTCGTTCCCTTTATCCAACACAAACTGCAACGCGCCCACACCTAACGCCATGTAACCGATGATCCACCAGTCAAAGTTAGGTTTGGATTTGTTGTCGATGTGGATATAACGATAAATCAAAGAGGTACAGATCAAACCGAATGGCAAGTTGATGTAAAAAATCCAGCGCCAGTTAATGTTGTCGGTGATCACACCACCCACGACTGGGCCCAAAATAGGACCAAGCAAAATGCCGATGGAGAAAATCGCCATCGCTTTGCCTTTTTGTTCGTACGGATAAATCTGCACTAACGTCGACTGCGCCAATGGAATCACCGACGCGCCGAAAGCGCCTTGGATAATGCGAAACAGCACCATCTCTTCAAGAGACTGTGCTTGCCCACAAAGCGCACTGGCAATCACAAAACCGACCACGGCAACCAGCATGACTTTGCGTTCACCAAAGCGCGACACCCAGAAACTGGTCATCGGAATGAAGATCGCTTCCGCCATGCTGTAACCCGTCAGCACCCAAGTAATTTGGTCTGCCGTTGCGCCCAACGCGCCCATCATGTGCGATAGCGACACGTTCGCAACGGTCATATCGATTAACACCATGATGGCAGAAAGCATCACGGCAACGGTGGCAATCCCCCGTTTGTCTGCCGTAATTTGATGGCTCATTGCACGCTACTTTGCAAATCAATGGTGACTTCTGAGCTCGCACCCACGCGAAGTTGCGGCGCATCGGCCGGTACTTCTAATGCCAAACGGACAGGGAAACGCTGTTTGATTTTAACCCAGTTACCCGTTGCGTTTTCTGGTGGCATCAAGGAGAACGATGTACCACTCGCAGGCGACAGCTGCTCTACCGTTGCTTTCCAAACCACGTCTGGGTACATATCAATCACCACATCCGCATGCATGCCAGGTTTAATATGAGTAAGATCGGTTTCTTTAAAGTTCGCGCGTACCCAATAGCTGTCTTTTAAAATCACAGGGAACAACGTTTGACCCACGCTAACGACCGAGCCTACGTGCGTATTGATTTCACCGGCAATGCCATCCACTGGTGACGTAATGTCGGTGTAGCTCAAGTTCAGCTCCGCTTGCGCTAACTGTGCTGCCGCTTGTTGAACGACCGCAGCCTCTGCGCCTTCTTCACCACGGTTCGCAATGGCTTTTTCTACCGTCGCACGTGCTTGCTCTAGGCTCGCTTGGGCATTGGCGAGTTTGTTTTTCGCCGTATCTAAATCTTGGTCCGACGCCAGTTTGCGTTTCACTAGGGAATCCGTACGTTTGTACTCTACTTGCGCTTCTATCAGGTTAGAGCGCGCCGCATCTAAGCCCGCAACAGCTTCAGTTACCTGCTTATCGGCAACGTCATGTTGCTGGACCGCCAATTGGTATGCCGCTTTTGCTTGCTTCACTGCCAACAAATATGGGCGTGAATCTATCTTCAGCAGTAGGTCACCTTTGTTAACAGATTGGAAGTCTTTGACATCCACAGAAACCACTTGGCCTTTTACCTGAGGCGCTACCGACAAAATTTTTGCCCTAACGTAGGCATCTTCCGTGCTTGGGTGACTGTCTGAATACTGCCAAGACCAATACATCGCACCAAATGCGATAACACAGAGAGTAAAGAAAAGAGTTTTTACCAGATTAGATCTGGAGGAGGAATGCTTTGCGATGTCGTCGCTCATTTATATTGTCCACTTGTTCAATTATGTGATCAGTGTAGGACTTTTCGATCTTCCGACAATAAAATGATCTGCAAGGTAAAGATCCAATTTTGCATGTTGCTAAGTGGAGTAAATGATGTGCAATCAAAACGAGGATAAAAAAGAGGGGCAGTCCCCGTAACCGCCCCCAAAGTCATGCCAATAATAGTAATGTGCGTGTAACTACTGGTTTTTCTTAGAACTTGTAACCGCCGCTGATCATAAATACCCAAGGGTTAATTTTGACGTCGGTTTTTTGCTTCACTCCACCTGCTTTATAAGTTGCTTCTGTCTCAATGTTTGCGTACCACGCAGCGGCGTTGAGGAACCATTGATCGTTGATCATATAATCCACACCAATATTCGCTGCTAGACCGAATGAATCATCTAATTTCAAATCTGACAGGTCAGCGCCTTTACCCGTACTATTGAAATCTTCATCAAAGAATATGGTGTAGTTCAGACCTGCACCAACGTATGGACGGAACTTACTTTGAGACTCGCCAAAATAGTACTGCACCATTAGCGTTGGTGGTAAATGTTTGGTTTTCGCGATATCACTACCAACCAAATCTGTCGAAATGTCGTGGCTGAATGGTGTTGCTGCTAGAAGCTCTAAACTGATGTTGTCTGTGAACATGTAGCCAAACGTCAAACCAAGCTGCGTATTTGAGTCAACTTCTAACTCTTCTTGAGAACCAAGAATCTTATCACTGCTGTCATTTGGAACGACAGACGCCGCACCAACACGAAGAACGAAGTCACCTTGTTTATGAGCGAAAACACTTGGTGACACGAGTGCAGCAACCACTGCTAGACTGCAGATTGTTTTTTTCATTTTTATTTCCTTTCGTAGGGCTTCGTTATGTCGTACCCAAAGGGGTGCCTGCTAACTGATCTGAGATTTCAAGTAAACTCAGCGCCTTGAAGCACACGGGTATCTATATCTTTTTGAGCTGTGCGCAATCTAGCACATAGAAACCCTACTATTTTGATGGAAATCAATTTGTGAAAAATATAGGTTTTTTGTATGGAGAAACGCCATACCGATCAACAAATTATGCAAATCGGATACAATTCTGTAATGCAAACTGTGCGTGTGAGTTGCCATGCATACCCATAAATGCGAATCCTCTCGTTAAGGCTCGTAGCCAGCAAAAACTTTCTTCTTCCTCTACGTCTTCTATTTTCAAAAAACAACCCACTTAAAACGCTCGTTTGACCCCTTAAAATCGCGATTTGAGGGGCTTGTAAAACACTGAAATACAAGAAGTTATTTTTCTGGAAAATCAGTCACTTGGAGTGCTAGTCTGCTCGCAGCTAAGGAGAAGACATGTTAAAAACCGATCTCATTTTTGAACGAGAAAACTTTTCTCATCACGATTTTCAGAATGCCACCTTTAAAAACTGCCACTTTTATATGTGCAGTTTCGACCATGCCGATCTGCGCGATGCTAAGTTCATCGACTTTCGCTTTATCGAATCCAAAGCGCTAGAAGGGTGTAGTTTTCGCTTCGCGAACTTAAAAGATGCCAGCTTCACGAACTGTATGTTGGCGATGAGCCTGTTTAACGGCGCAAATTGTATGGGCTTGGAGCTGCGTAAGTGCGATCTCAAAGGGGCAAACTTCCAAGGTGCGAACTTTGCTAATCGCGTCAGTAACACCATGTTTTTCTGTTCTGCTTTTATTACTGGCTGCAACCTCACCTACTGTAACTTCGAGCGAGTGTTACTAGAAAAATGTGACCTCTTTGAAAACCGTTGGAACGGTGCGAACCTCGCAGGGGCAACTCTCAAAGGCTCGGATTTATCTCGCTGCGAATTCTCGCCAGAACAATGGGGAACCTTTAACGTTGAGCAATGTGATCTGACTCATGTCGAACTAGACGGGCTGGATGTGCGCCGCGTTTCTCTGTTTGGTGTTAAGATTTGTGATTGGCAACAAGAGCAATTACTTGCGCCTTTTGGACTGATCATTCTCTAAGGAAAGGCCATGAATCTTTTTAAAGACTTACCGAATAACCTCGACGAGGAAGTGTTCGAAGACCTGCTGACCCACAAAAACCTGCGTATAGAACGCATTGTCTCTACGGGGCAAACCTCGCCCGAAAGTGGCTGGTACGATCAAGAAGAACATGAATGGGTCTTGGTTCTTAAAGGAGCTGGAGAGCTGACTTTTGAATCAGATGTAGTGCAACGACTTGAGGCAGGCGATCACGTTACGATTCCAGCTCATACCAAACACAAAGTGAGCTGGACTGACCCAACGCAAGAAACCATCTGGTTGGCGGTGTTTTATCAATAAACACAAAACGATCTTAAACCAAAAAATAGGCGCGAGTTTGCTCGATACTACTAAGCCGTCACTGGCACTGTTTGATTTTGATGGCACCATCACCCGAGAGGATATGTTTAGCCTTTTCCTCCACTATTCTGCTTATGGCCTGCGCAAACGAGTAGGAAAGGTCGCTATCATGCCATTTTATGCGCTGTACAAACTCGGAGTGTTACCCGCTCGTGTTATGCGCCCTCTCAGCAGTTTTATTGCATTTTCAGGGAAAGAAACGCAGAAAATTGAAGCGATTGGCACTCAGTTTGCCCATGAAGTGATCCCGCTGTACTTACGGCCAGAAGCGATGGAAAGGCTGGCTTGGCATCAACACCGAGGCGATACCATTGTAGTGGTGTCGGCATCACTCAATGCGTATCTCAAGCCTTGGTGTGAGGCGAACGGTTACCACTTGCTGTGCAGTGAACTGATCTCAGAACAGCCAAAACTGAGTGGCTTTTACCAGCAAGGTGATTGCAGTTTAGAAAGAAAAGTCTCGCGCGTTAAGGCCGCGTTTTCGCTCGACGAGTTTGCGTCTATTTATGCCTACGGTGATACGCACGAAGACATTCCGATGCTAAAACTGGCAGACTACGCGATGCTCAACTGGAGCGAGTGGAGAGCAAGCGAATAACGATATGTGCTCTGATTTTCAAGATAATCACTCGACCAAAATGGTCGTTTTAGACTGAAAAAACAAACCCTTCTCACATGAGAAGGGTTTTACTGTTCAGGGCCCGAATAACTGGCTTAACGCCATACACCCCATTGACCCGTAGTGCCAGGTTCCTCACCAGACGTCCACCACTGGGCAGTCCATTCTTTGCCGTTGTGCGTCACCACATCACCTTGGTTGTAAACGGCTGTCTTGTCCCACAAGTTGGTTGGTTCAACTGGTGGCGTGACATCCGCTTTGATCAGTGACAACGCATAACTGAAGTCTGCACTTGGCGCTAATACTTGGTTCGCATTCACGTTGTTACTGTCGAACATGTAGTGATTCATCTCTTGATGCCAAATACCCACATACCAATCGCCCGTTTGCTGCGCATTAAATTGATCCGCAATTTCTGCC
Organism: Vibrio sp. 1580; assembly: GCF_033340055.1. NCBI lineage: Bacteria > Pseudomonadati > Pseudomonadota > Gammaproteobacteria > Vibrionales > Vibrionaceae > Vibrio > Vibrio sp. 1580. The sequence continues at coordinate 38,735 of NZ_JAWOVT010000003.1, forward strand.
GCCCAAGTCGCCGTATTGTTTGCACTGATTGGTAGTGAAATATCGACAATTTCATTGCCTGTCGCATTAAACGTACGAAAACGGATGGTGTCACCCGCTTCTACTGGTCCGAAACCTTGCTGAACAAAGTAGCCCAGAGATGTCAGATTATTGCCCGGTTCGGTTGGATCAACAGGGTCAGTCGGTGGCGTCGTGCCCGTTCCGTTTAACGTAATGTCACTACAGTTGTAGAAACCTTCACCGGCAACATCAATGCGCTGCCAACGAGTATAAAGCACCGCATCGCCGGAACGATCAGCAGGGAAAGTCACCTGAATACGGTAGCGTTTTTCCGCATCAACATACACATCACCTGCGGTGTCGATCAGCTCTAAATCACTCCAAGTAAGAGGTTTTGAATCATCATAAGTTGGCTTGGTGAGATAGAATTCCCAGTACGATGGGTTGTGCGGCGCTTTGCCGTAAAACACCAATTCAATCTGGTTATTTGCATCTGGCGTAACATTGGTGCGCTGCCAGTTTGGAGAAGGAATGTTCAAGCCTTTCTTAGCTGCATCGCCAGCAGAACATAGCTCACCGTCGCGAACCACGGCTTTCACATGCTCCATATCTCGGTAATTTGGTACGTTTGCTGCAATTTCGCTGCGTTGCACAAACGGGTACGCACCAGATTCTTCAAAAGCCGCTTTACACGCTTGGTTAGGGATCTCGTTGGTCCAAAAGCCACCGTCTAAATAACACGTATTTTGACGAGCACTTGGAAACTCTACCCAGCCGTGGGCGTTGACGTTAAATGAGCTCAATGCGGCAACAGCGCTTAAGCTCAAAAGAGGAAGTGTTACATGTGATTTCATCGTGCATCCTTAATTTTGCTGACTCGCCGCTCTGAAACACAAGCGGTTTAAGCAAAACTAGCAGGATGGGATTATTTAGAAGGTGAGAATAAATATGGAAATTGTCAGAGTGCCATCTGCTTTCCAGCATTTGTTGTGAACCATTCTCATACTCGACTGACTCTTTCGAGTCACTTCAAATTCATGTGCCACAAAAACTGTCACTCTCGTTTGGCTATCGCTCGTCTTTTGGTGTGTCCATCACCACCATCGTTGTGATCGACTTGACGTGTTCGCACTCACCCAACACATCAGCATGGAACGCTTTATAAGCGGCGAGATCTTGCGTCTCTACGCGTATGAGATATTCGTTAGATCCCGTAATGTTGTGACATTCCACCACCTCGTTTACAAAACGCACATGCTCTTCGAAACCCAGCTGTGCCTGCTTAGAGTGCGAGGCCAAACCAATCGACACATAAGCAACAAAACCCACGCCAAGTTGCTGATTATCCAGTACTGCTCGGTAGCCTTTGATCACGCCTTTACGCTCTAAATCTTGCACTCGGCGTAAGGTGGCAGATGGAGATAAACCAACACGTTCCGACAGCTCTACATTGGAGATTCTTCCGTCGCGCTTAAGCACTTGCAATATTCTTTCGTCAAATCTATCCATGATGATGTTTCATTGCTTATTTAGTTTCTAATCATCAAATAAAAGCACAATATTGACCTCAGTTCTACTTATAGTTGTTCTTTACTTATCGAGAACTGATTCAAGGAACAATCTATGGAATATCATCAACTGGGCGCTTTGGCGTTGTTCGCTTTTGTCTCCACTTTTACGCCGGGTCCCAATAACATTATGTTGATGACCTCAGGGGCAAATGTCGGCTTTAAACGCACTATCCCACATATGTTGGGCATTACCTTTGGCTTTGGTGCCATGCTAATTTTGGTGGGCATTGGCTTGATGAGCCTGTTCCACGCATATCCAATTACACACTCCATTTTGAAAGTGTTGAGCTTGAGTTATTTGCTGTACTTGACGTACAAAATCGCCACCAGCGACAAAACCGAAGCAAAACACGATTTTCGCCCAATGTCTTTTTTAGGGGCTGTCGCATTCCAATGGGTGAACCCAAAAGGTTGGTCGATGGCGTTGACGGCCATTACGGTATACAGCAGTGGCGGTGCATGGCTCGAACTGACTTTTATCGCCGGTATCTTCTGCTTAGCTAACTTGCCATCGGTAACATTTTGGACGGCGGCAGGTATGCAATTGCAGCGTTGGTTGACCACCGATAAACGCGTTAAGGGGTTCAACTACAGCATGGCTGCGCTGTTGCTTTTGTCTACGATTCCAATGATATAAGTCTATTTTGGGTTAAAAAACGACTCACTTTACGTAATTGGGAAAGGACAGATACTGCATTTTGCTTGAGGCTTTGGCGTTAATTCACAGTGTAAATTTGTTTAAAGACGCTACCCTCTTGTTAGGGAACTTGATAATCTTTAAATGAGAAAGAGAATAATTATCGAGTAAAGTAACAATGAAAAAGAAGCCTCAACCTAAAACGCTTGTTGTCACAGACACAGAAACCATCACTCCAAACATGCAGCGCATTACCTTGCAAGGTGAGGCGCTGAGCCACTTTCCTCGTGACTGCGAAGGCAGTTACATCAAATTACTGTTTAACGATATGGGCGGCGCGGATCTGAGCATCCTGCCAGAAGACGACCGACCAATCATGCGCACCTACACTATCCGACGCTTTCATCCAGAAACCAGTTCAATCGAAGTGGATTTCGTCCGACACGTAACGCAAGATCTGCAATGCGGATTTGCAGCGCGTTGGGCAATGGCCGCGCAAAAAGGCGACACGATAAGCATCGTAGGGCCGGGTAGCATCTCCAACTTAAATACTGAGGCGGATTGGTTCTTCATGGCTGCCGATATGACGGCACTTCCAGCACTTTCTGCGAAAATTCGCACGCTGCCAGAAGAGGCCAAAGGCTACGCTGTGATCAGCGTGATGTCTCCAGCCGACATTCAACCCCTACACGCGCCAGCAGGCATGGAGTTGATTTGGCTAACTGAACAGCAAACCTTGGCTGATAGCGTTCGCGAACTCGAGTGGTTAGATGGTAACGCTTCGGTATGGTGTGCGTGTGAGTTCGATTCAATGCGTGCGCTGCGCCAATATTTCCGCAACGAAAAAGAAGTCGATCGCGAGAATATCTACATCAGCAGCTATTGGAAGCAAGGCGTGTCTGAAGATGGGCACAAAGTGATTAAACGTGAAGACGCGGAATCCAACCAATAGTGATTCATGTCTTTTCGATTCCAGCTCTCATCCTAATAAAAACGCCCGGCATCACCGGGCGTTTTAGCGACTTCAGTTGTATTAAAGTTCATGAAAACTCTAATCCGCTAGTTCCTGCGCTAAAAAGTCGATTAACAACCTCACTTTGGGCGATAAATTTCGGCTTTGTGGATACAGTGCCCAAATGCCTTCACGGTCGTCTCGGTAATCGGTCAGCACCTCGACTAGCTCACCGTTATCTAGAGCTTCTTGAACGTAATAGTCCGGCAACTGCACTAAACCCAAACCACGTTTTGCGGCGCCCATTAGCGCAAAACCACTATTGCATTTAATTCTCCCCGATACGCGCAAAGACTTATCGCGTTTATTTTCCTTAAAATGCCAATAATCGACCGAACCAACTAGGCACTGATGTCGAGCCAGTTCGGATAATGTGTGAGGCTCGCCAAATCGCTCCAAATACATAGGGCTAGCACACACGTAATTTTGACGCGACGAAAGACGCTTTGCGATCATGCTGGAATCTTGCAGGCGGCCAAGACGAATCGCCACGTCTACCCCTTGCTCTATCAAATCCAGTTTTTGATTGGTCAGAACTAAATCGAGGTCCACACGCGGGTACTTCTCCAAAAACTGATGCAAGAGCGGTGCGAGGTTCATTTCCCCATAGGTCACAGGCGCTGTCACACGCAGCAAACCTCGCGGTTCGGTTTGCATTTGCGTTACAGCAAGCTCAGCTAGTTCTAGCCCTTCGACCAAGTGTTTGCACTGCTGATAATAAAGCTGTCCAGCTTCAGACAGAGAAACTTTTCGCGTCGTGCGATGCAGTAACTTAACCGCAAGACGCTCTTCAAGTGCCGATACGCGGCGACTGATTTGTGCCACTGACGTTTTCAGTTTAGCCGCGGCAGCTGTAAAGCTGTTAGTTTCCGCTACGGCAACAAACTCGCTGACTCCTTCCCAATTCGCCATGCTGTATTCCTGTCGACCTCTTCTAGACAAATAGTGATTACATTGTTCTCGTCGAGCTACGCTTTGAAAACGGGAAAACTTTACGCGTCAGGTAACGGACGAAGTTCGTCGTATTGCGCATCAAGCTCAATACCAAAATATTCTTTCAACGCATCCAGGTAGGCTTGACCTGGCTCTAGCTCTAGCTCTATTTCTGTTAGCTCTTCATGATTGGTGCATCTGAGTGTGTAGTTAAACAACGTCACCAACCCACTTTCTGTCGCTCTAGTAGCGACTCTTGCGCTAGTAAAACGTGAATTAGGCGAAGTCGAGGTAAAGAAGTTGCTACATGCAATGTCACCAGCAAACACAAACTCTAGGTCAAAGCTGTATAGATTGTTCCACGTGTCCGTTCCATCGGTTGAAAGCACTTGGAGGAAATAACCAAACTGAGCATCTTTGACAAAACGGAAGGTTTGTAAATCCGTCTGAATCACTTGGTCAAGGATAAATGGCAATGGCGCTCGAGGGGTATTGGAGCCAAAACCCACATCGACAATCCATGTTTGTTCCTCTAACGTCACTAACGTGATTTGATGACTACGACCTGTTGGTGTACCAGACACATGTACACGCCCTAGCAAACTTCGCGCTTCAAACCCAAGAGTGTTGAGCACATCAAGCATTAAACCATTTAATTCAAAGCAGTAACCACCGCGAGAGTGGTACACGGTTTTTTGAATAATATCTTCAATCTCAACAGAGACGCCTCGCTGCAATGCGATGTCAAAATTCTCAAACGGCAGGCAACGATGCTGCGCCACGTGAATTCTGTGCAATGACTCCAAATCGGCGGGCAATTCACTAGGCAAGCCTAGCTTGGTTAAATAGGCACTCAGATCCGTCTTATTCATAATCACTCTTACTTAGCTGATGGTTTGACAGTTTTCTACTTTAGCCCCTCTATCTAACTTCAGGTCAATCACCTTTTCCATTTCCCTTCCGCTTTAAGGAGGCATCGCACTCTTTTTACACGCTCACCTTATCATTATTACGCATATGTAAAAATCATTTTCAAAATGGACGGATTATCATTTTTACTGAAACACCTAAAATGAGCACCAACAAAACGACGAAGCGCGGTAAGCAAACCTTAACTACGCTTATTACGTCACTCCATATACTGAAAATATAAAGGAAACATCCAATGTCGCTTGAAATCAAACCTGGTCAAACTCACATAAAATCAAAAGCAATGGTCGCTTGGGCTGCAGGTGAGCCGCTTAAAATGGAAGAAGTTGATGTACAACTTCCAAAAGCCGGCGAAGTGCTAGTACGCATCGTAGCAACTGGTGTTTGTCACACTGACGCATTCACACTATCAGGTGACGATCCTGAAGGTATCTTCCCTTCAATCCTTGGTCACGAAGGTGGCGGTATCGTTGAAATGGTTGGCGAAGGCGTAACAAGCGTTGAAGTTGGCGACCACGTTATCCCACTTTACACTGCTGAATGTGGTGAGTGTAAGTTCTGTAAATCTGGCAAAACGAACCTATGTCAGGCCGTTCGTGAAACGCAAGGTAAAGGCCTAATGCCAGATGGCACAAGCCGATTCTCTATCAACGGCGAAACTATCTTCCACTACATGGGTTGTTCTACTTTCTCTGAGTACACGGTTCTTCCAGAAATCTCACTAGCGAAAGTAAACAAAGAAGCACCACTTGAAGAAGTTTGTCTTCTAGGTTGTGGCGTAACCACTGGTATGGGTGCGGTATTAAACACAGCTAAAGTTGAAAAAGGCGACACAGTGGCAATCTTTGGTCTCGGCGGTATCGGTCTTTCTGCAATCATCGGTGCTCGCATGGCTGGTGCCAGCCGCATCATCGGTGTAGACATCAACGAAAGCAAATTCGACCTAGCGAAACAACTTGGTGCAACTGACGTAATCAACCCACAAAAATTCGACAAGCCAATTCAAGAAGTGATTGTTGAAATGACAGACGGTGGTGTTGACTACTCATTCGAATGTATCGGTAACGTAAACGTGATGCGCCAAGCACTTGAGTGCTGTCACAAAGGTTGGGGTGAGTCAGTCATCATTGGTGTTGCTGGTGCAGGTCAAGAGATCTCAACTCGTCCATTCCAACTGGTAACTGGTCGTGTATGGCGTGGCAGCGCTTTCGGTGGCGTTAAAGGTCGCTCTGAGCTTCCAGAAATCGTAAACCGTTACATGGCTGGTGAATTCGGCTTACAGGAGTTCATTACCCACACAATGGGATTAGCAGACGTCAACAAAGCGTTTGATCTGATGCATGAAGGTAAGAGCATCCGAACAGTTATCCATATGGATCAATAATGCTGCCTCAGGCTCTCCTTTTGGGGAGCCTGAATTCCTTCTGCTAATTAGAGAGTTTATTCATGACCATTGAAAATGTAAGCCAAGCCAAAGTGTTTGGCGGTTGGCACAAGCAATATACACACGAATCCAATGCCCTAAACTGCACCATGCGCTTCGCGATATTCTTGCCACCTAACGCAACGAAATCAAATCCCGTACCCGCGCTATACTGGCTCTCTGGTTTAACGTGTACCGATGAGAACTTTATGCAGAAAGCGGGCGCATTTCGTATGGCGGCCGAGCTTGGCATTGCGATCATTGCACCAGACACAAGTCCGAGAGGCGAAGGTATCGCTGACGACGAAAGCTATGACCTAGGAAAAGGAGCTGGCTTTTACCTTAATGCGACGCAAGCACCTTGGTCACTGCATTACTGTATGTACGACTATGTGACTGAGGAGTTGCCTGCGATCATCGAAAGTAACTTCCCAGTCTCTGACGTGAAGTCAATTTCCGGTCACAGTATGGGCGGCCACGGAGCGCTCACCATTGGTCTGAAAAGTTCAGAACAGTACCGTTCTATTTCAGCGTTCAGTCCAATCAGTAACCCAATGCAATGCCCTTGGGGACAAAAAGCCTTTACTGCTTACTTAGGCAAGGAGCTTGAAAGCTGGAAGCAATACGATGCAAGTGAACTTCTAAAACAACAACAATCACCATTACCAATTTTGGTTGATCAAGGTGATGCTGATGGCTTCTTAAATGAGCAGCTTAGACCGGAAGCGCTGATTGCTGCGGCAAAAATACACGATTCAAACCTAACCTTGAGAATGCAACCAGGCTATGACCATAGCTATTACTTCATCTCAAGCTTTATTGAAGAGCACCTCAACTTCCATGCAAAATATTTGTTTGCATAGTTAATTTAAGTAAGCTCATGAAATAAAAAATAAAGTCACCAAAACTAGGTGACTTTATTTTCTTTACGTACTAACAAATACATATCTGAATATCGATGATTTAAATATGTAAAATAATGTAACTTAAGAACAAATTCGACGTCCATTTCTCGCCTTATTAAATTCTCATTTCCGACACAGTATCTTTATTAAAAATGAAACAAAGTTGCACTAAAAACCAATTAAATACCGCGAAATCATTACGAAACTCTACCATCATCCCAATACTCTGAGCTTTTAATTAAGAAGCAACTTAATAACCTTGACGTGACGTAAACCGACAGTTATTTTTGAAACATAACGTATTATAAAATCTCATCCGGTTGGCTCTATAATTATAAATAAATTACCGCTAGCACCTTTGTCCTAGCTAAGAAAAAAGAATAAAACTCAAAAGGGCATATGATGAAAAAGATAGTCGCGCTAGGTCTGTTTTTTGTTGCGCCATTCTTGTCTGCAAATACGATCGTATTTAGTAGTAGCCAGCAGCCTAGTGTCATACTGGAACTGGAAGAGATCCAAGCTTTACCTACCACTAGCTACACGATGACATTGCCTTGGCTTCCTGCCTCGTCAGAGTTTTTAGGCGTTAAACTCAGCACGCTTCTTACACACGTCTATGGAAAGGTACCAGAGCAGGTTGATATCAGCAGCTTAAACGACTATCACTCGACATTGTCCCGACAAGATATTCTTCGATATCAACCAATACTGGCTTATCAACAAGATCAGAATTACATAAAAGTCAGGAATAAAGGTCCTTTCTGGGTGATATATCCACTCAATCTCTATCCAGAGCTAAACTACAATAAATATCATGCGCAAATGGTATGGCAAGTAAATGAAATAAAAGAAAAATAATAAGAATGAAGTTATCAGAACCCTATTCTAAGAAACAAAGAATATTGCAATATTCTACCACCAGCAAAATGCTGCTGGTGGTGTTTGCCGTTTCTTTGCTTCTCGCGAATGTCGTGCTTTTACAGCAAACACGTTCACTCTCACAAAATTTTAATAACGAACAAAAACAAGCGACTTGGTTTTTATTCCAACTCTCCAAAGAACTATCAGAACTTGTCGGCGAGGCCAGACGGTTAGATGAAAACGTATTGAATATTGACGGTGCAGAGCTTCAATACGAGTTAGCGTGGAGTCGCTTTGACTTATTGACCAGTAGCACGAAAGCCAATAAGTTCTTTTCTCGGAACAACATGCACCTTTACTTCATTAACCTTTTTGAAGAGTTCAAAGAGCTAGAAAAACAACTAGTAGAAGCTAGAACAGGTGATAGCCAAGCTGCTGCTGCATTTTATCGTTCAACTCAAACACTATATTTAGGCTTAATAGACTTCGTTAATCAAAACTTCCGTCTAAGCAGTAAAGCTTATGAAGCACAAAAAGGTCAAACCCAGCGCTTAATGCAAGCACAATATATGTTGTTTGCGACGTTCGTTTTGTCGATTATCTCTCTAACTTATTTCTTTTATCGTGAATCCCATTTTCATAGAAAATTGGCGCTCAGCGACCCTTTGACGAACCTAGGGAACCGCAATGCACTATTCATTACCCTAAACAAATTTACTCAAGAAAAAAGGCCCTTTTCTCTCTGGATTCTAGATTTAAATGGTTTTAAAGAAGTCAACGACACACACGGACACCAAGTTGGCGACACTGTACTGCGGGAAATCGCTAGGCGGCTTAATTCTATGGCACTCAATGATTTTACTGTTTATCGCATGGGAGGAGATGAGTTCGCGGTTATCCTTGAAGGTGAACATCTCAATGAAGAGAACGTACGTGAGCAGATAAATACCGTCTTTGATGCACAAATATTAAACTCCGATAAAGTCTCAACACTTTCAACAAGCATGGGCTTAGCGCAATACCCTAAAGACAGTGACAATGTTGACTTTCTTATCAGCATAGCGGATAAGCGCATGTACAAAATGAAATTTCAACGTTAAACGGTATATATGATGAGAAAGTTCATGCAAGTACTGCTTCTACTGGCAGTCATTGCGGCAGGTGTGTTGGCTTGGGTATTTATTCCATCGCACGAAACCATCGGGCAAAAAACGCTTGAGCAGGCACTCAACGACGACTACAGCCTCGTTGGACATCGAATCTACTCAACCGATCCGGATGCTGGCAACCGATTCGGCTACTTCGTATTGGCAACGGGCCAGAGCATTGAAGAGCAAGAGCCGTTTTTGGTCACTTCGGATCAGTTTATTCGCATGGAGCAAACGGGTGATAATACCTTGTCTGTGACCATCAATGGCCGTATTTACCATTATCATAACGACTTGTGGGTGCCAAAATCAGACGGGAAATTGCAACACTTTTTAGTCAGCGCAACCGCCAAGTACGTACGCTAAAACGGGAACATTACTACCCCCTCCCACCACACACACAAAAAAACAAAGCCCCGCATACACTGCGGGGCTTTTTACGTGAAGAAGAAAATAACATCGAATAAATGAGCGTTACTTCGCTAACACTTTCTCTTTAATCACTTTGAGTACCCCAGCCTCTTGGTTGCTTGGCGCAGAATAACGAGCAATTTTCTTAATCTCTTCGTGCGCGTTGGCAACCGCGTACGAATGCTCACTGACTTGCAGCATTTCGAGGTCATTGAGGTAATCACCAAACGTCATGGTTTCTGCCGGAGTAAAATTCATCGTCTCTTGAAGATGCTGAATGGCCGCACCTTTAGAGGCCTCGGCATTCATCACATCCAGCCAGATTTTTGCACTCACCACGACTTTATGCGTTGCGCCAAACTTAGCGTTCATGGTCGGAAACAGGAGCTCTTCCGAACCGTCAAAGTGACAAATTGCTACCTTAATAAACTCGTCTTCGACCTCAAGCAAATCCGGCACATATTCACAGCGGTGGTAGTACTTTTGAAATTCTTCCAGCGATTGCTGATCATGCGTTTCGATGTACGCCGAGCGCTTGCCACACAATACGATGTTCGCCCCGTCAATCTCACGAGCCGCTTTCACAATCTCCAACACTTCCGCTTTAGGAATGGTACAACTGTAGAGCTCTTTGTCTTGGTACATCACCAAGGTGCCGTTTTCAGCCACATACAACAGTCTGTCTTTGATTGGCGCGAACGTGTCTCGCAGGCTGTAATACTGACGACCAGACGCAGCGGAGAACAAAATGCCTTGCTCTTCCAGTTGCAAAAACAGATCGAAAAACTCTGGATCCAAACGACCGTACTGGTCAAGCAATGTGCCATCCATATCGGAAGCAATAAATTTGATGCAAACTTGTGACATTAACGAAAACTCTAAATGATGCTGCGAAAATATATCCATGTAAGGTACAGGATCTTGTATGAATCTCAAGTCGGGATGACGACGCTTTTCGCATTCACCAAGGGTGCTGTTTAAAGTAATCTTCACTGTGATCGATGAAAGCTCTCACCGCAGGAGACAAGTGTTTACGTGATGAATACAGCGCATAAATGTTGAGATCATTGGGCTTCCAATCCGGCAACACCGACTCAAGCTGACCCGATTTGAGATAGATATTGCTCAAGTAAGTTGGCAACATCGAAATACCCATGCCTTGTAAAGCGCCATGCAATAACGCCGTGGCCTCATTGCTGGTTAGGCGACACTCAATTCCCACCGATTCGAACTGGTCGCCCTGAGACAAATGCCACACGTGACGCTCAAAGTTTTTGTATCCCAAACAGTCGTGTGAAGATAAATCTCGCGGATGCGCGATCGCGTGGTGAGTTTGTAAATATTGCGGTGATGCTACCAACACCGATTCGCACACCGCAATCGGCTTACCAATCAAAGAAGGATCGGGATCTGACGCAATTCGGATCGCCAGATCGATACGTTGTTCGGTTAGATCACTCACTGAATCTTGCAGATCTATGTCGATATGCACTTTGGGGTGCTTTTGCATAAAACTGTTTACTACGGGGATCAACTGTGAGAATCCAAATGAAGTACTAGACGCAAGACGGATTTTTCCGGACAGCTCACCATCAGCGGCAATGTTCGACGTTAATGTATCGGCCTGTTTTAACCAGCGCTCAATCTGAGGCAAGCTGCGCTCCCCTGCGGTGGTGAGGGACACCTTGCGCGTGGTGCGGTGTAACAAACGAGTTTGCAGCCAGTTCTCCATCGCCTCTACATAACGAGTTACCATTGGCCGAGACATGTCTAACCGTTCTGCGGTCGCGGTAAAACTGCCAGAATACACCACATCTACAAATACTTTTGCTGCCGTTACTCTATCCATATATTTGCTCGAAATAAGAAATAGTGATGCACATTATTGTGTATTTTTCCGAGCGTATCAATTTCCTAATATAGCTCCCGTTCCCAAGCCATCGTCGCTTGGCCCCAAATTCTTTAGGAGCTTATTATGAAAAAATTCACTTTGATTACTGCATCCATTTTAATGGCAAGCCCTGTTCTAGCCTCTCCCCTTACTCTTGAGGTTTACAACGCCGACGGTAACAGCTTCCACGTAAACTCAACCTTGGTATACGGTGAGACTGACGCCATGGTTATCGACACTGGCTTCACCAAAGCTGACGCGATGCGCATTGCCGCTAAAGTGCTGGACTCAGGCAAAACGCTTAAAACCATTTTTATCAGCCAAGCGGACCCAGACTACTACTTTGGCGCAGAGGCCTTACACCAACAGTTCCCTGATGCGCAGATCATCACAACGCCTGCGGTTCAAAAAATTATTAAAGAGAAATTGGCTGGAAAGCTGGCGTACTGGGGACCAAAGCTTGGCGCAAACGCACCGGTAAAACCAGTGATCCCTGTCGCGTACGATAAAGCATCATTGGAGCTAGAAGGTCATAAGATTGAAATTCGTGGTAACCATGGCACATCAGCACACCGCCCTTACCTATGGATTCCAGATAACAAAGCGATTCTAGGTAACGTAGCCGTGTACTCAAACGTACATTTGTGGATGGCAGATGCCGCTGACCAGACCGCCATCAATGCTTGGGAGCAGCAACTTAGCGAGATGCTTGCGCTTAAACCTCAAGTGGTCATTCCTGGTCACATGAAAGCAGGCACAAAGCTGAACGCAGACACCATTCGCTACTCGCAACAATACTTGCAGGATTTTCAGCAAGCGAAAAAACACAGCAATAACAGCGTTCAACTCATTGACACCATGTCTGCGAAATACCCAGAAGCTCAATTGCCAATCGCGCTAGAAATCGGTGCGAAAGTGCATACTGGTGAAATGTCATGGTAACCGTGCATTACTTCTTCGATCCCATGTGTGGTTGGTGCTACGGGGCATCACCACTCATCGAAGCCTTGATGGACACCTCTCAATTTAAGGTAGAGCTTCATCCCGGCGGTATGATTGAGAAACGCGCGATTGAACCTGAATTTCGTCAGCACATCATCAACAGTGACGCTCGTATCGCAACCGAAACCGGAGCAACGTTTGGTGAAGCATATCTGCAACGCGTGAAAAGCGAAGATGCGTTTGTTCTTGATTCTTATCTACCCACACAAGCGATCTTGAGTGCGGAGAAAATGGGGCTGAATCCATGGCACATGCTAAAGGCCATCCAATCTGCGCATTATCAGCTCGGGTTAAAAGTGAATGAAGCATCGACGCTCAAAGCCATTGCAGAATCGCTAGGTTTAACAAGTGATGCGTGGGAGCAAAACATGGCGTTAAGCGAAGCCGAACTAGATGAGAGAATTCGCTCTAGCCGACAATTGATGCGACAGTTACACGTTGGTGGTTATCCAACCCTGATTGCAGAAGTAAATGGCGAGTACTTGACCTTGCCGCACTCGACCTACTACGACAAACCGGCACAGTGGAAGCTTGCATTACAAAAACTGCAATAAGCTCTTCCCCACTCGCTCTTGTTCTTAATCCAAGAGCGAGTGCCAACACCGACATGGCAATCCTGACTCAAACAGGTACAATCCTCGCTCGATTTTTTACTCGCGCGGATACCCACCATGCACTCGCCTGAACATTGTTTTACTCGTTTTACTGCTGATATTTCTGGCTATGAATTGCCAACGCAGTTTACGTTTCCGTTCTACTACACGCCGCATCCTCTTTGCGTTATGGCCGCAAAGCAATTGCAACAGCACTTATTAGCGCAAACCGACTTCGAACACGATTTTGGTTTGGTTAATGAAGAAACGGGGCGAGGCAAAATGTTTGGCGTATTGCTGGTAGAAAACCCTCAAGGCGAACTCGGATTTTTAAGTGCGTTTTCTGGCAAAATTGCTGACCAAAACTTGATTCCAGGGTTTGTCCCTCCTGTGTATGACATGCTGACCGATGAAGGTTTCTTCCGCGCAGAAACGGATGCCATCAACGCCGCCAATGCGGAGTACAAAACCTGTGCCGCGAATCCGGAATTGGCAGATCTTAAAGCGCAAATACAAGCCGACCGAGCCGCTTATCAACAAGAAGAGCAAACACAGCGCCAAGTGATGATTGACGGCCGCGCCGCACGCAAACGACAGCGTCAACAGGGCGAGCAAACACTCAATGCCGATGACCTCAAAATCTTATTGGATGAGTTGGGTAAGCAAAGTGTCGCCGAGAAAAACGTTCTCAAATACTTAAAGCAAGCGTGGGATGAAAAGCTTGCAATCAAAGAAGCGCGCTTGGCTGAGTTAGAGCAGCAACTTGCTCACCTGAAAGAGCAGCGCAAAACGCTCTCCAACGCTTTGCAGCACAAATTGCATAAACAATACCGCTTTCTAAACAACCATGGCAAAACACGCGACTTGGTGGACATTTTTGCGGACACCACAAACCCAGTTCCACCAGCAGGTGCGGGGGAATGTGCTGCGCCAAAACTGCTTCAATACGCGTTTAAACACGGATTCAAACCGCTGGCGCTGGCAGAATTTTGGTGGGGTGTGTCGCCAAAGTCTGAAGTTCGCCAACACAAAAAATTCTACCCATCGTGCAACAGCAAATGTCAGCCGATTTTGGGCCATATGATGCAAGGGCTGGATGTCGAACCTAATCCATTGGCGGAGAATTGGGCAGAAGACAAAGAACTAGAGATAATCTACCAAGACGACGCTATGGTCGTCGTCAACAAGCCCTCGGGCTTACTTTCAGTGCCTGGTAAAACTATCAAGGACTCTGCTTATACGCGCCTACAAGCGATGTACCCTGATGTGGAAGGGCCGTTTGTGATTCATCGTCTCGACATGGCGACCTCTGGCATTTTGGTGCTTGCCTTAACTAAGCGCGCGAACAAAAGTCTGCAAAAACAGTTTATGGCTCGCGGCGTACAAAAACGTTATATGGCACTGCTCGAAGGCGTATTAAACGAGCCTGAAGGGGAAATTTCACTGCCAATGCGTGGTGACCCAGACGACCGCCCACGTCAACTGGTGTGTTTTGAACACGGGAAACATGCAGAAACCTACTGGCAACTGATTGAAGTCAAAGATGGGCGCAGCAAGGTATACATGTATCCGAAAACCGGGCGTACTCACCAACTACGTGTACACAGTGCTCATCACATGGGGTTAAACATGCCGATGGTTGGTGATGGTTTATACGGCGAAAAAGCCAACCGCTTACACCTGCATGCTGAGATGCTAGAGCTGGATCATCCATACAGCAAAGAGCGCATGGTGTTCAAAGCTGAGTGCGAATTCTAACGTCTTCCCGATTTTAAATAACAAAAAGGCACTGACTATCAGTGCCTTTTTTGTTTTCTAACAACAGAATAAGCGTGATGCGCAATACCGAAAACCGTTAGCTCACCTTAAACTTGGTCCACACCTGAGAGCGCCAACGTCTTGCCATGATGATACCACGTACCCATTCATCGAGTGCGATTGCCATCCAAGCCCCTAAAACGCCATAACCCAAGTGGATGCCAAAGATGTAAGAGAAAAGCACGCCTAATCCCCACATACTCAAAATCCCCATTTGCACTGGGAACTTGATGTCACCCGCGCCTTTGAGCCCCGCGATAAAAATCAGGTTAAACACACGTCCAGCTTCGAGCAAAATTGAGCCCATGACTAACGAACTTGCCAATGCGAGTATTTCCGGTTGATCGGTAAATACGCGTAGAATCTCTTCTCTAAACAGGTAAATCAGTGTGGTTGCCGCCGTTGATGCCACAAATCCCACTAAGAAGTAGATTTGTACGCGTTTTAAAATGCTACTCACCCAACCTTTACCGATGTAGTAACCGGTCTGAATTTGCGCAGCCTGACCAATTGCCAGCGCGAAAGCAAACGAGAAACGGGCAATGTTTTGCGCATAAGTGAAAGCCGCCAACGATGCCGTCCCCATTTGCACCACAAAGTATACAATGCAGATTTGCGCCACGTTGTAAGACAGCACCTCACCCGCGTTCATGCCGCCGATTTTTAAGATCTTTTTGTAAATCTCTGCCGGTACTTGTTTCATAGTCGACATTGGTAGTTCAATGCTACTGCGAGCGAGAATAAACCATAACATTAACGTACCGATGACTTGGCTGACGACGGTTGCTATTGCTACACCTTGCACACCATACACAGGTAAACCGAATGGCTGGTAAAGCGCAATATAGTTACCAATGATGTTGAACACACCCGAGATCAAATTCACCACCATTGGGGAACGTGAATAGCCATGACTACGCAGAATAGTTGTAAAAACAACGCCAATCGTAACGTTAAACGTCATCGCACCACTTATCAGCAGATATTCATGAGCGTACTGCTCAACTTGCGCTTCCAAGCCGTAATACGGGAGTAGATATATCGCACCAAGCACGGCAATCACACTCAATAGCACACCGACGAGCACAGACAACGCAATACTCGCAACACCAACGCTCACTGACTCTTGCTCGCGTCCAGCGCCATTGTATTGGGCAATCAAAATCCCCGTACCGCTACTGACAAACGTCGAAACGATGATTAAAAAGAAGGTAATCTGCGTGATCACACCAACAGCGGATACGGCTTTGTCTGAGTAGCCACTCAGCATGAACACGTCACTGGTTCCTAAAGCCGTCCGTAGCAAAATTTCGACAAGAATTGGCCAAGCTAATGCCACGATGGACATTCGTTGGTTGATGTTTTGGCTTTTAGGCATGCTTGTAACCTTTCCTACAACTAAAAACTGCCTCACAATATTTGTGAAGCAGTTTAAAAATAGTGACTCGAACGAAGCTCGATATGAGGTTGTGATTTAGCGCGGATTCTAGTCGCATATTGGTCATAACGACAACAATATTTCGCCCTGTTTCGGAAAAATATTTCTAATGCATTTTCGAAACGACATATGCCTTGACGATACGTAGAGCAGAGATTGGTGAACAATACTCTCAATCAACGAGCACCGAACAGAATCAGGATAATCAATAGAAATATCTCCAACTAGATACATTACCTTGAGTTATCAGTCCAACCATATAGAGCCATGAAGAACCGTCATGAAAACCTGCATGCGCCACCATTCCTCTTTGAACACTCGCACCAAATCACACTGATGGCTTTGCACTAAAAATGACTGATATCACATTTGGAAACTTTGTTGTTCTATTTATCGCGAAAATACCGCCTAGAATAAGCGTACACGTTAATTAAGCAAGGATACGTAATGTCGACATTGGCTGGGGCGCGCTTAGAAGAAATGGCGGACATCCGCTCAACAAGAAAAAAGAAAATTGTCTTTTTATGCTCCAGTATCGCCGCTGCCTGTTTAACTTATGGTTCTATTGCTCAATCACTTGAGAATAACTGGGGTTTAAGCTTTTTCCATGCTTTGTGTGCCTTGGCATGCTTAGCAATCAGTTATGTAATAAAAGTCCAGCGGCACCATCAATACGCCGACTTATGGCTAAGTGCTGTCTTAATGTTCGAAGGGTTATTGTTACTTCTGTATAACGACGCTCCGTCAGGCAAAATGTTATGGCTATATCCTATTGTCGCCACTCTGGTATTAATTAATGAGTTTAAGGTCGGTCTGTTGTTCAGTGGCACCTACATTTTACTGATCTTTTTTGGGGTCGCTTTTTTAGATCGACTGCCAACAGCCACAGAAATCATAGAGCGGAGATTGATGCTGACCCTGATAGCGACCGCGTTTGTGTGTCACACGTTCTCGTATTACTACACGAAAGTCCTCAATTACATTCAAACACTGTATCGTGAGGGGATTGAGGAGTTAGCATATTTTGACCAGCTCACTGGGCTTGCCAATCGCTGGAGCTTTGAGACTTGGGCGCGCGCAAAGCTCGATGAAATCAAGCACTCATCTGATGACAGCATCACCGCATTGGTCTTTCTCGATATCGATAACTTCAAGCACATCAACGACACCTACGGGCACGATATTGGTGACCAAGTACTTCAAGCCTTCGCAACTCGATTAAAAAATAACATTCGCAACAAAGACAGAAAAACCGATAAACACGACTACTCCATCGCTCGATTTGCGGGCGACGAGTTTGTAATCATGCTTTACGATGTAAAAAGTAAAGATGACCTCGACAGCATCCTAAAACGGATCGTGAATCTGTTTCCGACAGGTTACCGAAGCTACGATATGATTAACGAGTTAACGATGAGTGTAGGTGCTGCTATCTATAAGCAAGATGCAAAGGATTTGTCTGAATTGACTCGATGTGCAGATAAAGCAATGTACGCAGCTAAACATACTGGTAAAAACCAGTACGCCTTTTATGAGCACTGCAATACGGAGGAACAGTCAACATCTGATGCACCAGCGGTACCAGAAGCTTGCTAATGACTAAGCGAACACATGCATCACCCAAAGCCCCACAACGAGGAATACGATTAACCACACTACTTGCAACGTTCTGTTCGGCTTGTCTTGCTGACGAGTGGGGTGATCTTTAAACGCACGGCCCTTCATTTTGCCCATTAAGCTCTTTCCTAGAGCACGTCGATAAAATTCACGTCTCTTATGAGCGGCATTGGCAACTTCGGTAAAGCGCTGTCTTTGCTCATTGGTGAGATCTTTGTCCTCGTAACGAGGAGGGAGATCAGAATGCTTGCGTTGTACTGCCATCACTTCCTCCCTGGTCGATGGGTACATTTTTATTAAGTATATACCCAAATAACCAAAAAGATGCGTTATAAGTGAAGCACATAGACGAAAAAACCACCCGAAGGTGGTTTTATGACGAGCAACAAATGAACGCTAGAAGTACTCACATAAATACGCAGTCGCTTCTTTCACTTGAAGCTCAAATGAAGAATTACCTTCCACTTCAAAAAACTCACCACTTTGATAAGTCGTCCAATCGCTCTCGCCAACACGCTTGACCACAAGCGCACCTTTTACAACCGTCATACGCTCTGGTGCTTGAGTACCAAACGTGTACTCACCAGGAAGCATCACACCAACGCTAACATCCTGATCTTTCTGGTTAAAGCCCAGTGATTTTACACTACCAGCAAAATAGCTATTTTCCTTAATATTCATTATTGGTTTCCTTATCAAAAGTCCGCTCTTTTTTACCTTGTTTCTTTCCGTTACTCAAGCTTTGAAAGCCATTAAACTCAACGTAATAACGCACATCCTTTGCTACTGAGCGAGAACCTCTTTTCACGAGGATTAATCAGGCGACCTAAACCGAGCAAGAAAAACTGCGAAGTAATGAATGTGAGCAAACAACAAAACCATCAATAAGATGTGTATCTGAATGTAAAAGTGGACATTAGATCATAGTTTCGTCGTCTCAATGGCGGGATTGTTTGTTTTTAAAAAGGAAGGTTTCCACCATGTTAAAAAAGTGGAGAAAATTAGATCTATGACGGACTCGACTCGCCGAAGGCGAAAAGCACGACAAGAACCAAAACTTTCATTTTTGGCTCGCCACCAATCCAAAATCCTCAAGAGTACATTTGTCTGCTTCGGGATGGGTCTGTTGACGTTTTTTGGCTATCAAATCCACCTCTCCTATCAAGACCACATTGATCCGGAAAAGGTGTACGGCGAATGGATTGAGATTGGCGCGCCACCCTACCAAACAGAACGTCTCGTTTTCACTGAAGATGGGGTATACCGAAACCATCGACTTATTACGACGGAATTTGAATTCGATGGCAAGGTCATCACGTTGAATACCGGATTAGGAAAGACCGCGTATCAGATCTCAGGCTCTCATCTTTCACCTCAAATACGCCGTATTGAGCCTCTTATTCCAGATCAGCGATTCATTCGTAAAGGATTTGAGCATACCGTTCAGGGCTCAGAAACCGGCGCAGCCTCTAAACGTCGTGCCGCGTTGAGTGAACACTTCAGCCGTGACTAGTATGTCTTCACGGCTATTTTTCCTTTCAATTCTCTTTCTATATCAATGAAACAAAGCCTTAATAAACAACAAAATAAGGCCTTCATCGCATTTAACTAACTCGTTACTGAGTAAACAATAATTTTAGTTTCTGCTGAGATTTTATAAATTATTGACTCAGTCTGACACTTTCTGTGTAACAGAGTGCGAGTTTTAGTTAAGTTCTCTCAAGTGCCTCGAAAACCGTCTTAATTTTTTTTGACGAAAAAAAACTCTCTGAAATGCTGAGTGTGATGCTTTTGCACGTGGAGTAAATCCAATCATCTTATCTGGTGCAAGAGCAGCCTATGTTCTAGGTAGAACATGAATCCAAGGATTGAGAGAGAAGTTATGATTCGATTTAACCTATGTGCAGCTGGAGTTGCTTTAGCGCTATCAGGTGCTGCAGTTGCGGCTCCAACCGCACCAAGTGTCGATATGTACGGTTCCAACAACCTTCAGTTTTCTAAAATTGAACTCGCGATGGAAACCACGTCAGGCTACTACGACATGGTGAAATACCATGAGCAAGCGAAGATCACTGTTAAATTTAACCAGTGGAGTGGCACACCTGGTGACACTTACAACGTCTATTTTGATGGTGTAAAAGTAGCAAGCGGCCCTATCACTGGTAGCCAAACAACAGCTTCGTTTGAATACGGCCAAGGTGGCTTATACCAAATGGAAATCGAAGCATGTGATGCGACAGGTTGTGCGAAAAGCGCACCAGCTGAAATCACAATTGCAGATACCGATGGTTCTCACCTGAAGCCACTAACGATGAATGTTGATCCAAACAACAAAACCTACAATACCGATCCAAGCGTCGTGATGGGTACGTATTTTGTTGAATGGGGCATCTATGGCCGTGACTACACCGTCGATAATATGCCGGTCGACAACTTGACTCACATCCTTTACGGTTTTATCCCAATTTGTGGCCCAAATGAGTCTGTGAAGTCTGTTGGCGGCAACAGTTTCAACGCGCTACAAACTGCTTGTACAGGTGTGCCTGATTATGAAGTCGTTATCCATGACCCTTGGGCTGCTTATCAGAAGAGCTTCCCACAAGCTGGTCATGAATACAGCACGCCTATCAAGGGTAACTACGCAATGCTAATGGCATTGAAACAACGTAACCCTGATCTAAAAATCATCCCATCGATCGGTGGTTGGACACTGTCTGACCCATTCTTCGATTTCGTGGACAAGAAAAACCGTGACACATTCGTCGCATCAGTTAAGAAGTTCCTGAAAACTTGGAAATTCTACGACGGTGTTGATATCGACTGGGAATTCCCTGGCGGCGGCGGTGCAGCAGCCGATAAGGGCGACCCTGTAAACGATGGCCCAGCATACATCGCACTGATGCGTGAACTGCGCGTAATGCTTGATGAATTAGAAGCTGAGACAGGCCGTACTTACGAGCTAACGTCCGCTATCGGTGTCGGTTACGACAAGATTGAAGACGTAGACTACGCAGATGCAGTTCAGTACATGGATTACATCTTCGCAATGACTTACGACTTCTACGGCGGTTGGAATAACGTTCCTGGTCACCAGACTGCGCTTTACTGTGGTTCATTCATGCGTCCTGGTCAGTGTGACGGTAGTGGCGTTGATGAGAACGGCGAACCGTACAAAGGTCCTGCTTACACAGCAGATAACGGCATCCAACTTCTTCTTGCTCAAGGCGTTCCTGCGAACAAGCTAGTACTAGGTACAGCAATGTACGGTCGTGGCTGGGAAGGCGTAACTCCAGATACGCTAACCGATCCAAACGACCCAATGACAGGTACTGCTACAGGTAAACTGAAGGGCAGCACAGCACAAGGTGTTTGGGAAGATGGCGTAATTGACTACAAAGGCATTAAGTCATTCATGTTAGGTGCAAACAACACTGGCATTAACGGCTTCGAGTACGGCTACGATGCACAAGCAGAAGCACCATGGGTATGGAACCGTACTACGGGCGAGTTGATCACATTTGATGACCACCGTTCAGTGCTAGCAAAAGGTAGCTACGCGAAGTCTCTTGGTCTTGCTGGTCTATTCTCTTGGGAAATTGACGCGGATAACGGTGACATTCTAAACGCGATGCACGAAGGTATGGCTGGTGGTGTGGTTCCTCAACCAAACCGTAAGCCAACCGCAGCCGCTGGCGCAGATCAATCGGTAACAGGTCCTGCAAATGTGATTCTAGATGGCAGCCTGTCAAAAGACTCTGACGGCACCATCGCAAGCTACGCTTGGGAACAAGTATCTGGCACAGCAGTGGTACTAACAGGTGCAAACTCAGCGAAAGCAAGCTTTGATGCAGCAGAAGTTACTGTTGAAGAGCAATTAACTTTCAAGCTGACGGTGTCTGATAACGAAGGTGCAACGGCATCTGACCTCGTTGTAGTAACAGTGAAACCAGCAGGTGTTGTTGACCCAGTGAACAACGCACCAGTAGCGCAAGTTGTTGCTCCAGCAACAGCAAACGCTGGTGACGTTGTGGTTGTAGATGCATCTGCGTCTAGCGATGCAGACAACGATACCCTGACATTCAACTGGACTCTACCTCAAGGTCTGAATGCAACGGTTGAAGGCTCTAAAGTCACGTTCACTGCTGCGGAATACCCGCAAGACACAAGCTTAAGCTTCACTGTAAGTGTGAGCGACGGTAAAGCGTCTTCATCGGCAAGCGCGACAGTGGTTGTTGCACAGCACACAACCGATCCGAACCCTGGTAATTGTGACAACGCATGGGATGCGAGCGCAGTGTACACAGGTGGTAACCAAGTGACTCACGCAGGTAAAACGTGGGAAGCGAAATGGTGGACTCAGGGTGACGATCCTAGCCAATCTGGCGAATGGGGCGTTTGGAAAGAAGTTGGCGTAGCTAACTGTAACTAATTTCAGCCTTGCAGACTTTCTGCTAAATAAACAAAGGACAGCTTCGGCTGTCCTTTTTGGATTTAACCTCTTAACGAGAAGAGCAACACCAGAGACGAAAAAATCTGAGGTGTTACTTTCAAATCGAATTAGCGCAAAACGAAGCGAGTCAATCAGTAAAAGTAAGGGTTACCAAGCACTATCGAGCAAACGGTCAAAACTACTGAAGACTTGCTCACACTTCATCACTCGACCATGCCCCTGACCTTGTGTTGTCACTAACTCAACGTTTTTAATCTCTTCAGCCGCTTTTGCCGAGACACTGTATTTGGTGAACTTGTCTTGCTCATCATGAATAATAATGGTGTGAGACGGACGCTCAGACAAACGCTTCATCGGATCAATGGACTGTAACGGATAACCAAATTGGTCTTCAACTTCTGAAACCACAGCATTAAAAAGCTTCATCGAGTAACCGGAACGTGCAATGCTACCGAATAAGTTCTCTACGTAATTTAATACCGGAGCAATAAGCAGCAAAGGCTTGTTTTCTAATTTGCTGTGCCTACACTCAAGAGCAGAAGCGGTGCCCATGCTGTGCCCAACTAGGCCAACAATATCCTCGACCGTATCCAACACATCTTCTAATCCTCTGACAAACCCCGGAATGTGCCCATACTTCCCCTCACTCTCACCATGTGCCGGGTGATCGTACGCCAAAGCAGTAAACCCTTTCGACGCAATATGTTCCATCAGTGGATAAAACTGACTTGCCGTGCCAGACCAACCATGAGTTAGCACCCAAATAGGTCCAGAGCCCAAAGTATAGGTTTTGATGATGCCTGCATGCCCTTTAATTTCACCTTTGATAAGCCCTTGAGGTTCAATATTTTTAGGTTGCGTACGAGCAGGTGTCAGAAGAAGCTTGCGCGCGGTCTTCTTTGCATGTGACGGGGCCAGTGTATGGTGTAACCGAGTACTCATGTTCACCAAACTGCGCTTAATACTGAAACGTTGCGATGTATTAAAGTAAATTTTTTCACTCATAATCATGTCCTTAACTATCAGCTTTGCACAAAATAGAACGGTCGTGCTTTTTATACTGATAAGAAAGAGCGAACTCAGCCGCTCTTTGTGATTTTATGTCTACGAATCAGGGAAGCGAATAACCGATATTAGCCTTTCCAGCGAGAAAATAAGTTGTCGATCCCTTGCCAAAACAGACGCAAGCTTTCTTGCTCACCTTTAATTGAGTAAAAAACATGCGCACTCAAATAGAGACCGTACAAATCAAACGTTGCTTGGCGTGTATCTAAGTCTGCTGCAAATTCTTGCTTCTCTTTGCCTTTCGTTATTTGGATCTCCAAATAGCTCAGCCAAGTGTCTATGGATTTACGCAGTCCGGCCTGAAGCGGGCAATCTTTATCTGCCGTATCATTCCAAGCGTCAAGAAACATACAACTTCCTTGGAATGCGTGATTCCAAGTCATCCAAGAGTCGAGCAACCCTCGAATTTTACGCTCGATATTGCCATCCCCGAGTTCTCGAGCAGGCTCAATAACCCGATCAGCGAACACTTTATTGGCGTGATCAAGCACCGATAGCTGTAAATTCAACTTCGAATTAAAGTGGGCAAACAGACCACTTTTCGACATACCGCATTGCT
Source organism: Vibrio sp. 1580 (assembly GCF_033340055.1). Classification (NCBI taxonomy): domain Bacteria; kingdom Pseudomonadati; phylum Pseudomonadota; class Gammaproteobacteria; order Vibrionales; family Vibrionaceae; genus Vibrio; species Vibrio sp. 1580. The sequence continues at coordinate 62,999 of NZ_JAWOVT010000003.1, forward strand.
TGGCTAACTCTCCAATCGTAAGACTTTCTAATCCGTCTTCGCTGGCGATCTCAAAAGCCCGCTGCAGAATAAACTCTTTTGTCACTTTTCCTTTTTGCATAATCTTATTTTTAGCACGATCGTTCTTTTTTGCAATCTAGAGTTAACTGGTCTAACCATTATTCAGTGCTATTTTCGACTCACGAATCAGGTATTGATTGCGTTAATAGGTTAATAATTAAGAAGTTTGAAGTAAGTCTTAATTTTCGAAACAGCTTCAATGTAAGCGCAAGTCTGTTGACTTTTTCACGTATTACTTCAACAACAACCTGCTATTTTCACCTAAGTTTTTTATTTAGGTAAACAATGTAATGGCAAAGAAACAAAAAATAGCCAGCTTAGAGTTTGCACGTATCATTGCAATGCTTGCGATTGTGGGTTTGCATTGCCAGATGGCACTGACGTACTGGCAGTGGGATGGGATACCATGGGTTGGCTATATGCTCAACCAACTGGCTCGTTTTGCTGTTCCGCTGTTCTTTCTCATCTCGGGTTATCTAATCCAGCCGAAGTTGAGTCATTCACCTATCGATACTCTTAAGAACTACGCCAAACCGTTAATGAAGGTTTGGCTCATTTGGAGCATGATCAGTTTACTGATGCCATTCCAATGGCAGACGGTCGCTGAGGCAGGGTATCTCGCCGAAAGGCAAGGTTATTGGGGGTACTTAATGTCAACCCCGATCAATTCACTCATCGAAGGCGGACTCGTTCATCTGTGGTTTATTCCGGCTCTGGTCATTGCCGTAGCGTTAATTGCCTTTCTCGTGCATATCAATATGGTGCAACTGATACTGCCAACTGCAGTATTGCTATACATATACGGGGTCTTTGCTGGCAGTTACGCGCTCATTACCGACCTGCCAGCGCCTTTCTTTACTCGTAACGGGCCTTTTTTCAGCACGTTGCTAGTTGCTCTAGGTTATTTCGCACGAGAAGCGCAGTGGCGGTGGTCGAGAAACAATACGGTTCGATGCATTATTCTTGGCATGGCACTGCATTTTGGTGAAGCTTACTGGCTGATGCAACATGACGTCGCTTTCAACTCGCACGACTTCCTATTCGGTACCGTTATCTGGGCTGTAGGTGTCTTTATGTGGCTTTTGGCTCACCCTCATTTTGGCGACATGCCTTGGGTCTTCAAACTATCTCCTAGCGTGTTAGGAATATATGTTAGCCATCTGCTTATCATAATTGTCATGATGAATGTCGCTGGATTTATCGGGCTGCAACACCTCGCGAAAGATGTGTTTATTTATCCTGCAACAATTGTTGCAACCATACTGCTTGTGAAAGCAATCGACGCTTCACCGTTGAAAAAATGGCTCCTACGCTAAATGCATTCAGCTCTAGATATAGCTAGCTTTAACTCAAAAGGGTTAGAGCTAGCCAGTTAAAAATGAGATTTCTCTCTCACTGACCAATTTTTGACTTTCTAATCCTTCAGAATTTGCTTTCACTCACAAAAAACATTGTTCATTTCCTTTAAATTGGCTCGACTATTACAACATTGCTCATTAAACGGAGGCTGTATGTGGGCAGGTCAAGGACTCGTTCCTTTTTTAGAGATTAGTCACTGGTTAACTTACGGTTTATATGCCGCTGCGGTTTTATTCGGCGCAGCAAGCATTGCGTCACTCAGAAAATAGTGGCGCACACTATCATTTCCTAACTCCTACTGTTAATTCGAGCTCTCTCACAACTAACTCATTCATTTGTGGCTAATATTTCTCCAACCAGACAAAGGAGAAATGTCTATGCCAATCTATCCAATTGTGGCTTTCTGCTGTTTGTTGTTCTCTAGCGCCACCTTTGCTGCATCAACCAATGAACTGAATCTTGTTAATTCTGGTGTCGGTTACGCGGCTCTGATTATCTTTTCGATCGCTTACATACTGGTTATGTTGGAAGAGTATCTGAAAATGAGAAAATCCAAGCCAGTGCTGCTCGCTGCAGGGTTAATTTGGATTCTGATTGGCTACACCTTTGCTCAGCACAACCAGCCTGAAATCGCCAAATCCGCACTAGAACACAACTTGTTGGAATATGCCGAGTTGCTGCTGTTTTTGCTCGTGGCGATGACTTACATCAACGCAATGGAAGAACGCAAACTCTTCGATGCCTTACAGGCGTGGATGGTTGGTAAAGGTTTTGGATTCAAAAAGTTGTTCTGGCTGACGGGGTTTCTCGCTTTTGTCATTTCACCGATTGCCGATAACTTAACTACGGCCCTTTTGATGTGCGCTGTAGTGATGAAAGTCTCTGGTGATAATCCTAAGTTCGTCAATCTTGCTTGTATCAACATTGTTATCGCAGCCAACGCTGGCGGTGCATTCAGCCCATTTGGGGATATTACAACCCTGATGGTGTGGCAAGCTGGTCATGTCAGCTTTGCTGAGTTCATTCCGTTGTTTGTACCGTCATTGGTGAACTACTTGGTTCCCGCGTTTTTGATGTCACTGTTTGTTCCAAACACAAAACCGAATACGATTCACCAACACGTTGAGCTAAAACGCGGGGCAAGGCGTATTGTCGCATTATTCATTCTGACTATTGCCACTGCGGTCTCTTTCCACGCCTTGCTGCACTTCCCACCCGTTATGGGCATGATGATGGGCTTGGCGTACTTACAGTTTTTCGGATATTTTTTGCGTCAAACTCTTAAACACTCACTCGCAAAAAAAGCAGCTATGGCAATTGCCAATGGCGATGATCAGGCATTGAAGCGCTTAGGCTCAGTGGTTCCGTTTGATGTGTTTCATCGTGTGTCTCGAGCCGAATGGGACACCTTGTTGTTCTTCTACGGTGTTGTGATGTGTGTTGGCGGTTTAAGTTTACTTGGCTACCTCGAACTGGTTTCAAACGTCATGTACACGCAATGGAACCCAGTCTGGGCAAACGTGATGGTTGGTGTCCTATCTGCAATCGTTGATAACATTCCGGTTATGTTTGCTGTACTGACCATGGAACCAAGCATGTCGATGGGCAACTGGCTACTGGTCACATTAACCGCAGGTGTCGGGGGCAGTTTGCTTTCCATTGGCTCCGCGGCAGGCGTCGCTTTAATGGGAGCTGCGCGTGGACAATACACCTTCTTTGGCCACCTAAAGTGGGCTCCCGTCATCGCCTTGGGTTATGCCGCCAGTATTGCGGTACACTTGTGGATGAATAGCGGCTTATTTACTTAAAAGCACCGATAATCAGGCACTTAAATCGCAATATAACCTAGCGGTCAGATGGATGGTTAACGCCATCCATCACTTCAATCGCTCCCAACTCATATGGGTTGACGCCCTCTAAGCAGCCGACATTATAGCCATACTCACTCGGGTCAGAACGACGCTGATGGTGCGTATAAATACCGCACTCGCCACAGAAAAAGTGCTTCGCAGTGTGTGTATTAAATTGATACTGCTTCAAGACGTCTTCGCCTTGCACAATACGAATACCGTTCAAAGGTACAGACGCGACAATCGCGCCACGACGTCGACACATAGAACAGTCACACCGTCTCGGCTTCTCAATACCATTGGGTAACGCCAGTTCCAGCTCAACTTTTCCACAGTGACAACTCAGTCGATGTAATGTGCTGATTTGGGTGTTGCCAACTTTCTTAATCATAACTTTTCCTTGTTGTTTTTCTATCTGTGTACATTATGTTAAACAGGTTAATATCATCATAATCTCGTCCAAAAACTCGACATCCATCACTTTTCGCGACATTTTATTGGCCGATTTGTTAGTTGCTATTTTGGCGACTGTCTATCGCGTCCGTGAGACGTGTTATCTCCGGCGCGGTTTTTAAACCAAGGAAATTAATTTATGGACAAAGATCATAGCCTAAGAGAGAACCTCTTGGCTCTGACGCTCGGCAGTGCGTTGGTGTCACTTGGGGTGATATTTTTTAGCAAAGTAGGATTGCTCACTGGCGGTACGGCTGGTTTGGCGATCTTCCTAACCAAAGTGAGTGACTTCAGTTTTGGTCAGATATTTTTCGCTCTTAACCTCCCTTTTTATATTTTATCTGTGATGCGCATGGGTTGGCGCTTCACTATCAATACCTTTATTGCGGTTTCGATTGTCTCTTTTGCGGTCGATCATCTGCATCATGTGATTGAGATTTCACGAATCGAACCTTTCTATGCGGCACTTTTGGGTGGTGGGCTGATTGGAATCGGTATGTTGGTAATTTTCCGTCACAAAATGAGTTTGGGTGGCTTTAACATTCTAGCGTTGTACCTTCAGGAACGTTTTGGAGTTCGAGCGGGTAAAGTTCAAATGGCGTTAGATTGTGCCATCGTGGTGATGTCACTGTTCATTGTAGATGTGCACCTTATCGCTCTATCTGTTCTAGGTGCCATCGCAACGAACTTGATTTTGGCGATGAACCATAAACCAGGACGATACCAAGCAAAAGCGCAAGCAGCATAATCATCGCTGCATAGTCAACAACCCTAAAGCCCCCAGCCAGTCGCTCGGGGCTTTTTTCATTCAACGCTAAGATCACGTCAACGAGCTCGTTTTGCAGTGCAGCTGCATCTCTTCATCCAATTTAGCTTTATATTTCTGGCTAAGATGGAAGTGTACTTGCATCAATAAGTCATGTGCGTGGAACAGCTCAAACGCGTCGCTACCATTTTGCTGACAAATAGCCTCACAGCGCTCAGCATGCACTTTGGCTTCTTGCGGTTTATCTGCTTTAAGCAAGCTCATCGCTAAGCGATACTCTGCGCGCTCTTCTTGCATCCAACCCCCTGCCACTTTCCAATAGTCTAGCGCGAGTGTCGCTGCTTCTAACATCTTCGATTTTTCCATGCACGTGCGCTCAGCCAGCGCTTCGTACTGACATGCTAAGTTGTTTGCAGTGATCGCGATAGCGCGCGCTAATGGCCCTTCTGCATCGTTCGGCGTCATTCCTAACGCTGCCTTCACCAACCATTGACTCGCCAGTTCAAGCTGAACAAGTGCAGAAAGTTCATTCGAAATCAAAGCGTAAACTCGGCGTTGTTCTTGCTCTTCCAATAATTCCATATTGTCAGTGCCATCTACGAAATAGCGCGCAACGGCAATACTGCGTTGAAATGCCAAACTCTCGGCAACCTTGCGTTCATTAAAGTGATCTAAACAAGTAAGAAACTGTTCTGGGCACTGGAGGTGCCCAATAGCGGTATGCAGCATCAATGCGAATATTCGCTCGATTTGGGTAACGTCTTCCACCTCGCTCAGAGCCGTTTCTAGCTGAGTATAAATTTGTTCGGGATTTTCCTCGTGATGCTGCCAACACTCACTCATGAAGGCATCAAAATCCGTTTTGAAAGGCATGTCCTTATTGTCCTTTTTCTATTCGTATAACGAATATGAAACTCTACACTATCGTTACCCCTGTGTAGCACGCTTAATCCCAATATGAGAATCGCCTCACTTAAAGCGGTGTACCTTGCTCCAGCGCGAGCAAACGTTGTTTGCGCTCCACTCCACCTGCATACCCAGTCAGTTTTCCGCTTTTGCCAATAACACGATGACAAGGTACCACGATAGAAATCGGATTCTTCCCGTTTGCTAACCCAACAGCACGCACAGCTTTAGGGTTACCTATCGCATTCGCGAGATCTTGATAGCTCCACGTTTCCCCATATGGAATGGTCGTTAGTGCCTGCCAAACTTGATTTTGAAAATCAGTGCCTGTCGCTGCAAGGGGCAAGTCGAATTCGTTGCGCAGACCAGCAAAGTATTCATCCAGTTGGGTGACAGCTTGGCGCAAGACCGGATGCTGCTCGTCTCGCACCCCCAGCTCACTCGGCTTAGTGGTGCATGTTTCAAACCAAATGCCAAGTAAGCCCTCAGCGTTCGATTGGATAGTCACCGTTCCTAGTGGACTCGGCATTTCGGTATAAAATGTTTTCATGATTGATTCCATAAGTGAAACGTCGCGTAGCTTCCCCAAGGGGCCGCAGTGTGCGTATTCAGTGATGGGTAACGCTGCATCGCCTTTTTCACCACTAAGTCTTTATCTAGAAAGCAATCGGGTTGAGATTGCCCTCGCAGTTGAGCATAACTGACGGTCCAAGGTCCAATGCCTTTCAAAGTTAGCCACTGCTGGGGGTCAGATTCTGAGTTGTCCTGCATAAACTGGGCGAAGCGCACTAGCGTCTCTTTACGGCTTTGCGGCATGCGCAAAAAGCTCACGTCGGAGTTCGCAATATCACTGGGAGTCGGGAAAAAACGTTTTTCTGACTCTCCGCTAAGTGTGGCCACCAATAAGTTAAGTTGACCAATCGCCGCTTTAACCGACACCTGCTGGCCTAAAATCGCTCTAACCCCTGCTTCCCATGCATTCCATACACCAGGAATACGAATACCTTTACTCGACACGAGCCCAGGCGCGACATACTCCAAATGCTGCTCAACAGTACAAATATCAGCGTCAAGATCGAACATACGACGAATGTCAGACACCAAGTTTTGCAGCTTCGTTACGTCTTCAATTTCAAACGCCAGTTCTAAGTATCCTTCACCTTTTGTCGCTTTAAACCAGGCTTTGCTGTTATCCAAAAAAACGTTGCGCTGATAACTCTCATCACTCACTAGCTCAACCCCCTCAACCGCTCGCAAACGATAGAAGTCCAACATGTGCGACCAATTCAACTCACCTCGATAAGGTAAGGCAATTCGATTGCAACCCGCACCATCAAACTCTTTACGGCGTACTTGAGAAGGCGTTAGTTTGAGAAACTTTTGAAAAGCATCGTTAAAGCGGCGCGTACTGTTAAAACCTGATGCAAACCCCACGTCGGTGACCGACATAGAGCTGGAGTGAAGCAACTGTTTGGCGAACATTAGTTGCTGATATTGCGCATACTGCTTGGGTGACATACCTAAATACTGCTCAAACAACATACGTAAGTAACGGTCAGAAATCCCAACACGCTCAGCCAACTCAGACACCGAATGGTGATGCAACTCCCCTCTATCAATTAACGAAATCGCTCGTTGAAAGGTCGTCTCGACACCTTTCCATGCCCAAGATCCAGGCGCGCTATCAGGTCGACAGCGTAAACACGGACGATACCCTGCTTGAAGGGCTTGCGTCTTATCAGCGAAATACTCAACATTTTCTTCTTTAGGCAAATTTGCCGGGCAAATCGGACGACAAAAGATTCCCGTTGTTTTTACCGCCACATAAAATCGCCCATCAAAACGACTGTCTCGCGCGACTCGCGCCTTGTGACACTGCTCGAAGGTCAGTGAGGTATGGGGGTGAATAAACATAGTGCTTTCCTTGCTCATGCCTTTTGTCATTTATTGTTCATAGGCATCGTTCAATATAGTGTTATTGTAGCTTGCTTAAGCGCCCACAATTAGCCATTTTCGGAACTCAATATTGAGATTTATTGGCATTAGCGCTTTTGTACACTAAAGTTAGATCCAGAACATCACAACAACGTCGGCTAAAGGGAATTGGCATGGACTTACATACTTGCGTAATTGTATTAAGAAACCAAAAGGTTATTACCAGTAAATCCGTAGATCATTCTATTGGAATTATCGAACGAGACTCAGATAACGAGATCTCAGAAATTCAGATTAATGCGACGGATGGACGTAATATTCGAACTTATCACTACAACAATGTAGAGGAGTCATTAGAGAGCTTAATGAACCTCTGACGGTTTTCTTTAACACACCTTTCTCCCTTGTTAAAAGCGAAAGCAATAGAGCACAGTACATGTGCTCTTTTTTTGTTTAACAGAAAAAATGTTTATCGAAAATAATGACAGACCTTGATTTAAAACAGACAATAATCTGCAAATAAACACTCGAATATAAAAATCAAGGCATTGATTTAAATAAATAAAAACCAACTATTCAATTTTTTAGAACGAGTTTATCAAAATCCTCCCGTTATTTTTATGTTCGCCTCTACCTAAACTGTTCTCAACAGCACGGGAGCACACGCTTCCCACTCATTGAAAAGAGTCAGAGGACAGAATCATGAAAGCACTATTACAGAAAATTACCACGTCAAACGCAGGTTACAGCGCACTATCACTTCGCGTTCCAATCGGCATTATCTTTATGGCGCACGGCGCACAAAAACTATTTGGCTGGTTTGGTGGCTACGGGCTAGAAGGCACAGGTCAGTGGATGGCATCTATCGGTTTAGGTCCTGGCGTGCTCATGGCGTTACTTGCGGGCAGCGCAGAGTTCTTTGGCGGCTTGTTCATTTTACTTGGTCTGCTAACTCGACCAGCAGCGGTTGCTTTGGCGTTCACGATGGTGGTAGCGATATTCTCTGTCCACTTTGAAAATGGCCTGTTCATGGCAAACAACGGTTACGAGTTTGGCTTAGCATTACTGGCAGCAAGCGTTTCTCTGGCGTTCTCTGGCGCAGGTAAAGCAGCGTTAGATAACTTTTTAAACAAAAAGCTCTCTTAAGGAGGCCTTATGATTACGGTAAGACATGCAGCAGACCGAGGTCGAGCAAACTTTGGCTGGCTTGATAGCAAACATACGTTTTCTTTTGGTAGCTACTACGATCCTCAACATATGGGCTTTTCTGAGCTGAGAGTCATTAATGACGATGTAGTCAAGCCTGGCGCGGGTTTTGATACACATGGCCACCGTGATATGGAGATCATCAGCTATGTGTTGGAAGGTGTTATCGCACACAAAGACAGTGAAGGTAACGTCAAAACACTACCTGCAGGTGAATTCCAACTCATGTCGGCAGGGAAAGGGATTTACCACAGTGAGTACAATGCGTCGAACCAAGATACGCTGCGGTTTCTACAGATTTGGATTCAACCAAACGCATTTGGAACCAAACCAGGTTATCAGCAAAAAGATTTTGGGCGCAATCCTGGGTTAACGACTATCGCAACTCCAACTGGAGAAAACGGCACGCTACTTATTAAGCAAGATGCGACTTTGCATCAGTTAATTCTTGAGCCAAGTAGCGAACTAAACTTTGAGATTGAGTCGGGCCGAAATCTATTCATCCATCAAGTGACAGGCAGCCTTAGTGTCGACAATACCACTTTGACGGCTGGCGACGGCGCGAAGATTGAACACCAAAGTAAGGTTGTTTTGCGCAATACATCAAACGAAAGCACAACAGCCCTGTTGTTTGACTTACCATAACTATCGATTCATCGAGATAAAAACAAAGCCGCCTTGATTTCTCAAGGCGGCTTTTTCGTTTTTCTGACTTTTCATTCAACGCTATTCGTCGGAAGTGCCAGAACCAATTTGCTGAAAACTGTAAGCGGTCAGTGGATCGATCTCTTTGACAATTTCTTCCACTTGCTTAATCGCGTCTACAGACGAGCTAGCTTTACGATAGCTCAAATAGATAGGGCGACACCAATCTTCTACTCCAGACACCTTGTGAAGCTGCCCATTAGCGATAAATGGCTCCACGAGAGAGATTGGTAAGTACGCGGCTCCACCCTTCTCTAAAATAAAGTCCAATGCGATACGCGCTGTTGAAGTGCGTAAATATGGAGCCGGAATCTTAGGGTGACGTTCAGAATGCTCTGAGGAGAAACGCGTCCCCCAGTCAACGTACACATATTTGTTTTCGAAAACGGTGTCTAAAGAATCTTTCTCAGTTGATACCAGAACGAGAACAACATCTGCCACTTTTTTACAGTTAAGCTCATCAGCTTTGATCTGATCGAACGCAAATGCCATATCTAACGTGCGCTCTAGCAAGCTACGACTGAGCATCTCACGTCCCATCACTTCTGCCATGAAGCCATAACCACCAAACGAATCTGTGACGACACTTAAACAATTCTGTAAATAAGCGTCCCAAATGTTTGGCGTGCCACCTAACGTTAGTTGCAGCGCTTTGCCATCTTCAAGCGATAATTCTAGCTTCGCTTGTTGCAATGTAGTGACCATTACCTCGGCATAGCTGATTAAGCGCTCACCTGCAGAGGTCAACTTTATGTTATTTCGATCACGAATAAACAATTGCGTATCGAAGTAACTTTCCAATTGTTTGATACGTGCGCTCACAGCGGCTTGGGTAATATAAAGGTTCTCAGCAGCACGTCCAAAGTGACGAACTCTTGCCAGCTCTAAAAATGTTCGAAAGACTTTTACATCCATAAACCATCTCCTGGTTAATATAAAACCAGATTAACAACTAATTAAAATCATGACGACAAAAAAGTTTTGTTTTTCTTTTGTTAGATTTAAGCCTAATTTTCGCCGTAAGTTCACTACATTCATCAATAACGGTTACAGAGGCTGTTGACATGTCTGACACTGAATTCCGTCATGGCAAAAAACGTTTTTACGATAACGTAAAATTCCCACGCGGCTTTGCAAAGTCTGGCGATTTTACTCTTTCAGAAGAGGAAATCCTAACAATTTATGGGGATACAATGCTTGGCTTAGAGTCAGGCGAATTAACACCTGAAAACAGCGAAGAGAAACACTTCATCAAGGTGTTAGAAAACCCGGGCAAAGCAAAAACAAAACTTGAGCGTACGTGGCTAAAGTACACCCAACTTGCTCGTGGTCGCAAGCGCTTCCATACGCTAAATGGTCGTAACAAGCCTGACGCCACAGAAGAATACATTGAAGAGAGTTTGGTTGAAGACGATTAATAACCAATAACCTAGTTCTCGCCTTTTTCTAGCAGTAGGCGAAAGCTCGTTTGACTTTACTGAGCGAGCAAGACAAGCTCATTTCTTCTCCTAAAGCCCAAGGGGGCATTCTCCCAAGGGCTTTTTTAATATTTGGGTGATGACCGTTTACTTGGCGAGCGTCGCAATCTTTTTCAGAAAGCTCTCTTTCAAATGCTCTTGGTCATATTCCAAGTGATAGGTGTTGTGGAAGCCAATTTTTAGCTCAACACCATTCCCTCTCAAGAAAACGTTGTACCCATCGTAGTCAGAAAACGCTTCTACACCTTCATACATTTTACCAAATTCGGTTGGCGTACCGTTGTTCATCACACATTCGTAAGCCTGTAGTACTTTGCTCGGATCTAACTCATTTTTCATACCGAATTCCTCACTGGTTTACACATTTCAATTATGGTTAAAGAATGAGCGCCATGCCATATCTAACCCATAATATTTGAAGTTCGTGTGCGATTTCGCACTCTGTAGGTTGTTAAAAAACAAGGTTAAGTGCGAAGGCAGAACTTAATTTAGATCATAAATTTTATCTATTGATTCGTCAGTTTCATAATGCAATTTCTTTGTAAAAAATCGTCTTATAAAAGCATTTAGATATAAAAATCGTCGACAAAACCAACATTGGTTAAAGAAAAAGCAAAATTTTGACCTAAAACAATAGCAGTTCGCCATTACTTATTTTATAATGCGAATTAATGTTTCAGTACATCGTCAATTCCAATAACTAGGGGCACAAAATGAGACTTATCCCGTTAACTCGAGCAGCACAAGTAGGTAAGTGGGCAGCTGCGCATATCGCTAAGCGTATCAACGACTTTAAACCTACTGCTGAGCGTCCATTCGTTCTGGGTCTACCAACTGGTGGCACTCCTCTAGCAACCTACAAAGCCCTAATCGAGCTTTACCAAGCCGGCGAAGTCAGCTTCAAAAACGTCGTGACTTTTAACATGGATGAGTACATTGGCATCCCTGCGGATCACCCAGAATCTTACCGTTCGTTCATGTACAACAACTTCTTTAATCACATTGATATTCAAGAAGAAAATATCAACCTACTGAACGGTAACACAGACGATCACGACGCAGAATGTAAGCGTTACGAAGACAAAATTAAGTCTTACGGCAAGATCAACCTGTTCATGGGCGGCGTGGGTAACGACGGTCACATCGCGTTCAACGAGCCAGCGTCATCTCTTTCTTCTCGTACTCGCATCAAGACCCTCACTGAAGACACTCGCATTGCGAACTCTCGCTTCTTTGACGGCGATATCAACCAAGTGCCTAAATACGCGCTGACTATCGGTGTTGGTACGCTTCTAGACTCAGAAGAAGTGATGATCTTGGTCACTGGTCATAACAAAGCTCAGGCACTTGAAGCAGCCGTGGAAGGTTGTGTAAACCACCTATGGACAGTTTCTGCTCTTCAACTTCACCCTAAAGCGGTGATCGTATGCGACGAACCAGCTCAACAAGAACTGAAAGTGAAGACAGTGAAGTACTTCTCTGAGCTAGAAGCAGAAAACATCAAAGGCTTTTAACCCATAGGATGGCAGCCTAGAAACACACTAAAAATACAAAACCCGTGTTGAACACGGGTTTTTTCTTATCTGAACAGCGGGCTTAAGTCGTCAATAAGCTTTAATACCAAACTGACGAAGACGCTTAGGAAGCACTTCATCCAACTTGTCTAGTTCACTCGGTTCGACTTCGATAAGATTGAAATGATGCTGCTCATAAACAGTACGAATGGTCTCACGGTCGGCCTGAGCCATCTCCCCATCGTCACTTCCCCAAAATTGCAAATAGACTTTGCCACCTGGCAAGTAAAAATCGCTAGTGACATCTTGGTCAATCGGCAACTGACGCTCATAAGCGTGCACAACACCAGCCAAGTACAGCCAGTTGTCGATGAGCAACTCCCCCTTAGAGCGCACGTAATGCCCATCTAATGTTCGGTGCTTGGCTTCAAATTTTTGGCGAAAGCTTGAGTACGATTTATCCGTAGAATGTGACTCCGCGTCTTGCCCTAAAAACTCAATGACAGACTGCTTAAGACGCTTGTTACGCAGCACCACATCGTGCCATACGACAAAGGTATTTTGTGTTTCTTTATCGGTTCTTTGCTGCCCACCAGCGCGCACACCAGCTTCTGTGACACTCCATCCCTCTTCGGATTTGGTCAACCAACCCAGTTCACTCAAAAGCTGGTTCATGCGCTTCGCATTCAATTTCAGCTTTTCACCCAGTTGTGTCGCGCTCAATGTTTTCCCTGAGCTGGGAGTCAGCTCAATATGTAAGTTGGTCGGCCAAACGATGAACTGGCCAAATTTAGGGTGATCCACATACTCACCGCCAAACTTTGCCCCTTCTTCGGTCAAAATCCACTTTTCATCTTGGCGAACGATGTAGCCTGCACGTTTGAGATCGGCAAACAGCAGCTTAGCTTCTACCTTGCGCATTTTCGCTAATGCCGACGTCGATATTTTTTCAGACATGTGGGTACCTCATGCTGCTGCAAAATTGAACACTATGTCGTCATAGTAACGCATTGATTTCACGGCTTGAAGTCAGGCAAACAAGATTTCGTGTTACAAATAGCAAAGCCAGCGTATAGGTGCTGGCTTTGTTATTTCGGTAAAAAAGCGAATGTTATTTAATAAAAGCGATGCATCCTTGCAAAATCACTAAATTCACAATGTCGATGAAGAATGCACCGACAATTGGAACCACCATAAATGCTTGTGGTGATGGACCATATCGACTCACGATGGAGCCCATATTCATGACCGCAGTCGGTGTAGCACCTAACCCAAAACCGCAGTGTCCGCTAGCGATCACCGCCGCATCGTAGTTGCCTCCCATCATGCGGAATGTTACGTAGTAAGTGAACATCGCCAACACTGCCGACTGAATAGCAAGAATAATAAGGAATGGGATCGCAAGATCGAAAATATTCCACAATTTCAAACTCATCAAGGCCATGGCAAGAAATAGAGATAGTGCAACCGTGCCAAGAATATCAACGGTTTCTAAATCAGCCTTGCGCGCCTTCGTCACTTCCATGATGTTAGTGATAACAACACCAATAAACAGCGCATAAACAAAATCGGGAATCATTAACCACTTGATGTCAAAACTGCTTACCCAACTCTCGAGATACTTCGCGCCTGTCACGCAAAGTAGAATGATGGACAAGCTTTCAACGACTCTTTTCGCTGTGACACGATCTTCCTCATGTTCGTTGTACGTCACCAGTTCAGGGAAACTCTGATGACTTTGATTGGTGCGTCCGTATTCCGATTCCAAGTTGTGTTTGTTTAGTAGCTTTTGTGCAACAGGGCTGCCAATAATCCCGCCCATCACCAAGCCAAATGTAGCAGAAGCCATTGCCACCTCTAGAACATTATGCAAACCATACATTTCTTGAAAAGTTTGCGACCACGCAGCTCCAGTTCCATGTCCGCCAGAAAGCGTAATGGATCCGGCGATCAACCCCATGAGTGGATCTAACCCCAACGCTGTTGCTAAGGACACGCCGACCGCATTTTGGATAAGAATGTAGACCGATGCCACAACTAGGAAGATGAAAACCTTCGCACCGCCTTTAATCAGTTGGGTGTAATTTGCCGCTAAGCCAACGGTTGCAAAAAACATCAGCATAAAGACGTTTTGCAGTGGTAAATCAAAGGAGACATCCACACCATTTAAGTGCATCGTCGTGATTACGCAAGCGACCACTAGACCACCAACAATTGGCTCTGGAATATTAAATTTTTTTAAGGTTGGTAACTTGGTATTGATGAACTGCCCTAAAAACAACACGCAAATTGCGACGAGGAACGACTCCTGTGGGCCGATAGATATTACCTGATTCATGAGACCTCTTTACTCTACTCTTTCTCATTCATTGAGCACGAGCTCAACGTGAGATAGGTGCCTAAGCCAGTCAGATTGCCTCTCGAAACTTTTGTTTTCTAGGCCTCTTTGACCATCAATTCTCATCAAGTAAGAAATAAGCAGACCTAAAATTATGTTAATTATCATTCAGTGAGAATATTCATTTAAAACAGGCGATAAGTGTATTGATGGGAAGAGAAAAACAACACTTCTCAACTTATGAGAAGCAATTAATTTCCATATAAAACAAAACCTCAAAACAACGACCACATAGGTGGATATTTAGAGCGAATGAGACAGGCGGATACACTAGGTTTTAAATTATTACTTTCTCTCTAATGCACTAGGTGTTATACATATATATAACACCATCTCAACCAAGAGATTCACTCATGACTAATTGGCATGATCGCCAACCGATATTTCGACAGTTGGCAGACCAGATCACACAGCAAATACTGCAAGGTGTCTGGCAAGAAGGCGATGCTCTGCCCTCCGTCCGTAGCATCTCTGCAGATATGAAAATTAACCACCTCACCGTTATGAAAGGCTATCAATTGCTTGTTGATGACGGGCTAGTGGAGAAAAAACGCGGTCAAGGTATGTTTGTCGCTTCAGGAGCAAAGCTCAAATTACTCGCAGACGAGAAGGCACGTTTTCTTCAGCAACAAATTCCGCAGATAGCCGACACAATACAGCGTCTGGATATGTCACTCGACGAATTCATTCAACAACTAAAACCACACTTGAAAGGTGACCAATGAGCGCATTAGTCAGTGTAAACAACGTCTCCAAGCAATATCAGCAACAAGGAGAAGCACTGCATGAAGTGAGTTTCGACCTACATGCAGGACAAGTACTTGGCTTACTCGGCCATAATGGCGCAGGTAAATCAACGCTTATTAATGCCCTACTCGGTGCACATGAATATCAGGGCACTATTCGTATCAACGGATTTGAACCTATTATGCAACGCGACAAGATAATGCAGAGCTTATCCTACATCTCGGATGTCAACGTTCTGCCAGATTGGATGACCGTTGCTCAACTGCTTAACTATACCGAGGGCGTGCATCCAGGGTTCAATCGCGCCCAAGCAGATACGCTACTTCGTCAAACGGACATCAAACCTCGTGCGCGTATCAAATCTTTATCCAAAGGGATGAAGGTGCAATTACACCTCGCGATTGTGATCGCGACCAACACCCAAATCCTCATATTGGATGAACCGACACTCGGGTTAGATCTCGTGTATCGCGAGACGTTTTATCGTCACTTATTGGAATGGTTTCACGACGGCGAGCGCGTGTTGATCATCGCCAGTCATGAAGTATCAGAGATTGAGCACTTGCTGACAGATGTTCTGATTCTTAAGCATGGTCGCCCCGTTCTGCAAACCTCGATGGACAGTATCAGTGAAGACTATTTCATTCTTGAAGCCAACGACGAGCACCGCACACAAATTGAAGCGATGAACCCACTCTCGTCACAAAAAGGCCTCGGTTCAACGAAATGGTTACTCAAAGCCCAGTATGCCCAACAAGCAGAAACAATGGGCTCCATCCATGGGGTGAAGTTAGCGGATTTATTTTTAGCATTGCAGAAGGAGGCAGCGTAATGCGTTCAGTTGTCGCGATGTTGCAAAAAGAGTGGTTAGAAAACCCTCTTGTTTTACGTATTCCACTGTTTGTGTTGGCGTGTGGAGTTATTCTCTTTGTGAGTTTAATGAGTAACGACACTCTACAACACAATATGTTTTTCCAAATGAGCTTTGGTGGCGATGTCAGTGACATTCACAAAGAGCTTGGTGATGATGTCAATACGTTGATAACCGGAGGAGCAGGGCTGCTGTCTATCTTGTTAGCCGTTCAGTACTTCCCAAGAACGCTACGCAAAGAACGGGCGGAAGGCAGCATTATGTTTTGGCGCAGTATGCCTGTCAGTGACATAAAAACCCATTTAGTGAAGCTAGGATTTGGCTTATTGGTGATTCCGCTCGTCTGCTCGGTGCTCGTACTCGCTGCAAATTTAATGTTGTGGTTGCTGAACATCTCTACTGATCACCAATTGGCTTTATTGTACCGCCAAGTCTCGTTAGGTTACGTGCTGCTGCATTGGGGAGAGTTTTTAATCAGAATGTTTTTCGCCGGTATTCTGCTGTTACCGCTGGCATTAACTGCGATGGCTATTTCACAAAAAGTGAACTCACCACTGGTCATTTTGTTTATCGCCATTTATGCGCTGCGTTGGATGCCTATCGCACTTTTTGGTTTCTACGGGCTAGATCAGTTTTTCTCCGAAGTGCTTTACCTTCCGCTGCACGCCATTATTACACCAAACCCATTCAATGCCATTCCTCAAGCGGGTTGGTTAAACGTTGGCATTTACGCCTTCATTGGTATTCTTGGTTGGACAGCTAGCCTCAAGTTCAGCCGAACTATCCAATAATGCTTCGTTCAATAAACGACCAAACCAAGTCATAAAAAAACGGTCACAACCAGTGTTGTGACCGTTTTTATTTCGCCTCTAGGAGCTCATCCACTTAACTTTAACCAAGGAATGAAATGTAGCCTTGCAAGATAATTAAGTTGACGATGTCGATAAAGAAAGCGCCCACAATTGGCACCACCATAAATGCTTGTGGCGACGGGCCAAATCGGTTAACGATTGAACCCATGTTCATTACGGCTGTTGGGGTTGCACCCAAGCCAAAACCGCAGTGCCCCCCTGCAATAACCGCAGCATCGTAGTTGCTTCCCATCACTTTGAACGTAACATAGTACGTAAAGATAGCTAAGACGACAGACTGCACAGCTAAAATAACCAAGAATGGAATCGCTAGATCAAAGATATTCCATAACTTCAAGCTCATCAGAGCCATCGCTAGGAACAGAGATAGCGATACCGTACCTAACATATCGACCGTTTCGGCATCTAACTTACGAATCTTGGTCACTTCCAAGAAATTCGTAATGATCACACCAATGAATAGCGCATATACGAAGTCTGGAATCATCAGCCATGAGATTTCATACGTGCTTACCCATTGCTCGACATACTTGGCCCCAGTAACACAGATCAGTAGGAAGAAGAGTTTCTCCACAACTTTTTTCGCCGTTACTTTATCTTCTTCGTATTCATTGTAAGTCACCAACTCCGGGAATTTCTCGTGAGTTTTGGCATCTCGACCACCACGACCATACTCAGACTCTATGCTGTTCTTTTCCACCAGACGCTGCGCTACAGGGCTACCAATGATACCGCCGATGATCAAACCAAAAGTCGCTGATGCCATTGCAATTTCTAAGACGTTATCCAATCCATACACGTCTTGAAAGGTTTGTGACCACGCAGCACCTGTACCATGACCACCTGACAGAGTAATCGAGCCAGCAATTAACCCCATCAAAGGATCTAAACCGAGCGCCGCCGCAAGTGAAACGCCAACGCCGTTTTGTATGATGATGTAAAACGATGCGACAGCTAAGAAGATAAAAACCTTCGCACCTCCTTTCATCAACTGAGTGTAATTTGCGGCCAAACCAACTGTCGCAAAAAACATTAACATAAACGTATTTTGTAATGGCAAGTCGAACTCTAAATCGATGCCGTTGAAATGAAGAGCAGTAATCATGCAGGCTACAATAAGACCACCTACAATCGGCTCAGGTATGTTGAATTTCTTTAAAATCGGTAGCTTAGCATTAATAAAATGCCCCAGGAAAAGCACACTAATTGCGACCAAGAAGGACTCCAGTGCACCTACAGATATTAAATGATTCATATCGCCTCTTATTATTGTTCTCTTCATTCTCCGTAATGAATGAGTGTTAGTTTAACCTTCGTTCAATAGCAAATTTTCTCGCTTTATTGTTTCGAAAATACTCAAAAAGTTGGTGTAGATGCGCCTTAGGCTAGTTTAAGGGGCGCTCCTTAAGCGATGTGTCAGTTTTTACGCTGTTAGCAAGCCCTTAAATGTGAAAGGAGCTGATACAGCTCCTTCAAATGGCCCCTCGCAATACCTGTGCGTTATCGCTTGGGGTGTTGTGTTGTGAGTAAATTCTGGGTGACACTTTCTGAACCACTTCGGGCTCCCTTACTTAAACAGAATGTGTCAATTACTATCAAACAAAGTTCCTTCCCGTTGTAACCGTTAAACGCCGAGAGCGCGTTCAAAACAATTGGGTTTGCCTGTTCCTGTCGTAGCTTTTCAACTCTGGCTCATGGTGTATAAACGAGCCGAATCCAAGGAAACTCTCAGGCTGCAACAAACGTTTTCGTCACAACGGAGCAGGATTATAACATATCGCTGATAATTTTCTTCAATTCAGTGACATTCACCAACCCCATGGTTAAACCTTGCAATGATTAACTGCCTATTATCATTTTCACAGATAAAGATCGAAGCACAGTTACTCAGTAAGCTTCTTAGAAAACGATGCATAGCCAATAACTTCACCGCCGTTCTTATCCAAGAGGTCTTGATAAACGCCCTAGAGAACCAAGCCGCCGAAATATGCGATGTTATCATGATTGCTTTTCGAGACCGATGCCCCGACTTTGGCTAATGAGTACAACCCCAACTATGCATCAGACAAAAACATGTATAATTTTTTATACAAGTTATTCAATAACAAGAGTCCCACATGAACATTCATTCGCTTTGCCCTGCGCTATTACTCAGCGTCGTCTCATCAGCTACAGCAGCTGAAAGCATTCGTATTCAATATTCTCCCGTAGAGACAACTCATGAAAAAATCGCCCAACAATCGATTCAAAGCAGCGATGTAAACACCATCTTTGTTGAGCTATCTCAGGTCTACTTTCCATTTGATAAAGCTCTCACGCTGGTTTACGGCGGAGAAGATGGTCCAATGTATGACCCTGATACACACACAATATACGTTCCTTACACTTTTTATTTGGAGTCGCTCAATTACTTCTCCAATAATCAGTATGAAGAACGCTTCGGAAAATCCCCAAAAACAGGGGCGCTAGATACGTTATTGCACACTTTACTTCATGAAGCTGGGCATGCTTACATCGAAGATCAAAGCATCCCTGTTCTCGGAAAAGAAGAAGATGCGGTCGATAATTTTGCCACCATTTTAATGATTGACTTCCTAGAAGATGGCGCAGATATGGCCATTAGCGCCGCCGACATGTTCGCATTCGAATCCGACGACAGACCGGACTACTACGATTTTGGCGAGTACATTGACGAACACAGCTTTGATTTGCAGCGTTACTTTTCAACGTTATGTCTGGTGTACGGTAGTGATCCTGAGCAATACAAAGCCTTACTCGATGAAGTAGAAAAAGACTACCTGCGTGATCGCAAAGAGTTCTGCCAATTCAATTACGGCAACATTCGCGACAATTGGCTGCATTACTTGCAAAACAATGAACCAAAAGAAAATTCGCCACGTAAAAGCGATTAGAAAATCTCAAACAAGAAGACCGCAATGACAAAACTCACCATATTTTATGACGGAACCTGCCCGCTTTGTGCCAAAGAGATGAAGGCGCTAAAACAACGCGATTCCAAGCAGCACATCAAAACCGTCGATATCTATAGTGATGCATTCGCAGATTATCCTCAGATCGCTCCTGAACAAGCCAACACCATTTTGCACGCCCTCAACGAAAAGGGGGAGCTTCTGCTTGGGTTGGACGTGACTCATCGTGCGTGGCAATTAGTTGGTCGCGGTTGGCTCTACGCTCCACTGCGTTGGCGCCTCGTTAAACCTGTTGCTGACTGGCTTTACCTCAAATTCGCAAAGAATAGGTATCGCGTCTCATATTGGTTAACAGGGACTTCTCGTTGCAATAGTGGGTCGTGTTCACGTTAATTGTGATCCCGCTTAAAAATGCTACGACCTTCGTCTAGATTTACAAATTTCCAGTACTTCTGATTGAGTAACTCGGTTAATCTCTAAGCATTACAACAATAAGTATTAACACTTTTATCAGGCAAGCTTATTCAGCTTGTCACTTGTAACGCTGCGCCGAGAGAAGGACGTCTCTATGAATCTGACGATCAGAAAACGACTATATATCCTTTCAATAATTCCAATTCTAACTATGGCAATAGGCATGATGTGGTTCACCTACGTACAAACCACAGCCTACAACGAGCACGAGATTGAGCAAACTCGAAGTCGAATGATGGAGATGAAAAAAGCCGAACTCAAAAGCTACGTACAAATGGCGCGTTCCGCTGTCGAGCCGCTACTCGCACAAAATGCCCCACTGGAAGAGGCTCTGCCTATCTTGAAACAACTAGAGTTTGGTCAATCCGGCTACATCTTTGGTTATGATTCAAAAGGCGTTCGCGTCGTGGTGGGTAAAAACACCAAAGGCATCGGGGAAAACTTCTATAACTTGCAGGACAAGAAAGGCAATTACCTGATTCAGGATTTGTTAAAAAATGCCAAAACTGGCGAGTTCACGACTTATTACTTCCCGAAACTCGGTCAGAGTGAAGCACTACCGAAACTGAGCTACTCAGTCTTTATTCCTGAATGGGACTTGATGTTGGGAACGGGTTTCTACACGGACGATATCGACGCCATTGTGGCAGACATGGAAAAAGCCGCACACGAAGATCTCAACACCACACTGACGGCAATAGCCCTGTTTTGTGCCTCGATAACAGCGATAGTTGCAGTCTTTGCCGTATTTGTTAACCGCAGCATCATGAAACCTATTGAGCAGTTTGATGCTTCAATTCACTCTTTCGCACAAGGCGATGCAGATTTAACCGCGCGCATGGAAGAATCGAGCGTGCCGGAGTTCACGCAGCTGAGCCGCAACTTCAATATCTTCGTTGAAAGCCTGCAAGGCATCATCAAGAGTGTTAGCCATGTCGGACAAGAAGTGGTTTCAGAGACCAACGAGATGTCACAGCGTGCATCGCAAGTGGACGAGTTAGCTTCAGGTCAACGTGAAGAAACCGAACAGGTCGCTGCGGCAATGACCGAGATGACAGCAACGGCGCACGAGATTTCAAACAACGCTAACCAAGCAGCGCAATCAGCCAGAGACGCCGATGAAAACTCACAACAAGCAAAACACATTGTTGATTCAGCAGCGAACTCTGTCGAAGCGCTCGCGCTAGAAGTGTCAGAAGCCAGCACGGTGATTTCTCGTTTAGAGAGCGACGTAAAAAACATTTCTTCTTCGCTAGAGGTTATTCAAGACATCGCCGAACAAACTAACCTATTGGCACTGAACGCAGCCATTGAAGCAGCCCGTGCTGGTGAACAAGGTCGCGGCTTCGCAGTCGTTGCCGATGAAGTCCGTAAACTGGCAAGTCGCACTCAAGACAGCACAGGCGAAATTCACCAAATGATCGAGCAGTTGAAGTCTGGCTCGGATGCGGCAGTGAAAGCCATGGGTTCAAGCCAAGCGCGTGGTGAAGCAACGGTAGAAGAAGCACGAGCAGCCTCTGCCGCACTGCAAGAAATCCAAGCCGCAATTGCTAACATCATGGACATGAACACGCTTATCGCAACGGCAACTGAAGAGCAAAGCCAAGTTGGCCAAGAGATTTCACAACGTATCGAAGTCATCTCTCAACAAAGCAGCCAATCGGCACACCTTGCCAACCAAAACCGAGCAGGCAGTGGCAACCTTAACCACAAAGCCAACGAACTGTACGACTTGGTCGGTCGCTTTACGGTCTAGAGCTTTCCTCAAACACTCAACATGCAAACAGCGACGCCAAAACGTCGCTGTTTTTATTTCTGCTATCATAATGCGACTTAGCTATAATGCCGCCAACTTAGCACCCACAAGGGCAAACAAGATGATTATTATGACCACCAATTTCGGTGACATCGAAATTGAATTGAACCTAGAACGAGCGCCAGTTAGCTCAAAGAACTTCAAAAAATACTGTGAAGATGGCTTCTACGACGGCACCATTTTCCACCGCGTTATCGACGGCTTTATGATCCAAGGTGGCGGTCATACCGAAGACATGGCAGAAAAGCCAACACGCGCACCGATCGCGAACGAAGCAAACCGTGGTCTAAAGAATCTTGTTGGCACTATCGCAATGGCACGTACCGATGCACCGCACTCTGCAACGGCACAGTTCTTCATTAACTTGGAAGACAATGATTTCCTAGACCACACCGCAACGACCAACCTAGGCTGGGGCTACGCCGTGTTTGGTAAAGTGACCGCGGGTATGGATGTCGTAAACCGCATCGCGAAAGTAAAAACGACCTCTAAGCTTGGTCACGATGATGTGCCATGCGATCCAATCATTATCGAGAAAGTGACGATCAGCGAATAAACCCATTCGCCTCTGCAGAGAAATCGTCGCTATAAAACGAAGAAAGCGCCTAACGTCTGATGACTTAGGCGCTTTTTGTTTTTATGACTCAGCCGATTAGTTGGGCTTATAACGAAGTTATTGATAGAAAAGCTCAGCTTTGGCTCCAACCAAATCCAGTTCAGAGCCTTGAAAATCAGCCAGATATTCAGCAACAAGGTTGTACCCAACCCAATACCCCATGTATTTCGGCCAGCGGCTTTCATCGCTGCCAAGAAAGTAAGCGTCGAAGTTGTAATCTAAGCTGGTCAACTTGCCTTTCATCTCAGCGTAGAAAGGGCGCCAATCTTGATCTTGATTTGCTCAAACAAGGTCGGAGTGACGCCGCCATTCACCTTACGTTCGAAGTGACAAGCTAACCCTTCCATAATTAGTACATCACCAAGTGCAACGCCACTTTCTCCCGCTCGCATACGGAACAGGTGATGCAACTCATGCGCTAACACCGCAGCTAGTTCTTTCTCAATAACGTTTTTAATATCTGCACGTTGGGTATTAAGAAGAATCTCCACACGATAGGCGCTTAAGCAATAGCCACCAATCCCCGTCTGCGGTACGTCATTGCGATCAAATGGGCTAATGGTGAGGTCAATGTTGCTTAAATCAAAGTAACTAGAAAGTTGTGAGCTCAGATCATCAAGTTTCTGATGCAAATACTCAGAAATTGGAGACAGTTCTCCCGTCGCATTTAACAGGGTTACGCGATAACTCATTTATCTTCCTTGATAATGTGGCTTAAGAGCAGCGAGTTTACAGTGTAAAGAGTGAGCAGTTCTAGCGATTACATCCCTTTGAACAAACTTTGAGATGCACGGCTCACAGCGAGCTTAGTTTCTCCAACGTGAACAAACATTCTTCCAGCAAAGTCTTTGTTTACTTTGCTAATTTTGCACACTTGCACAACGCTTGAACGGTGTACTTGCCAGAACTGTTCTGGGTTAAGCTGCCCTATCAACTCTTTCAACGAGGTGCGAATCAAATACTCCTGCACTTTGCCTTGTCCTTGTTGGGCATACACAGAAACGTATTTTTCTTCCGCTTTGAAATACAATACATCAGACGTAGCAATCAGATGAATATCTTCCCCTTGCGTCGCTTTGATCCACTGAAGATATTGCGGCGTTTGTGGCGCGGATAATTGCTGCAACTGTTCTAACAGGCTGCTCATCTGCACATTACTGCTTTGTTGCTCTCGCTTAGCAAGGCGTGCTTTCACTCTTTCACACGTCGTCAGGAGGCGCTCATCCGAGATAGGCTTAAGCAAATAATCGGCGGCATTTTGTTCAAAGGCTTTGATGGCGTAATCATCGTACGCAGTAACAAACACAATCAAAGGTGGATTGGCGAGTTGATTGAGTTTTTGCGCCAATGTCATGCCATCCAAAACTGGCATACGAATATCGAGAAACGCAATATCAGGTTGGCTTTGCTCAATGGCTTGCAACGCTTGTTCACCATCGGCGACTTTGGCTATCACCTCTAGCTCTGGCCACACTTCAGCTAGGCTTTTATCAAGATGATGCCTCAATAGCGGTTCATCATCAGCAATAATGGCAGTAAACCCTGTATTCATTCCTTTCTTCCTTGATTACGATTCCATTGGCCAACTCAGGCGAACACAAACACCACCCTGAGCAGACTCACTGATAGAAACCTCTCCTTGCCCTGCGAACAAAGCTTCAACTCGCTGCTTGAGGTTACTTAAACCGACGCCAGAGCCCATGTGCCCACTAACATGATTCAAGCCAACACCCGTGTCTCTGACTTCAATCTTCAAGTTCTGTCGTTCACGCTTGATGAGCAAACTGATTTCGCCGCCTTCTCGCTTCGGCTCAATACCATGGATGATGGCGTTTTCGATTAAAGGTTGGAGCATCATCGGCGGTAATTCGGTTCTGCCTAGCCCTTCTTCCACCTCAATCTTGTAACTGAGTCGATCACCCAAACGAGTTTGTTGGATGCCTAAGTAAGCCTCAAGTAACGCCGTTTCATTGTCTATGGTGGTGTGTTCTTCGCGTGAGCTTTTGAGCGTCGCACGCAGCAGCGCGGTTAACTGTTCTAGCATTAGCTTGGCTTTATCGACATCTTGCGACATGAGCGCACTGATATTTGCCAAGGTATTGAATAAGAAATGCGGTTCAATCTGGCTTTGCATCTGCTTAAGCTGACTCAGCAACAGCGCACGATCTTGCTCTGCTTTCTCGCGCTTGATGGCTTCCAACTCTCGTTGAGCAACCGCCTCTTTCTCACGCGAGTAAAAATAGAAATAACACATACCGCTAAACAGTAATCCCATTAAGCCAACAGGGATCATATCGGAGATACCAAAATACTCTCCGAGCCAAAATTGCGCATTAATCACCCCAAACAATAAACAGGCAACAAGCGAACACACCACTTCTATCATACGCGGGATGGTTGGAAACAAACGGTCAATCAACCATGAGAAGAAGATAGCCGAATAGCCAAATCCAAAGCTAACCGCTACATGAATGTAAAATAGACCGCCCCAAACCGAGAGCGTCATTGCTGCGATAAAGAGACAAAATGCCGTGGTCACTAATAAGCTACGCGGCCATCCACTTTTCACCACTGATTTTGCTGAACACATTTAGAATTTCCCTTTGATGTTAAATACAATCATATGCTTATCATTGATTTGTGCGTAAGCAGATTGGTCGTCTCCGGTTAAAAAGCGTGCGGCAACTTCCACTTCTACACTTTGATCGCCAGTATCAATCCATTGGTAGTTAAGCCACTGCGTGACAATCACACCACCATCTTGTGGCGACAGCATCACATCCAACGTGGGGGTTACATCACTTAGCCAGCCCATATCCGCTTTGCCGTTCCATGCAGCCCATGCTTCCAAATCCCAACTCCAGTGCAACATTACGTTATGCTGAACGATATTGGCATGCTGAAACCCTTGGGCGTAGCTTGTCGCAAGTAGAGATACATTATGGTCGGGGATCTGAGAGAGTAATTCGCCACGCTCTATTGCTTGTTGCCATTCGCCTTTCGACCATGCACGGCTGTCGTACCAATATTCAGCAATCACGTTGTGTCCGGCTTGGTTTGCCCAATTCAACCCAATTAAGGCTTGGAATACGCTGCCCTGCTCCTCAACTGAAACGGGTTGGTAAAGGTCATCTTGCTGAAACTGGTAGCCGACACTTTGCTTTTGCCACAGCATGGAACCGTGCATGGCGATGGATTCATCCCACACAGCAATGGCACTGGCGCCAAGCAAACCTCGGCGCACATCATCGTAATAACCAATAAGTTGATACTCGGTGTCACCCACCAGCGCATAACGACGAATACCAACACCTTGCTGCTCTGCGGCTTGATCAAGTGCACTCTGGTCTTGTTGCCCCCAGCTTGAATCCGTTGCAATCACCGTCCACTCGCCTGCCATATCGTAGTGTGAGAGTGAAAACACACCCGCACCTTCTTCTGCTACTAAGCCAACAGGATTTTGTCGATAAGGCTTAAACAGATCCAAAGGTCGGTAGCCATAACCCACGCCCCAATCAACGCGCAACTTACCTAAGCTCACATCAAGTGTGGTTTCACCGACTTGCCACTCCCCTAGCCAAGCAAGTTCTCGAATCAGCAGTTGGTTATCAGCTTCACTCCACCAATCACTCTTTCCTTGTTGATTGAGGTACAAACCTTGGCTGTACAGAGCAAACAAGCCACTGAAGTTTTGATAGTTCACCTGCACATCCAACAGTGCATTAAGTGAATCACGAGAACTGCCCTGCGCTTGCATAAATGCGCTGTCACGCTGCTTGGCAGTTTCGTAACTGACAGCCCAATCCCACTCAAAACTCAGCTCATCATTGGCAAAAACTGGGGCTGCTGCGCCCACACACAACGACGCAGCAATCAACAAACTGGTGCTTTTGTTAAGGTTAGGCTGGTGCGATTTCATGTGATTTCCTTGCTCGTTTTCATGGATCTATTTACGGAGTTCAGGCTAAAGCTGAGTCGTATTGGCTTTCGGCAAATAGCTTGGGTTGTAGAACTTGTTATCCAGCTGCCAAGGCACGATTTCTTGATACTCGATAACGGTCTTTTTGCTCGGCTGAATGCTATCAAGCAAGGTCATCTCACTGACGTAGTCTTCACCGTTGTCGCTTGCACGTCCGTATTGCGCTTGCTTGGCGAGTTTGCCAGAGCGCAAGTAAAGATCGGCTTTGATTGGAAACGCATCTTGCTCAGACAACCATAAGTCGATCTTCTGATAACTCGCCCCTTTGGTTTTCGCGGTTAAAGCAAGGTGATAAGCCGCGACACTTTCTCCGTTCACAGCGACGGTTTCTGTCGCTTTCCATTCACCTTGATAATCTTGGCTCCACGTCAGCGTTGAGATGTCGCCGATAGACGCTTCACCAAGCAGCTTTTGCATCGGCGTAATGCGAATCGGACGGCGGCTCTTTGGCATTTGCAGCCAGTAGTTATCGCCCATCATCAGCATCTTTTGCCCGGCTTCGACTGCCGATTTGAACACCACCAACGATTCACGATTTGGACGCGTGTACACATGGTAAAGGCGGGTTTTATCTAACTCTTGGTCTTGATATAAGCGCACCAGTGACACCACTTTGGAGGAATCATCTTGCAAGCGGTAGCTGTCAGCTTTTTCAATCAATTGCGCAACTTGCTGTGCATCTAGCGCTGTTTCATTTGCACTGACATTCATGCTTGCAACGCCGCTTACCGTCAGCAGTGCAATTGGTAATAGTGATTTGAAATTAAACATAAATCAGTGCCTCCGTAATTGGCTTGTTCACCCCTTTGCGCGCCGAGAAAAACGCCGCAACCAAACAAATCATCAATACTGCAAATCCTGCGACAGCCACCAGCTCCCAAGAGAAGTAAATCGTTAATGGGTAACCTTCTGTACGTCCTGGCGGTGGCGGCATTTGCACATCCACGACCATCAGTAAGACGGTAACTAACCCTGTAAACAAAGCGCCGATTAAGCTACCAATCACCGCAAGTAACCCTGCTTCGCGCAAGAACCCAGCAATGATTTCGTGAGGGTAGCTACCAAGTGCTGACAAGGTGCCAATTTCACGGGTGCGCTCCGTTACCGACATGGTCATGGTGTTAAACAGCGCGACAAATACCACCAGTGCCATTACTGCGCCCATGATGCCGAAGATACGGTCGTACAAATCTTTAACTTTGAGATAGAAGAACGCGCGTTCTTGCCAAGGCGTAATCTCAATATCTTGATCACCAAAGTTCTGCTTTTGCTTACTCAGAACCGAAGCCACTTGTTGCTCGACTTGGGTAGTTAAACTGGTGTCGAACAGGAAGACAGATAACGCACTGACTTTGTCTGAACCGAGCAGCGATTGCGCGCTGTTGATGTGCACGTACAACTGGCGTTTATCAAGCTCTGGTACGCCGGTTGAATAGATGCCACGCACTTTGAAGTCATACGCGTTCAATGCGCCGTCGGTTGTAGTCGCCAGCAAGGTGATCCAATCGCCAACGTGCACGCTTAAGTTGTTCGCCAAATCAACACCGAGCATCACTTCTGGCTCTGCTGGGTCATAACGCGATGCATTAATGTTGGACAGCGTTTGCCCTTCACGCACGTCTAAAAACGGTCCTTTCATATCGAATTCGCGTTCGTTAACGCCAATACCGATAAAGATCGACGACTTGTTGCCGTTGGAAATCAAACCACTGAACTCAACTCGTGGCTGCACGCCTCGCACTTCGTTTAAGCCAATCAATTGCTTAGTGATGTCGTCGGCGTGAGTTAAACCGTTACTCAGTGGCATCTCTTCTTCTTTAGCGAAGTAACCCGGCGTGGTTAACGTCAGATGCCCCGTGTCACGTGCTGTCGATTCTTTCAAACTGTCGTAGGTGTACAGACCAAAACCGCCCGCACTGGTTAATGCAAACACGGCAATGGCAATGATCAACATCGACAACAAACTGCGACGGCGATTGCGTTGCAAGTTCAACCAAGCAAGGCGAACCGAAACGGGTATTAGCTTGCCCATGAAACCTCCTCCACACTTGCGTGCGTTTGGGTGATTTTGCCATCCACCAACTCAATGGTTCGATCGCAGCGGGATGCCATTCGAGGGTCGTGTGTAGCGACGATAAAAGTGGTGCCAAGCTCGTGTCCGAGCCCTTTCATAATGTCGATGACCTTGTTAGCAGTTTGACTATCAAGACTTGCGGTTGGCTCATCGGCAATCACCAATGCCGGTTTGTGCACTAAGGCGCGTGCAATTGCCACACGCTGCTGCTGACCGCCTGATAGGTTATCGGGCATATGATGAATAAACTCGCCCAAGCCAACGTGTTCTAGCATTTGTGTGGCGAGCTCGGTTTGTTCCGCTTTTGAAAAACCGTTGAGATGCAGCGGATACGCCACGTTCTCCAACGCTGTCATCACAGGCACAAGATTGAATTTTTGGAACACAAAGCCAAGCTTTTCACGGCGCATTTTCGCCGCCTGCATTTGTCCGGTTGGGTATGGGCTGCCTGCAAATGTCACCTGACCTTGGTATTGAGTATCCAGCATGCCAAGCACATTAAGTAAGGTGCTTTTGCCTGAGCCAGACGGCCCGCATAATGCCACCATTTCGCCGGCAAACACTTCACCAGACACGTCTCGCAATGCACGCACGGTTTGGCTACCAAGGGCGTAATCGCGGCTAAGTTGATTAAAAACGATCATGACGCCTCCCTAATACTTGGCTAGCAACGCTTTCGCGGTTTGCGTTTCTAGATTGCTATCACCTAACTGCTCCATTTGCGCTAACCATATTTTGGCTTGTTGAACATCTTCAGCACGCAATGCAGCTTCAATGGCGTAGCGATAAATCCAAGACGTTGCCGCGAAAGGTTGTTGGCTAAAACTCGGTTCATCGAGCAGAGAAAGGTACAGCTCATAGCCACGCTCAAAGTGATTGAACATGTCAGGCAGAGAGGTAAACGTAGTAGCTGCCATGGCGGTAGCTAGCTGGTATTCCGGCAAGCCTTGTAAGCGTTGTTGCTCTTGCAGTGGTACTGGCTGATTCGCCATTAAATCCAAGCCTTTTTGGATTGTGGCAAGACCGCGCTCGGTGAACTTCATCTTGTTCCAAGGCATAAACGCCTCACGACCTTGCAACGTCTCCGCACTGCCCAAGTAAACCAAGGTCACCGGCGTTGCGCCCTGCTCTTCGAGTTGTTTGGATAGTTCGCCATAAACAGTATCAACTAAGCCAGAGTCACCCTGTGCTGCTTGGTTGAATTGACTGAGTGTGCGCTCGCTTGGGTTAGCCAGAGCCAGATTGCTGCTAAGTGCAAATGCGGCGATAAACGTACTTGCCAGTTTAAGAGCTTTGATTGAGCGAGATTGAGAAACCATCATGTACTGTCCTTAGTTGAACGTGATTTGATGGTTTCAGATTAAGGGAGAAGATCGCACGCTGCTTTTGCATGCGACCAATGGCAGTTATGCAGAGTGAATGGTATTGAGAGAGGATGAATGACATTCACTTAAACAGAAAATACAATTCCGCTCATTCGTAACTCTACATTTTTACGGCAGTCACAATAAAAACACTGGCTTAAAATCTGAGGCTAGTGTATTTATCCATCCCACAGCTACCCATAACAGACAGTGTCGCACTCTCCTTTCTTACACACCTTTGCATGGTGTCTGTTGTTTCGAAATCGAGATTCTTAGCATCGGAATAGTTTGAACTCTTCGAGTTTTAGTTGTTTTCGCACTCAAAATAGGTGCGTTATTAGGTCGTTGAAAATGAATAAGCGTTATTTCCCAAGAGTTGATTTGCCACTGCTAATGGCGATCATTCCGATCATGCTGTTAAGTTCGCTCACTCTCTGGAGTGCCAGTAGCTTTAATGAGGCGATGCTCTTCAAACATTTGGCGCGCTGCGGACTGACATTAGTTTGTATCTTGGTCATGTCCTCGATTCCAGCGTCCAGCTATCAGCGCTCAGCTCCATATCTCTACATTATTGCGGTTGCTCTGCTACTTGCTGTCGCTTTATTTGGTGATAGCACCAATGGCTCTCAACGTTGGCTCGATATCGGCTTCTTCCGCTTTCAACCGTCTGAGCTAATCAAACTTTCCATTCCAATCATGATCGCCTGGATGCTGCATATTGAAGGAGGTCGACCAGACAGTCGGAAAATTGCGTTTTGCTTACTTATTACAATGATTCCTGCCGGGTTAATCGCGCTACAACCGGATTTAGACGGTGCAGTTTTTACCGTCATTTATGCATTGTTCGTTTTGTTTTTGGCTGGCATGAGCTGGAAAATAATATGCGGGTTTATTGCGAGCATTTTAACGTTAGCACCTATTTTATGGTTCTTCGTTATGGAAACCTATCAAAAGAGCCGTGTAACACAGTTCTTGCACCCTGAGTCCGATCCACTGGGTTCGGGCTACCAAATCATCCAATCTTTGATTGCGATTGGCTCAGGCGGTATGAAAGGCAAAGGTTGGATGAATGCAACGCAGGGAACACTTGGCTTTATTCCAGAAAGTCATACGGACTTTATTTTTTCGACCTATGCGGAAGAATGGGGCTTTGTTGGCAGTTTAGTCTTACTCGCATTGTACTTGTTTATTACTGCACGCGTTATGTTGCTTGCATGTCAGTCTGACCACTTTTTTAGTCGGCTGGTAAGTGGCGCATTAGCGATGAGCTTTTTTCTGTATGCTTTTATCAATACGGGCATGGTGAGTGGCTTGTTGCCAGTAATGGGTAGCCCACTTCCCTTCTTTAGCTATGGCGGCACGGCGATGCTAACTCAAGGTATCTGTTTTGGTGTAATCATGTCGCTGTGTTATTCCAAATATCGTAACGCATAGCGTTGCTTGAGAAAAAGCGATCAAAAAAGGCTTCCCTAAGGAAGCCTTTTTACAACGATATGAGCGAATTAATTACAGCTCTGCGTTGTGGTAAACCTGCTGAACATCATCACAGTCATCTAGAAGATCTAGGAATTTCTGGAATTTCTCAGCATCTTCACCCGATACAGGCGTATGAGTTTGCGGAACGAATGTGATTTCTTCAACATCGATCGTTAGATCTGGGAATGCACCGTTAAGCGCAGTTTTTGTTTTGAAGAATTCTGTGTGAGGTGCGAATACAGTGATAACACCGTCTTCTAGCTCAACGTCAGTAACGTCTACGTCTTCCATCATTAGCGTTTCTAGGATGATTTCATCATCGTCGCCTTTGAACTGGAATACCGCTTGGTGATCGAACATGTGAGAAACCGAGCCCTCAACACCAATTTTCGCACCGACTTTCACAAAGCATTGGCGTACATCTTGGAAAGTACGGTTGCCGTTGTCTGTTAGACAGTCAACGATAACGCTAGTACCGCCAGGGCCGAAGCCTTCGTAACGTGCTGGAGTGTAGTCTTCACCACCGCCACCGTTCGCTTTGTCGATCGCTTTATCGATAACGTGCGCAGGAACTTGGTCTTTTTTCGCTTTTGCGATCAGGTGTTTCAAAGACAAGTTCATGTCTGGATCACCACCACCGTTTTTCGCGCACATGTAAATTTCTTTACCGTATTTGGAATAAACTTTAATTTTCGCGCCTGCAGTTTTCGCCATAGAGGCTTTGCGCACTTCAAAACTTCTTCCCATCGGGATGTCTCTCTAAATTCAAATTTAATGCGAAGGATTTTAGCAAAAAGCGAAACCTTTTCAATTTCGCTTAGCAAAGGAATAGGGAGGTTACCTCATTCGTCGCATTGGATTGAACCATTGCCACGGTTCGCGTTAAGCGACACCCATTACTCGTTTGTACTTTTCGACCGATTGCTGGAAAAACGCCTTTTCATCAGCATCGTTAATCTTGGACAACTGTTCTTCTATTGCTTCAGGACCAGATTTGGCCTCTCTGAGCTTCCAAACCAAAAACGACGCCTGCTTATCCAGTTCGATTTTGTTTTTTTCGTCAGGCGGCAATAGGGATAGATTAAACGACATTCACAGCCTCAAGGTACTTTAAATACTAGCCGGGCACTATATCACACAGAGTTACAATTACAGAATAGAAACGCACTTAACTTGATCGATTTCAAGTTAACTATTTAGGCACAGCGCTGATTTTCAGTGCTTTTGGTAAATGCTGTTCGAATATTTGTTGTAATCGAGTCTTGGTAACGGGTTTAGCCACGAACTCGTTCATCCCGACATCGAAGCAATGTTGCTGATCCTCTTTAATGACATTGGCACTTAGCGCAATAATTGGAACGTGTTTCCCCCACTCTCCCATTTTTCGAATTCGCTCCGTAGCAATAAACCCATCCATCACAGGCATTTGGCAGTCCATAAAAATCAAATCGAAAGGCTGCTGATCACACAGCTGCAATGCTTCTTCGCCATGGTTGGCGACACTCACTCGCACACCCAGTTTTTCTAACATGATGCGAACTACCTTCTGATTGACGATGGTATCTTCAACAACCAATACCCAAGGTTTATCATTATCTTGAGGGCTGATTTCGTTGTCTTCCGCTTTCCGGAAATCTAATACATTAAGTTGGTCGGTATAGGTCGATTGCGCATTTATTACAGCAACAGGAATCGAAAATTCAAAACAGCTTCCCAGCCCAAGCTCACTTGTTAGTTGTATTTCCCCTCCCATCAAGTTAACCAACTGTGCAGCTATCGCCAAACCAAGCCCTGTCCCACCATACTTTCTGGTGGTACTACCATCAGCTTGTTGGAAGCGTTCGAAGATTGCTTGTTGGTGCTCTTTCGCAATACCAATACCAGAATCCACAACTCGAAACCGGATATGAGCGGTCTCTCCATCAAGTCGAGATAACGCTACAAGAAGCTTCACATGGCCGCGCTCGGTAAATTTAATCGCGTTGCTCAACAAATTGTTCAGAACTTGTTTCAATCGTGTGGCATCACCTTGCACTTCCGTTGGCAAGTGAGGATCAATATCGCTGAGCAGCTGTAAGTTTTTCTGCTTGGCTTTGACACTATGTAAACTGATGACATCGTCAAGTAGCTCGCGAAGATCATAGCTCGTGTATTCTAGCTCTACTTTGCCAGCTTCAACTTTAGAGAAGTCCAAAATGTCGTCGATGATCGTCATTAGTGAGTGAGAAGAACTGTCAATGATCTCTACAAACTCTTTTTGCTGGGGATCGAGGTCGGTGTCATTGAGCAACGACGACACACCAATAATGCCATTCATCGGTGTGCGGATCTCATGACTCATAGTGGCAAGAAACTCACTTTTCTTACGATTAGCGACTTCTGCCCTATCGCGTTCAGCCTCTAACTCAGTCTGGTGCTCTTTCACTTTCTCAACACTTCGGTTGTATTTCTCTGCCAAAACACTCACTTCATCAAAGCACCATCGTTTAGGGAGAGTCACTTTACTCGGCACTGTACCGCCACGAAAATCGCTCACCGCACCAGACAGCAATTGTAACGGATTGACCAACAAGCGAAACGCCACCCAAAGAACACCAATGATGAGGACAAGAATTTTGATCGCTTCTGTCGTAAGTAGAAAAAAGAACTGCTGCCAAAGATCTTCATATATCGCGCTAAGATCCGATTGAACCGTTAATATCGCGAGATCATACGTTTTATCGCCGACCCGATACTGCATCGGCCAGCTTCTCTCGACAACATCCTCAGAAAGCGCCGAACCTAATTCAATGATAACTTCGTCTTCACTAGCAATACGTAAGTAGTCCACCGAGGGCATACGCATTGCACCTTGAGCTTGTGTCAGCAACAGCTCCCTATCCTCTACCCACAAACTCGCAGAAAAGCTCGATAAATAGCTAGACTCAACCTGCTTTAATTCAACATCTAAATGGGCTAAATCTTCGTGAAAAACTCGATATAAGCTCACTGTAGAAATGATGACCGTAAAGATTAAACTCAACGTTAATACCGCCAACATAAGTTGGTTGCCGATACTAAAACGACGTTGAGATCGCTCTTTTTCATCCATATGAAACCGCTCCGATAAACTTGCGCTACTCTAAATATAGCTACGCACAAATAATAATCGAGGATACGATGAAAAGACTTCTACTTAGATTGGCTTTTAGCTTAATTGTTGTAAGTTCTCATGTGACCGCAAATCAAGTGAACTATTACGTCATTGCTGAACAAGCTCGACCATTTCAAATTGAACAACAGGGACAAATGCACTCCGGAATTGTGACCGATATCGTCAGCGCTATCTTCGCGGAGTCGGATTACCAAGTGAATTATCATACTTATCCATTTAAACGTATGATTTCCATATTGGAAGAAGGCGCTGAGCCAAACTGGTTAACTTATGGCAGCCCGAACTGGGGCAAGGTGCAGTCGGAAAATTTATCTGAGGAGCCCATTTACACTGTAAAACATGTACTGGTGTCGAGTAGCGAGAAGCCTTTAGAATTCAAAAATATGGATACCATGCATGGTCGTTCTATTGTATTACTGCTGGGGTTTGATTATCCAAATTTAACACCGTTCTTTGAAAATGGCAGTGTCAATGAAATGCGTGTGAAAGACTACAACGCCGCATACCGAGTGATAAGCCGAACCCCTGGAGATACAGCTTTTGTCGAGATGGAATCCCGAGTCCTTTACAACTTAAAGAGACTCAATTTGCCGTTAGAGAATTTTCAGATACAGCCTTTCAGCTCGGTTATTCCTGACTACTCAATCTACCTGGCTTTTTCACCTCAAATGCAACCAGAAACTCAAAATTACATCAATACACGACTCGTTGAATTAAAAACCTCAGGGGAAATTGATGAAATCATTCAAAAGTATCAATGAATCAACTCATTAACAAAAACGCCAACGATGATACGTTGGCGTTTTTGTTTCTGGGAAATCTGTAGCACTTACTTAATGTGGTTAACAAACTTAGGATCAAACATGTGCCCCAATTTACTCGCCTTGGTTTGCAGGTAATGTTGATTACTTGGGTTATTCCCTTCTTGTAATGGCACTCGTTCAATGACGTTAATATCAACCGCTTTTAAGGCGGCGAGCTTGCGTGGGTTATTCGTCATTAGACGCACAGCGTCAATCCCCAAATGCTCTAGCATTCCTTTACAGAACGCGTAATCACGCATATCAGCGGCAAAACCTAAACGCTCATTTGCTTCCACGGTATCTGCGCCATCATCTTGTAAGTGATAGGCACGAATTTTATTAATCAAGCCGATTCCACGCCCTTCTTGACGTAAATAAAGCAGCACGCCACATCCCTCTTTGACGATGTTTTGTAGCGCTCTATTAAGCTGAAAACCACAGTCACAACGCGTGCTAAATAGAGCATCTCCGGTAAGACACTCCGAATGCAACCGAATAAGTGGAGCTGCACTTTTTGTTGGCTCACCATAGACCAGAGCAAGATGCTCTTTATTTGTCGCGGCTTCAATAAAGCCGTACATCATAAATGTGCCCCACTGGGTGGGCAATTTGGCTTTATCGATAAACTTCACGAGATTGTAAGGCTCAACATGTCTCAGCTCTGCCCGCACATTCATCAGAATCTCTCCTAGATGATTTTCTCCTTTACCATCTCCCCCGTCTCCCCAAAAGGCATCTTTATGAGAATGCTCTGTTAGGCAAGCGTTACCCGTTCTCATTAATTGCTGCGCTAATGGTGGATTTTGTAGAAACTTTTCCCTAACGATGAAAGCCATAACAGCCAACTTTATATCGTCCCAATCGCTTCTGACAAAGTGTTCGTATTTACGGCTTAAAGCAAACGCTTCATCAGGGGTGCTTGCGTGCTGAATTTTACTTTGCAACTGAGCATCGAGAAACTTTTGGGCTTGGTAATAATGTTCGCTGGTGGGCCAAGTTTGGGAGGAGATATTGACTGGGGCATGGCAAAAATTTGAGAGAAAACCGTGGGGCTCATCGGGCTCATAAAAAAGGATTTGATCAACCATACTTGCGCTCCTTGCTTTGTGGTTGCGATAATCAACAAAAAGCATATCGCTACTGATATATCTAGTAACACAAGGTCAGATTGTCAAACTTCTTCGGGACGGGACGTGAGTGTGAAACTCGTGCTTTTGAGGCGCAAGACAGATAAATGGAGGTTTTGAATAAGAGAGTAATAGAGTGAAAAAATAAAAAGGGCAGTCCGTCGACTACCCTATGGGTTGCTAAACCAACCTGAGGCGATCAATGTATCAAGCCAAGCTCCCTTGCTTCTTCAATGGTCAACCCACTTTCACGGATCTCACGTAACGCTTCAATGCGTCTTCTGGCTTCTGCTGATTTCACTGTTTTCTCTGGCTTCACAACGGTTTCCTCATCAGGTAATTCCCATTTGTGAGCGATGTTGGTCATCTCGTCATGGTCGATAGAATTAATGGACATATTTCCTCCGAACACACCATGTTTTCGATGCGTAATCTATAGCAAAACCGGAACAAGGTGGTAAGAAAAACTGTAGGGAAATGTGACCCCTCCCGCCCTTTCGTTAACTCCTTAATAGATTCATCATTTAAGTTTTGCCAAGGGACAAATTTACGATTAAATTTGAGTAATTACCCCTACGAAAAGTGTGCTGATCTAGCTCTCAATTCTGCTCTTCTTTAGTTTTATCAACGACGCATTACACCACTTCCTGTTTCACCTAACTTTCGAGTCACTTCACTGATTCATAGCTTGATACTTTCTAAAAACCGCCACACCTGATAATGATAATAATTATCTTTTAGATTGATAAGGTGTTTATATGGATGGTATTAACTTAAGTCATGCATACCACAATGACCCGGTCATCCAGATCCGAGATTTGTGCGTCGATTACATCACTGATAATGGTGATTTTAATGCGGTAAAGTCCGTCAGCTTTGATATCGGCAAAGGCGAAGTATTTGGTCTTGCCGGTGAATCTGGATGTGGTAAAAGCACAATCGCATTCTCAATAAATCGTCTTCATAAGCCGCCAGCGTTCATTTCTGGCGGTAAAATATGGTTTGA
Organism: Vibrio sp. 1580; assembly: GCF_033340055.1. Classification (NCBI taxonomy): domain Bacteria; kingdom Pseudomonadati; phylum Pseudomonadota; class Gammaproteobacteria; order Vibrionales; family Vibrionaceae; genus Vibrio; species Vibrio sp. 1580. Next base: position 100,938 of record NZ_JAWOVT010000003.1, read on the forward strand.
TGGCAAAGATATCCTTAGTATCTCAGACTCTGAACTGACCGCTCTAAGGTGGAGTGAAATCGCCATGGTGTTCCAGAGCGCGATGAACTCACTCAACCCTGTCTTAACGATACAAGAGCAATTTGCAGATGTGTTACGACACCATCAAGGCCTCACTAACGCTCAAGCAAAAGATAGAGCAGAAAAGTTGTTGGACTTGGTCAATATTCCTCGAGAACGCTTAGCAGAATATCCTCATCAATTTTCAGGAGGAATGCGTCAGCGCTTGGTGATAGCCATTGCTTTGTCTCTAAATCCAAAACTGATCATTATGGATGAACCCACAACAGCATTAGATGTAGTGGTACAGAGAGAAATTTTACAGCAAATTTATCAGCTTAGAGATGAGTTCGGTTTTTCAGTCCTCTTTATCACTCATGACCTGGCACTCATGAGCCAACTATGTGATCGAATTGCAATCATGCGTCACGGAGAAATCGTCGAAGTCAATCGAGCATACGATATACGCAATCATCCTCAACACCCCTACACGCAAAAGCTATGGGCTTCTTTCCCAAACATCCATGACGTCCACAAACAACCAGAGTTACAAGGAGCGTAACCATGAGCCAGCCTATCATCCAAATGAAAAATGTGATTAAAGAATTCAAAGTGGGCGGTGGTTTAGCGAAAGAGGAAACCTTTCGTGCGCTTCAAGGAGTGACTTTTGATCTGTACGCAGGAAAAACCTTGGCTTTGGTTGGAGAGTCAGGCTGCGGTAAGAGTACTTGCGCTCGTTTAATAACCAAAGTCTATCCTGCAACGGAAGGCGAGATCCTTTTCAATGGCACTGACATAAATGAGATCACGTCACGATCGGCTCTACAAGAATATCGCAGTAAAGTACAAATGGTGTTTCAAGATCCGTTTGGCTCTCTCAATCCAACTCATACCATTCGCCATCACCTAACACGTCCTTTAAAAATTCATAAACAAGTCAAAAACGAGCGCGACATCCCAGCCCGCTTGGAAGAGCTTCTAAAGCTGGTGGAACTACCTGAAGAGACATTGAATAAGTTCCCTCACGAACTCAGTGGTGGGCAACGTCAGCGAGTAAACTTAGCAAGGGCTTTAGCGGTAGGTTCGCAAATCATTCTTGCGGATGAGCCTACGTCTATGCTGGATGTTTCTATTCGCTTGGGAGTGTTGAATTTAATGCAACGAATGAAGCAAGAACTGGGAATTGGTTTTTTATACATCACACATGATCTGGCGACTGCGCACTACATCGCGGAAGAAACCGCAGTAATGTACAAAGGGCAAATCGTTGAATGGGGCGACACTCATTCAATACTTAAGAATCCGCAGCATCCTTATACTAAGCTGTTGATTTCTGCCGTTCCTGATCCTGACTTACCTTTTGGTAACTTAGTGAAAAATGAGCCAAACTATTCGATAGATGCCGATGAAATTCGTCAACGTAGCAGCATAATTGTCGACGAATTTGATCAAATAGGGCCAAATCACTATGTAAAACAATGGACTGAGGCAGCGTAATGGATTTGAGTACTTGGCAAGATCAAATCGCCATGTGGTACGAACAGCGGAAACATGATCAAGTAGAAAAATTGGAAACGATCTTATATCAGGTGCCTGATGACGTGTTTGGACCCGAATTGAGTGATCTTCAAAGTAAAGCGATTGCTTGCTGGTTGGATGGATGTTTACGCGTGTTTCAACATGCAAGCTACCAAGACCCTCAGAAAGCATATCAAACCTTGCTTTATACGAGTGCAAAGCTTGAACAAGCAGCATGCCAAGTCTCGACTGATATTCTGATCAAAGATTGGTGTTTGAGACGACTTCAGCATCTCACCGTTGTGGCGTTAGAGTTTTGTAATCAGCAGTGTGATCAAAACAAGTGGCAGGAACAAGCCCATAGCTTAATCGAATCACATGTTGCGTTGATGCGTTCATTACATTGGAATGAACCCAAGAAGCATGATCAAGGTTTACCTCATTAGTCCGGAAAAATGATCAAGGCTTAATTAGCGGAATTTTAGGCAAAAAAAAGCGAGTTTCCTGAGGAGAAACTCGCGAAGTCTATTCAGAATGAATGTAACAATATGAGCCAATCTATTAATCATCAGAAAGGACAAAAGGTTGTCTATTCGGGATAAATAGTAGTATTAGGCTTGGCTTCTAATGTCAGTGGTTTGTAAGAGTTAAGTCTGTTTTTTATCATCGAAAGACATTGTTACATTTCAAACCGATACATCACACCTATAGCTTGATACACATCAAGCGACACTTTTAAATCGCCATTTCATCCAAGGCACGAAATACCATTTCATCCATGTGACCATCGAAGATTTGACGACAAACTTTCCGACGCACCGCTAACCCCGCAATCAAGCGCTCGATGGTAAGATGCTTAACATCGTTCTGGGTGTTAAACAGCTCGACGGTTTTACTTAATGTCTCATAAGGAATCGGCTCATCCCCTACCCTTAGCCAATCGAGCTTCTCTATGTAATCTGAGCACTCTTCTTTGATTGAGGCATAGGAGTGCCCTGTCATCGCAGACAAAGCCGTTATACTGCGTTCTAGAGCCTCTGGTGAGGTATATTTAGATAGAGTAATGGTGATCTCATCAGCATTGATCTCTACCAAATGTTTTCTTTGCTTCACGCGTCGCCCTAAATTTCCTCTTGGAGACGGTGCTTTGCGTTGAATGGGCTCAAATTCGCCGTCTATGATGCCTGAGAGCTCCTCAAGCTGTTGTCGGGTTACCATCTCATTACGAAGTGGATTTGGCAGCGTAGGCGCCATGTTACGCTTTCCTGCGTTGGTCGTTCGCGCTCGCGAGTAACGTAAGACCTCTTCGACATCACATTTGATGTCGATCTGGTAGTCCATCACTTTGTCATTTTCGATCATGGTTTCGATCGTCAGGTGATAACCCCACAAATTAACGACGAATAGATCATCATTCCCTTTTCCATCAGACAACCGCTTTAGTTCTCGGATCAGATCCATGGAGAAACGTCGCCATTCAATGTTACGTGCAAGTTTCTGGTTTAACTCACTCAGTAGCATGCAATCCGTGTGACGACGAACCATGCGACTACGGAAGAAAGAGTACAGTTGAAACACCAAAGTATGTTGTTTCAAGATCTCTGGTGGGAACAAGAAGAAATAATCGCGTGTTAGTAGTTCTTCGTAGAACGACGGTTCCCACACCAAGATGTATAAGTTGGGTTTAATACGAATTTCGCCATCACTGCCCTCAACGGGCGCTTCTTCTGAAGCCGTGATGGTACGGGCTAAGAAGCGGAAGCGGTCACTCTTAAAGCCTTCGGGCATGTTTTCACTTAGCCAACGTCCAGTAAGTTCATGGAGCTGAAAATCAGTGAATTCAATGCGATCAATGCTATCGCGAATGGAATCACGAGCTGGGCCACTGTCTTTTTTGCCTCTGAGCGACAAAATATCAGTGATGTATAGCGGCGTTTTGTTTGGTACGTGAGCCGCATCAAGCTGATACTGATCTTTGTGATGATCATGGTACTGAACTGTTAACGTGAAGAGAGCGAACAGGGTCATGAGATCATCCACAGTCATGATATTTTTGGATGATCGCGTCTCAATAACGGCTTTTGTGCCAGAGATCGACACCATGGATTTCTGATAACTTTTTCGAGTTCTTGGTGGCGCAAGTGCTTGGTCAATTATCCCAGCCCAATTTGTTGGAGATACAACAAATTGATCGGCTTCATCTTTCATCGTGGGAGGTGTGTTTAACCCGTGCTCATTCAACAAACGTTTGTTTACTTGAGTCTGAGCCAATGCTTTCGAACGTTTTTGTTTCTCGTTCTGGCGAACTTTGTCGGTAACAAGACTTGTTGCTCCCAACACAGATATAAGCTGATTGGGATTCACAAATTTGTGTAGCATCGTTTTACCAGCAAGTCCCTCTTCAAAACGCACTGGAGTTTGAGTAAATAAACCAATATTTACTGCCGCGCGCAAACGTTGTTGCAGGGCTGCACGTGTGAGTTGCCCATCTGTTGCTTCCACAATCTCTGTGGTTGAAACCAAACCATCCTTGCTGCTGAAGCCTCGTAATGAGATCAGATTAAGCAACTCTAAGATGCTTTTAGTCACCCCTTTGAAATGTTGGTACTGCTCTACCCAATCCGCAGAGGATTCATGTACCTCAAAAAGATGGCCATCTTTGTGGCTTCTCGGTGCTTTAATCAGAATTTTTTCATCAGCCGTCATTTTAGATCCAGATCACACTAGCCGTAGTTGTGCTATGGTTCCGAAGAATAAAGAAAAACAGATCATAAATAAAGAAAAAAGATTGTTTTTTAAATAACTGATCTTTTTGATTAATCTGATCTTAATTGATTATATGATCTAATGATCTGGCTTGGAATTTTCCTCTAAGTTTTTGTTCTATAAGGCTATTATTTTCATGTATTTCGGAACTATGATCATAAGAAGTCTGAAAGTATGATCAACAATAACCTGAAAGCATGATCATATTTATTCGTAAGCATGATCATTAAGGTTATGAAAAGATGATCAAAAGAGTCTTGAAACGATGATCATGATGTTTTTACAGGTTATCCACAGATGCAGTATTTAATAATGATCTTCACGATGATTATATTGTGCATTGGTAATGTTATTTATACTCGGATCGATGATCAAGAGCCAATATATCTATCGTTCTGGCGCCCATATTGATGAGATATCACTCATCTGATTAAAATACATTCAAGTCGCTCATATTTAGAAGTAAATCCTAGTCTCTGCTTATTTACAGGAAGCATGATCATGAGAGTGTGATTTATCATAGCAACTTGCGCAATTTCATTGTTCCGGCTTCTATACCGTCAATTTCTGCTCAATCCCCCATTCTGTCTGCACTCAACCGTAAATCAGAGAAGAAAACTCATGCTTCCGAGAGATTCTAAGGCTTGATCATATTTCCGATTAATGGATCTTATTTTATTTGCGTGTTTACACCGTACTCTGCTCAATTTTGCCATGATCATGCTTTCGGATTTGTTTATTAACACGGAAGCATGATCATAAGTATACCTTGATCATACTTCCATAGATGTTTCGCTGGAACTACCCTATTTTGTTCGGAGACATGATCAAGGTGTTCAGGTCTTTATTGTTCCGATATTACTTACTATTTTTCGTTTAAATTAGGTTGGTCTAACATAATCCGTAATTTAGCTTAAGATTATAATCGTTCCGGTAGAAAATTGATTTACATTGTAAATGAGTGACGCTGTAACACTTTTTATTTTTAAGTTTAGGTGTCCACTTATGAGAAGATTATTTGATTAAAAATAGTTATCTTTTTGACCATAAATCATAAAAGCGTCGATTTGGGTGTTTTTTTATGTGATGGTTATTCAAAATGTTCGTGCACCTTTTTGTTGTTTTTGGTCTTTACTGCTGTACAATTGAAATTATAAATCCTTCCAACGGAATTTGGCATGAAAAGAGAAAAAACGATTGAAAACCTTCTTGAGTTAGCGGAGCTGACTCAGCAGGTTCAAGCTGACCGTATTGAAATTGTTTTAGAAGAGCGAAGCGATAACTACTTCCCACCAATGTCGAAAGCGATGATGGAAACCCGTTCTGGTCTAACTCGCCGTAAGCTCGACGACGCGATTGGTAAAATGGAAGCCGCTGGGCATCAATTTACCAAAAACAACGCGAATCATTATTCAATTACGTTAGAAGAAGCACACATGCTCATGGATGCGGCTGAAGTGCCTAAATTTCATGAGCGTAAAAAGAATTCAGGTAACAAACCTTGGATTATTAATGTGCAGAACCAAAAGGGCGGTACAGGTAAATCAATGACCGCGGTTCATTTAGCGGCATGTTTAGCGCTAAATTTGGATAAACGATACCGTATTTGTTTAATCGACTTAGACCCACAAGGCTCGCTACGTTTATTCCTCAACCCGCAAATCAGCATGGCAGAGCATGATAATATCTATTCTGCGGTAGACATTATGTTGGGTAACGTGCCTGATGGTGTGGAAATTGACAGTGAATTTTTACGTAAAAACGTATTGCTGCCAACGCAATATCCGAACTTAAAGTCGATTTCAGCATTTCCAGAAGACGCGATGTTTAATGCGGAAGCATGGCAAACGCTATCTGAAGACCCATCACTCGATATCGTCCGTCTGCTGAAAGAGCAACTGATTGATAAAATTGCTGATGACTTCGATATCATTATGATTGATACCGGTCCACACGTTGACCCATTAGTATGGAATGCGATGTATGCATCAAATGCCTTGCTAATTCCTTGTGCGGCTAAGCGTCTGGACTGGGCTTCAACAGTAAACTTCTTCCAGCATTTGCCTACGGTATATGAAATGTTCCCGGAGGACTGGAATGGTCTTGAGTTTGTTCGCTTGATGCCAACCATGTTTGAGGACGACAATAAGAAGCAAGTTTCTGTTTTAACTGAAATGAACTATCTTCTAGGTGACCAAGTTATGATGGCTACTATTCCTCGTAGCCGTGCGTTTGAAACCTGTGCCGATACCTACAGCACAGTATTTGATCTGACAGTAAGCGATTTTGAAGGCGGTAAGAAGACACTAGCTACCGCGCAAGACGCTGTTCATAAAAGCGCACTGGAATTAGAGCGTGTGCTGCACTCTAATTGGCCGTCATTGAATCAGGGGTAATAAGTAAATGGCTTTGAAAACGTCTGAATTAAACGCGAAATTATTTGGCAAAACGAATAAGCGTCGTGTTGTGACTCCGCAAGAGGCGCAAACTGCGGCAAAAGAGAAAGCTCAAACGATTGAACTAGCAGTTGCAGGTGAAAATATTGTTCAGTTTGAACTTGTGCGTATTCCTGCAAATAAAGTTGCGACAGAAACAACAGTATTTGTTGATAACGCTCGTGAGCAATCGTTCTTAAACGAACATGCTTTATCTGATGTTTTAGTCACACTCAAAGAGCGTGGCCAACAATATCCAGCGGTGGGTCGTAGAACTGAAGATGGCAAGATTGAAGTTTTAGATGGTAGCCGTCGTCGCATGTCTTGTATCCTCGCTGAACAAGATTTTTTGGTTTATGTTGCTGACAACATCAATACTGACCATGCTAAGTTTTTGTCTGATGTGGCAAATGCTCACAAACCGCTCTCTTTATACGAAAAAGGTAAAGAGATGCAGGCTAAGCTTGATAGTGGTGAAGCTGAGGATCAGAAAGCATTGGCAAAAATGTTCCAGTGCAGTGAAGCGTTGGTAAGTGGCGCTTTAAAAGCCGCAGCATTACCGTTAGAACTGCTTCAAGCGTATCCGAATGTTGGCGATCTCGGTCGCCCAACAATCGTGAAACTGCACAAACAGTTTTCAACGCTAACGCCAGAGCAGCAGCAAGAGCTGTTAGATAAATGTCGCTCTAGCGAAGGGTTTTTATGGCAGCGAAGCACAGCTCAAGGCGTTGCTCGTCTGACAAAAGAAGTCACGGAAAGCATCGAAAATTGGATTACTGAACTTGCACCAGCAAAACCTGGTAAGAAGACGGAAAAAGTCGACTTAGTTAAAGGTCGAGCAAGCTATAGCCGAAAAGGTAGCAGCCTGGCGTTGAACTTGAAGAAAGTTGACGACAGCTTAATGGAAGAGATTCTTGCGTTTGTACAAACCAAACTGCAATAACAAATGATGATTGAATCAACCGCCTCCGGGCGGTTTTTTTATATCTGAGAAGCGTCAAATTAAAGATGTGATACCATTACGTCAGTTCAACGTTGGATAGACAAAATGCAGACACAATCTGATTTCCTTTCATCACTTCAACATCAAGCTCACCAATCTTTCCAAAGGATTGGTGTTGTCATTCAAGGCGAGGCTTCTTGGCAAAATGCGTTGATGTCAGAGTTCCATAAAACGCAGCGCCATCAACGTTGGTTTTCTGTTGGTGATTTTGGTTTGAAAAACGTATCCAGTGTTTCGTCTAAACAAGGGCACATGTTGCTAGGCAGAGAGTGTGACGTTCTATTGTTTGATGCTCGAAATGGCTTTGACGCAAATAGTTTTACCGCTGCGCTTGGCTCATTGGTTGGCGGCGGTTTTCTTATTGTCATTACTGAGCCGCGACAAACTGCGAATTTTGCTCAGCAATGGATGCACAAACAATGGGAGAAGCTCGTTGTTATTGAGCAAGACAAACCATTGCCAACGGCTCCAGACATCAAGCAAGCAGAAAAAGAAAGCCACTACACGGAACAAGAACATGCCATTTCTCTAATTGAAAAGGTGGTGACAGGACATCGAAAGCGACCGTTAGTTTTGACCGCTGATCGTGGGCGCGGAAAAACAAGTGCTCTCGGCATCGCGTGTGCGAGCTTATTACAGCAGAAGCCACTTAGAATCTTAATTACGGCACCATCTATAAAAGCCGTTGAGCCTGTTTACCAGCATGCTTTGCGGCTACTTCCTAATGCGCAGCGTATTAGGAAGGACAGATTAGAATCAGGGCAGGGATCCATTCAATTCATTGCTCCAGATGAACTATTATTGAGTCGACCTGAATGTGATTTGTTACTTGTCGATGAAGCGGCTGCAATTCCAGTTCCTATGCTCAAAAGCATTACCGAACATTATCATCGACTCGTTTTTTCTACGACTATTCACGGTTATGAAGGTTGTGGCCGGGGCTTTACGATTAAATTTGTTGATTGGCTTCAGAAACAGCGTTCGGGAATGAAAACATGGCACATGACACAGCCCATCCGCTGGAGCATGAATGATGCGCTCGAATCATGGCTCTATGACGCGTTTTTGTTGGATGCGGAGTTAACGCACCATCAACTTAACCAGGTCGACTCAATTTCCCTTTCTAAAGCCGATAAGAACAATTTGATATCGCAGCCTAGTTTGCTGCGTGAGTGCTTCGCTCTTTTGGTGAATGCTCATTATCAGACCTCTCCGAATGATTTGATTCACCTTTTGCAAGACGACAACAGTCAGCTCTATTTTGCTAAGCAAGATAATGCGGTTGTGGGGGTGATATTAGCGGTCGAAGAGGGTGGGCTTGACGCTGAATTGGTTGAAGAAATCCAGCTTGGTAAGCGTCGTCCTAAAGGACACTTAGCCCCAATTACGATTGCAAACCACCTAGGATTCCCGAATGTCGCGAATCTATCGACGCTGCGAGTCATGAGAATTGCGGTTCATCCAGCATTGCAAGGCAAAGGCATTGGTCAAAAAATTCTGCAGCAACTTGAGCAAATGGCTGCTAAACACATTGCCTACTTATCCACGAGTTTTGGTGCGACGGAAGAGTTGCTCTATTTCTGGCGACAATCGAACTTCCGTACAATTCGCTTAGGGTCAATGCGCGATGCTGCTAGCGGTTGTTATTCAGTCTTGATGGTCAAACCTTGTGATTCCCAACAGACGGTTTGGGTCGACCAATCTCAGGCGCTATTTGAAGAAATGTTGTCTAACAATGTGGCTGACGTCTATCCAAAATTAGAAGCCCCTATTTTTCGAGCTCTATTGCCGCAACCTTTGGGAATGAGTCCACTTCATCCCGCTAAATTATTACTAATTGAATGTTATGCTGATGGTGGTAACAGTTATGAGTCTGTGTCTGTGTGGCTTCAGCAGTGGTTACTTAACTTAGGTTTGAACTCCGCTTCCGACTTGATGATCAGTAAGCTTTTTCTTAACCGTAGTTGGACTGAATGTGCTCAGCAATTTGGTTTACCTGGAAGAAGGCAAGTTGAGCAGCAGTTAAGGGACGAAGTAAAGCACATTTGGAGCGATTTACACTGTAAACAATAAAGAGGAATTTACACTGTAAATGAAATTATTGGGAGCTGATTTTACACTGTAAATCCAGCTCCTTTTTGTTTCAGCGTGTATTTTGATTGAGCTTTAGGCTAAATCGAGTTTTCTCTTAATATCCTGTTTAACCGTTATTGATGGATTACTTTCTTTAGTGACGTGAGCCCTATAATAAGAAATGCGAGGTTTGTTCAGAAAACGGATTTGGTTAGACTGAGAGTGTTGATGGGAAGCAAAGTGGTAAGGGTATGTGGAAGCTGTGTCTTGAGTTATCTGAAGATAAGACCAAGGTGATAGCCCGTCTTCCGGGAGAAGTGGACCTCGGTGGTGAGCTAAATCAAAATGAATTAAACGAGCAGCTCGTCGCAATGAACGCTGAAAGGATGTTTGTTGTTGAGGGGGAAGTCGTGAGATTCATTAACTGCGCCAAAGAACGTAAAGCCGAAGCTTACGAAGGCATCGTCATTGCGGAAAAACGCAACGCGCAAGTTGAGGTTGAATTATCGAATAATGACATGCTCGCCAGTATGAACGTTGTCGGCGCGTACGGAGGTCGAGGCTTACGTGGCCCCGAGATTGTTCAAGCCCTTGCTCAAGCGCGAGTTTCGAAAGGCATCAACAAACTGGCTTTGAAGAAAGTGTTGGTTGTCAGCACTCAGCTCAAACCCGGCGAAACTTTTTCTCAACCTGTAGCGGTTGGTAAGCAACCTATCAAAGGCAAAGACGCTCTTTTTACTCCTCTCGTTAAAGACATCACCAAACGCATCCTCAAACCCAAAGACGGCCAATCTGCTAGCGACAAAATTGATTTACGTAACCTCGGTGAAACTATCGCGGTTGACGTAGGCGATGAGGTGATGCGCCGCACGCCTGCGACCAAAGGTACGCCAGGTTTTACTGTTCAAGGGCGAGTGATTCCTCCACAAGCTGGAAAAGACAGCCCAATGAAGCCAGGCAAGGGCACCGAGATATGCAAGCACGACCCAAACCTATTGATCGCATCGGTATCCGGTACGCCTCTGATTAAAGACAAAACCATCGAAGTTGATAACGCACTTTGCCTCAATAGCGTTGGCGTGAATACAGGTCACGTGAAATTTAAAGGGAATGTGATTATCGGTGGCAACATTGAATCCGGAATGATTGTTAAAGCTACGGGCTCTATTACTGTAGGCGGCTTCATTGAATCGGCTGACGTACAAGCGCAAGACGACATTCAAGTTGGTAAAGGGATCATTGGCCACACCGTGAGTGATGGCCAGCCAAAGAGTTGTCACGTCAAAGCCAAAGGTTCGATTCGCGCAAGCTACGCCCAATATTGTGATTTGCAAGCCGGAGAAGATATTGAATTGGCGGTGCACAGCATGAATAACGATATTGTTTGTGGGCGCAATCTGACGGTGCTGGATGCGAACGGTAGGAACGGCACGCTCAGCGGCGGAGATGCAAAAGTCGGTGACAAAGTGGTGTGCTTGCAATTGGGTGTAGAAGGCGACACCGCCACTAAGGTAGAAGCGTTCGCGCGCTATTCTGCATTTAAGGAGCGATTAGCAGAGCTAAAAGATCAATACAAACGCGCTCAAGAAGGCACGATGGATGTGATTCGCAAAGAGCTCGAATTTAAGAAACGTCCTAAAGCCGAACGTACCGACGAAGAACAAGCTCAGATTGATGTGATGAAAACACAAAACAACGAGCAGCTTGAAGCGATAAAGCAAAAGCTAGAACAAACGGAACATGACTTTGAAGTCGCGTTAGAAGAAAATATTGTCGAAGCCAAAGAGCGTGTCTTCACTCGCGTGACGGTGCAGTTTGGCGACGAGCAAGTAACGACAAAGCGTACTCATGGCGGTTGTTCGTTCCGTTTCAATCAATACGAAATTAAAGTCTCGGCGAACTTGGAAGAAGAGGACGTCGCTGCGGTTTAAGCTTTCTTACTCACTGAGCCCACACGTCGCAACAAGATGTGTGGGCTTTTGTTTATATACAAATCGACAATGTGCTCTTGATAGTAGTCCGCAAGCGCACCGACTTGGCTGCTACACATTACTTTCATTGCTTGTTTAATGTGTTCTATTGGCCAGTTCCACCATTGGATATTGAGTAGAGTTTCAATCTCTTTATCGCTGAATCGTTGACGTACGACTTGGTTGTTTCCAACCACCACCGAATAAGGTTGCACGTCTTTCGTCACTACGGTGCGTGCTCCGATGACGGCTCCATCGCCGATGTTTACTCCGGGCATGATCATCGCCTCGCTGCCAATCCAAACATCGTTCCCCACCACCGTGTCTCCGGCACGCTCGAAACCGTCTTGCACGCCTTCTCCAAATTCTTCAGGAGAGAAGGGGAAGGTTGAAATCCAGTCAATGCGATGACCTTGGTTTCCTGCCATCATGAAGGTGGCTCCAGAAGCGATGGAACAAAACTTGCCAATGATTAATTTGTCGATGCTATCGGGTTCTCTACTTTGCCATTCTTGAAGTGTGACGGGGTCACCCAACAAGTAGCGTACTGCTTGCTCTTCGAAGCTTTTTTGATGATAGAAGCCCGAGTAATAGCTGTAATCGCCAACGATGATATTGGGATTAGTGATGTGATCTTTAATGACTTGACCTTTTAACCACGTGTCGAAAACACTCATAACTCATCCTTTCAAATTTAGGTTGTACAGAGTTTAGTGGCTTTCTATTATTTCCAGTAGTTTGATTTTAGAGATTCAGAATTACTTTATGGAAATAAAATGGCTCAGCTACGTACCACTTTACGTCGCTTTGTGCGAGGAGCGAAGTATTACTGGTGCAGCAAAGCGACTGAATTGTTCGAATGCGCATGTAAGTCGGCAACTTAAACAGCTTGAAGACATATTGTCGGTGCAGCTTATTCAGCGAACTACGCGCCAGTTTAATTTGACTTACGATGGTTTGCGGTTTTATCAGCAGGTAAAGCAACTGCTCGAAGGCGCTGAGCAGATCAATGAGCAAGTCATGGCAAACGAGATCGTATCGGGAAAATTGAGAATAGCGGCGTCCGCTTCTTTCGGAGCTGCGTTACTCAGCCAAACATTGATCGAGTTTCGATTGCAACATCCACAAGTGAGCGTCGAAGTGATCTTCACAGAGACACCTCTCGACTTGATTGAGGCTGGGTTTGATATCGCATTCTACTTTACCGATACTCCCCCAGAGGGATACGTCGGCCATCAGCTACGCACTTTACACTGTAAACCGATCGCTCATCGCTCGTATTTAGCTGATAAACCAAATGTAAGTACGCCAGAGGAGCTTGGTGACTTAGAGCACATCCTTTATAAAAGTCGTGACTTGGTGTTAGACAAGTGGACGTTTACGCATAAGCAAACTCAACAGCAGTGCAGAATTGAGTTAGAAAGTACGCTGAGTTTTAATCTTGTCCAGTCCATGTTGGATGCTACTTTGGCTGGCTGTGGTGTAGCCATGTTAGATGAATTTGCACTGGCTAAACTCGAACCTGCACAAAAAGAACAACTCGTGATCTTACTGCCAGAATGGCAAACGGATGCGATTTTGCCGCTTTATCTGCTTTACCCAAAACGTGAGCACTTACCAAGAAGAACGCGAGCGTTCATTGATCACTTTAGGAACATATATTCTGTCGGCGAATAGCGACAACAAACTTAGCAACAATTGAGGAAGCAAAGGAATGCGAAAACACTGTCACCAGTTTTCCTGATGCAGGCGTGTTGGTCAAAACAGGTAACGAAGAAAACATATTACGAGGGTGAGCTTCTTCAAATCAGCATTAAAGGCAATAACTACTGACCGGACACAGAAGAAGCTCATGGATTCAGCTAACTTACATTAAGTATCGTGCTTACAGCTCGTAACGTAGACCTAAGTGGTAGTAGCTTTCGTCTGCGTGCGCACCGCCAAACGAGACTTCTTGTCCATTGCTGTAGCCACGCGAGCCGTTACGATCAACGTAGTTTGTGTAGATAGAAGAACGAGGCGTCAGTTTGTATTGCACTTCTAGCGTTGTATCTTTCAGCTCTAGCTCGTCACCATCACTGTTTTCTAAAGAACGATAACCAGCACGCAGTACCCATTTGTCATTTACACTGTAAACCGCCGTTAGTTCCATCACTTTGTCGGTACTGGTTTGTGAGTAATAGCCCTCTAGTTCATCTTCCGAGTACAACGCACCCAACATCAAATCACCTAGGTAGTAACGCGTACCTGCGCCCCAGAATGTGTAATCGGTGTCGTTGCTTTCACGTGCATCACCTTTATTCTTCTGCATCGCTATCACTGGTGCCAAGGTACCCAAATTCCCCATGTCTAGCGTATAACGCAGTGCAGCGTTGTAACCGTAGTCGAGCTCAGAAGTGTTGTTTCCTAAAATGTACGCGACAGAAAAATCGACATTACCTAGGCTGTTTTGATATTGCAGCGTGCCATCTTGACGGAAAACTTGCGTCGCGGTTTTGTCGACTTTATTCGCTTGGCGCGCCATAGAAACATCGGAAGAGGCGAACACATCACCAATGTCGGTAAACATAATCAATCCAGATGCCACGCGACCACCAGTAATGCGACCATAATCTTTCGCATCAATACCTGCCCATACATAACGTGCGGTCAGAGACGGTTTGTCGTTTACTTGGTTTGCGTATTCAGCGGCACCCACTTGGTATTGCGCTTGGCCGATGATCGACGCGTACTCGTTGATGGTTTGTGAACCGTTTAAACCAATACGGCCATCAAACTCGCCATTTGCATCGCCATGCTCATCATTTTTACTGGTGACATTGAAACCAAGACGAGAGTAAATATTTAAAACTGACCCATCTTCCGCTTGATACAGCTGCGCTGCCATTGCGTTTGATGCCATCAATGTAGGGAGAAGTAGAGCCAAAATGTGCTTTTTCATGATTAACGACCTTTCATTTCTATTGTTTTAGGTACGACAAAGCCCCTTCCGAGTAACGGAATAAGAAAAATTGTCGTGAAGTAGAGAGAGGGTGCGCCCTTGTTTGCCAAGGACGCGAGCTAGTCCATTCCTATAGGGGAAGAATGATTTAGCTTAAATCGACGTCTTTGCAGCCAAAGAAGTAAGTCGCGAGGAAGCCGACGATGTAAGAGATAAGCAGGCCAGCAACAAACACCATCATGCCCGGGAAGATGCCATTTTCAGATGTCATGAGAGGAATCGCCACGATACCGGATGGGCCAAACACCGTATTAAGACCAACTGGTAAGCCAAGGTAAGAAACTAAACCGATAAAGAAGCCGCCCGCAGCACCACCAATACAAGCGGTAACGAATGGTTTTACACGTGGTAATGTCACGCCGTAAATCAATGGTTCGCCAATGCCTAGAAGACCCGGAATAATAGCGCCTTTAACTTGAGTGCGCAGTAGAGCGTCTTTTTTGGCTTTGAAATACAGCGCCATTGACGCGCCAACCTGACCGCCACCTGCCATCGCCAGGATAGGGAATAGTGAGTTAAAGCCCTGTGCTTCCATCAATGCGAAGTACACTGGAACAAAACCCTGGTGGATGCCAAATACCACAGAAATTAAGAACAAACCTGCCAAGATTGCAGCGCCTAATGGGTTATCGTTTAAGTTGAGGAACAACCAAGACATCCCTTTAAACAGCTCGCCGCCGATTGGCATGATGATCAAGAAGGTTACCGCACCCATGATCAATAGAGTGATAACGGACGTTAAGATCATGTCCAGATCATCAGGCATGTATTGACGAACCTTACGCTCGACTTGTGCACCGATGATCGCTGCCAAAAGTACGCCGATAATGTTGCCGCGCGGATCAATCGCAAAGCCGAAAAACTCGTTCATGCCAGAGTAAATGCCAGATGTTGCCTCTGGGTTGTAACCCAGCACAAACAAAGAGGCGAGAATGGCACCATTAACACCAGAGCCGCCAAACGCTTGCTGCGCGTTGTAACCAATCAGAATACTTAGGAAAGCAAAAAGACCCTTACCAAAGACTTTCATGTAGGCGATCAAATCTAGCATAAACTGGCTTGGTGTCTGGTCGAGAACAAACATTTGTTCCAATAACGTCGCAAAACCTAGCAACAAACCAGCGGCAATAAAGCCTGGGATCAACGGCGTAAAGATGGTAGCAAACTTGCTTAAAAAACGCTGAACCGCACTGGTTTGTTTGCTCTTCATCTGTTTTTTCTGCTCGGCTGCGACGGCAGAAAGATCTTGTTGCGGCATATCTGCTTCTTCACTGTCACCAGAGGTTAAGCTGTCGATCAGTTGATTCATCATCTCAGCCGCTTGTTGAGCTTTTCCAGGACCGAGAATGATCTGAAACTGCTCATCGCTTTCCACCACACCCATTACGCCGGGAATTTGCTTGATAACTGATTGATCAGCCAAGCCATTGTTGGCGAGCGATAAACGCAAACGCGTCATACAGTTACCACATTTGCTTACGTTGCTACTGCCACCCACTGCGGACAGCAACTGCGATACTGTGTTTGAAGTTATTTTTGCCATAGGGTCTATCCTTCAGAACTCGGATTATTTAATTATTATTTAGTGCTGCGCGAATAAAGCCGTTGTGCGCGGCGAGGCGTGATTTGGCTTGTTCGGCATCCAAATCGGCCAAAATCATTAAGATGGCGGTTTTGCAGTGGCGACCACAGGCATTTAATGCTCGCTCTGCTTCTTCTTTTGATGCGTCGGTTGCTTCCACAACAATGTTGGTTTGGCGTAGGATGAGCTTGGCGTTAGTGGCTTCTACATCCACCATTAAGTTGCCAAATACCTTACCGCTACGAATCATTGCGCCTGTCGTGAGCATGTTTAGCACCAGTTTTTGTGCGGTGCCGGCTTTCATTCGAGAAGATCCAGTGACAACCTCTGCGCCAACTATCGGCAGAATCGCGATGTCGGCCGCTTCTGCCATGGTACATTCTGGATTACAAGCGATAGATGCGGTCGTGGCTCCGATGGATTTAGCGTACTCCAAACCACCTAGCACATAAGGTGTACGGCCACTTGCAGCGATGCCTACAACCACGTCATTCTTGGAGAGGTGAAGTGCTTTTAAGTCGTCTTGGCCCATTTTCGCGTTGTCTTCTGCGTTTTCTACCGCTTTCAAAATCGCCTGATGTCCACCAGCAATTAAGCCAATCACCATATCTGGGTGCGTGCCGTAGGTAGGAGGACACTCGCTCGCATCAAGAATGCCTAAGCGACCTGACGTACCAGCTCCCATGTAAATTAAACGGCCACCATTTGCAAAAGCTTGGGTAATTGCGTCAACTGTCTCTGCAATTTGTGGTAGCACCGCTTTTAACGCGAGCGGGACTTTTTGATCCTCTTCATTAATGACTTGCAGCATCTCGATGGTCGAAAGCGTATCGATCTCGGCACTGGCTGGGTTACGGCTTTCTGTCACCAATCTGCTTAAATCAATTTTCATGTTTTGCACTCTTCGTAATGTTCAATCTGAGGGCGATTTTATGGAATAAAATATTCAGGTTTGGTGATAAAAATCACACTTGAGGTTATTCTTTATGCAGGAGAAATTTGGAATAATGAGAGAAAATATACGTCTATTACATCCGGGATTAACTGTCTTGGTTGGAATAATCAGGGGGTTAAATCAAACGCCTATTATTTCTGTTTTGGAATAATTTATTTAAAATTTTTGAGGTTTTTGTTGTGTCAGTTATCAATAGGATAGTAGCGAGGCGTACTCAGCTTTCGCAAAGCGGTCGTTTGGTTGGCGATTGGATTGTTGAAAACGCAGAAAAGGCGGCGCTGCTCACCAGCCAAGAACTTGCGGCGCAAGTAAAAGTGAGTCAATCGAGCATTGTGAAATTTACTCAGCGTATCGGCTTTAAAGGTTACAGCGAGTTTAAGTTAGCTCTGAATGAAGAGATTGGCCGTAAGCATGCGATGCAGTCGACACCGCTGCACAGTGATATTTTGGCTGACGACCCCATTGCGGTAATTTCACAGAAACTGGTGAAAGCGAAAACCGACGCTATGTTTCAAACTACCAATACGCTGTCTTACGAAGCGTGTCACCAAGCGGTGAAATGGTTGAGTGAAGCGCGTCGAGTGCAAGTGGTCGGGATTGGGGGCTCTGCACTGACCGCGAAGGATTTAAGCTTTAAACTGCTTAAACTTGGTATTACGGCGCTTTCTGAACAAGACAGCCACGTGCAGATTGCTGTTGCCCGCACGCTCTCTCCAGAAGATGTTCAGATCGCAATCTCGTTTTCGGGTGAGCGCAAAGAAATTCTCGTCGCGGCAGAAGCGGCAAAAGAGCAGGGCGCGAAGGTGATTGCGTTATCTGCGCCTGGAAGAAGTCGCTTGCGCGGTATTGCCGATATTACGTTTGATACGATTGCCAATGAAACGGAACATCGCAGCTCATCCATTGCTTCGCGTACCGCGCAAAACGTGATCACCGATTTGCTGTTTATCATCTTGGTTCAGCAAAGAGACGACAGTGCCCGTCAGTTGATCAGCGATATCAGTACCGACATCAAACAGATCCTCACATGATCGCTTGTTTAACAGCGGACTAGAGATCCGGATCGTGCCTCAGCAAAGCAATAAAAGCAGAGAGATGTTTTTCAATGGTGAGATCGGCAGAAATCGCTGGTAACTCCAACGTGATGCAAGGTAAATCACGTTCACTACACCAAGTGCCGAATGAGCCGGGTGTTTCGTAGTCGATATCGTCAACGATTGGCAGTTGGAACTGCTCGCCGAGCCATTTGGCAAGGTCGGAATGTTTGGGATCATCCACAAAAGCAAGCGGTTCATGAAACGACACCACAAACTTTGGCTTGCGCAGTTCAATCAAGTTAATTAATGCGCTAACTTCAGGCTCTAGTTGGTTTTTAGTGCCAGTTTTCACCTGTACGTCTCGAACGGGTGTGTGAGAGCTCCATCGATACACTGTGCCATGCTCAGTCCAATTTTGGGTTGGAAACGCGCGATTGAGATCCACTTGGTTTGCATTTGCGCGTGTGCCTAGTTGGTTGCCGTCAGGATTCATTGACAGAATCACATCATGTCGTAAGTTTTCAGCAGGCAAGCTTCTTAGCGCGCAGGACAAACCTGCAATCGAGGCCGTCTCGTCCCCGTGAGTGCCTGCCAAAATCAAACCTCGCGAAGCACTTTCGACTTGAGCCGGAAAATACAGTAATGGCGCACCAAGCACGGATTGACCGTATGATGTTGGCCGAATTAAAAATGCCGCTCTTTCCGTTCTTGGAATTAGACTCACCGTAATCTCCTGATTGATGAAGTAGTATCAATATCTAAGCTAATTACACCTAGCTAAACTGAACCGTTTAAACTCGTCAACGGTTGAAATGTTAATTGTGGAATTTGCTTCACAAGACTCGTTAGGAGAACGAAAAACGATATGGATTTTAAAAAACATTCAACGGCGTTGCTGATTTCCTCTTTATTCACCCCTTTTCTTGCTACATCAGTTGCTGCGGAGACCTTACCTAAAGGCATTCAACTTGCCGCAGAACAGCATTTAGTACGTGCGAATGACGCAGAGGCGGCGACGCTTGACCCAGCGAAAGCCGAAGGTCTGCCAGAAATGCATGTGATTCGTGACTTATTTGAAGGGCTTGTGATTCAAGATCGTGACGGAAACATCATTCCCGGTGTGGCAGAATCATGGGAAACCAAGGACAACCAAACTTTTACTTTTCACTTTCGCAAAGACGCGAAATGGTCGAATGGCGAGCCTGTGACAGCGGATGATTTTGTCTATTCACTGCGCCGAGCGGTAGATCCGAAGACCGCTTCTCCAAATGTTTGGTATCTCAAACTCACCAAGATCAAAAACATCGCCGATGTAGCAGAGGGCAAAAAGCCTTTGGACGATCTCGGTATCAAGGCAGTGGATAAATACACCCTACGTTTTGAGTTGGACAGTCAAGTGCCGTACTTTGTTGCTATGACTGGGCACACGTCCATGATGCCAGTGCATCAAGCGACAGTGGAAAACCGCGACAAGCCGTGGAGCGAACCAGACCAATTTGTTAGCAACGGTGCATTCACATTGGATAAGTGGGTCGTGAATGAACGCATTGAACTGGTTAAGAGTCCAAGTTACTGGGACAGCGCAGATACGCATCTAAACAGAGTGACTTACATTCCGTTTGAAAACCAAAACGCGTCGATCAATCGCTATGCGGCAGGAGAGCTGGATATCACGTCAGATGTGCCGACTCATATGGCGCAGAAGCTTAAACAAGATTACAAGCAGGCTTACACGGTGGTGCCATTATTGTGTACGTATTACTACGCGTTCAATACCACTCGTCCGCCATTTGATGATGTGCGAGTGCGTCAAGCGGTGTCGTACTCCATCATGCGCGATGTGATTACGAATGGTGTCACGCAAGTGGGCAACCTTCCTGCTTATACTTTTGCGCATCAGTACACCGCAGGGTTTGATGCGACGCCGCCTGAATACAGTAAGTGGAGTCAGCAACAACGTGACGAGAAAGCGCGTCAGTTGTTAAAAGAAGCGGGTTACAGCCAAGACAAGCCGCTCGATTTTAAATTGCTGTACAACACCAGTGAGGCAAACAAATCGATCGCGGTTGCGATAGCGTCGATGCTACAAAAAAATCTCGGTGCACACGTGGAGTTAGAAAACCAAGAGTGGAAGTCATACTTAGTGGCGCGTAAACAAGGCAATTTCGATGTGATGCGCGCTTCCTGGTGTGGTGATTACAATGAAGCGTCTACTTTCCTGAGCTTACTTCGCTCAGGTTCTTCGGGTAACTTTGCACGTTACAGCAATGAAGCGTACGACAACGCGATGAACAGTGCATTGGCCGCAACCGATGAGAAAGCGCGCCAAGGTTTCTATGATCAAGCCGAGCAATTGTTGGCGGCGGATATGCCAATCGCACCGATTTACTACTACATGCAAGCGCGTTTGGTTCGTCCTACGGTTGGCGGTTTTGCCAAGAACAACGTAGAAGGTCGTATCTACTCGAAAGACCTCTACATCAAGAAGTAGCGCTCAAAACAAGCGATAAATATGAAGCCCCGAAGATGTATCTTACGGGGCTTCTTTTTATTGTTAGCGAGTGGAGAGCTTGTTCACGAGCATAGCGACTCGTTTGCCAAGATACTCCGCTGTTGCAACATCAGAAGCATGCAACTGACCACCTTCATCACCTTGTGCAACAATACCACCTTGTACACCATAACGATTCAGGTTTTGCTCCCCAGAATTGCTGATCTTATCCAACCCGATCCACATCATGCCGTGTTGGTTAGCGAGCGTTTGTAGATATTGTAATGTGCAAGATTGGTCGCCATTCATTGCCCCACCACTGGTAAAGCCAGCCGCGATTTTGCTCGCCCATTTTTGGTAATACCAAGATTCACTGCTTGCATCTGCAAATGCTTTAAACTGCGCTGCTACACCGCCCATATAGGTCGGTGAGCCAAAGATAATCGCATCACACTCAGCAAGTTCATCCATTAGTTTAGGGTTCACAAAACGTCCCTCAATAATCTCACTGCCTTCAATTCGGTGAGAGAGGATTTCACATTCATCTTGCTGCTTAATGCCTTGTTGTTCAACACCTGCGGCAATCGCGCGAGCAAGCTGACCAGTAACGTCGGTTTTAGAGAAATAAATAATCGCAATTTTGGACACAATGGTTCCTTTTTTCATTGTTGATTTTTAATCGTGCGACTAAGGCTAAAACCTCAAGCTAAGTTGAGGTCAACACTAAAACTTAAAAAGAAGTGCATTAAAAAGCCGATGTAGATACATCGGCTTTTTAGTGGGTTATTTCTTTCTGCGAGTATAAATCCGAGATTTTGCTTTACTTGGCTCTGGCTTGTTTTTCGCCAGCTTTAGCACTGCTTTTTGCAAAATCTGGTTGTTTGGGTAAGTGATCAAGTTACCGTTGTCGTGCTTAATTAACACGTGAAACATACTGATTTCTTGAATCTCACCGCAGATGTCTTCATCTTTATCTACGACTTTAATTCGGTCACCCACTCGGTATGGGAAGACAAAAAAGATCAAAAAGCTGGCAGTGATGTTGCTCAGAATTGACCACTGCGCAATAAACGCCACACCTAATACGGCAAAAATGGACGATAGGAACAAAGACACATCGCCATAGCCAATACCTGTGGCAATGGCAAAAATAGAGGCGGTCAAAAATAGCAGAGCGACATTGAAACAGCGCTGAATAAAACTCAAACGAGCCTTTTTTACACCTTTCGTTGTTGCCAAATTTAGGATGGCTCGATTTACAATCCTCTTCAGGATGCGATACGCGATCAGGACAAAAATGCCCATCAATAGTTTGTAACCGAGGGAGCCCATAGTGAAATACTGGCTCACTTGCTCTAATTGGATCCAATCATTCATTTCTTCATCTCGACGATATCTAGAAAGCGGCTTTTATAGCTGATTTTTTGCTGTAAGTAATCACAATTTTTCTTTACACCATTTGTCTCTGTGTTGAGGTACCACAGAGTACTATATTGGTTAATCAAAGACTTAGTGAGCATTGCGAACTCTTTGGCTGTATTACTTATATTCAACCAAAGCTGACGTGATTTTGAAAAGAGCAATCTTTGAGCTGTATCCCATATCCGACATTCTATGACGCTAGTTCCTTATAAACGAGCTGAATATGACTTTTGTCCTGATAACCTAAGGTGTATTAATTGAAATAGCTTTTAGGGCGTTGAAAAATGGAAGAAGATGAAAAGGCGATTATGATTTTATTCGTGATTGTTGGCCTTGTACTCGTTTGGGTCGCGCTTGAAGAACTTAATTATCTCGGGCTCACAATAAAATAAGCCCCGTTAAACACAAGTTAAACGGGGCCCTTGTCTTTTATCAATGTGAATTCAGGCTAGCTAACCGCACGCACTTTGCCTTGTTTCAAATCGTTCAGCACTTGCGCTTTAGGGCCATCTGCGATGATGCTGCCTTTCTCCATCACAATTACGCGATCAACGATGTCGAGCATAGACGTTTTATGCGTAATCAGAATCAGCGTTTCACTAGGTTTCAACTGTGCTAATTGATGTTTAATGTGCATCTCTGAGCGATTATCCATCGCACTGGTTGGTTCATCCATGAGTAGAACAGGAGGACGACCCAAAAATGCACGAGCGATCGTGACTGCTTGACGTTGACCACCCGAAAGCATTGCACCACCTTCACCAACTTGGCGTTCTAAGCCCGCTGGGTCAGATTGCGTAAACGCAGTAACACCGGCACGATTCGCTGCGTCTAGTACGTCACGGTCATCGGTTAATGGGCGACCTAGCGTAATGTTGTCGCGGATAGAACCAAAGAACAGATTCGAATCTTGCGGCACACAACCAATATTACGGCGAATGTCGACATGATGCAGTTGTGCGATGTCGGTATCATCAATGCGAACATGACCTTCCGTCGGCTGATACAAGCCCATGATGAGACGCTCTAACGTGGTTTTACCCGAACCGATACGGCCTATGATCGCTACTTTTTCGCCTGGGTTAATGGTCAAGCTCAAATCTCGAATCGACGCCACCGGTGAGTCTGGGTAGTGGAAGGTCACGCGTTCAAGTTCAATTTTGCCTTGTACTATTGGACGGTGAATGTAACGTTTACCTTCTTCTTGTTCATCCGGCATTTCCATGACTTGATTGATAATTGTCATAGAAGACTTCGCTTGGTTGTAGCGCGTAGAGAGTAAGGATAACTGAACCAAAGGACCAATCGCGCGGCCGCTAAGCATGGTTGCGGCAATCAAACCGCCCATGGTTAAGTCGCCTTCTGCAATTAAGTAAACGCCTAGGATGATCATCCCTACGTTACTACTTTGCTGGACAAAACCTGCCGCGTTTTGAATGCTATCCGTAATTCGGCGGCTTTTTATATTCCAGTTCGCCATGTGCGCAACTGCCTCTTCCCAGCGGTATTGGAATTGGCTTTGCGCACTGAGCATTTTTACGGTTTCTAACCCAGCCAAGCTCTCTATCAAATTGGCATATTTTTGCGATGCTAGGCGTGAACCCTCCTCAATGGAGCGGCGCAGCGGCCCTTGTATCAGTAGCGAGTGAATAATCAAAATGACCACGCCCACCATCGGTACATACACAAGATCGCCAGCCATTAGCCATATAATCACTAAGAACAGAATGGCAAAAGGCAAATCAATGAGAGCACTGACGGTCGCTGAAGTAAAAAACTCTCGAATAGATTCGAATTCTTGTAAATGGCGAGCGAAGGCACCGACCGAAGGCGGCTTCGATTCCATTCTAATCCCCATCACTTTGCTGAACAGTTTGGATGAAATCAGAATGTCAGACTTCTTGCCCGCCACATCAATGAAGTAATTTCTCAGCGACTTGAGAATGAAGTCGAACAGGAACACGACAAAGATGCCACTTGCTAGTACCCATAGGGTTTCAAACGCAAGATTCGGAACCACTTTGTCGTACACCAAGCGAGTGAATAGCGGAGCGGCAACCGCAAAGAGGTTGATGAGAAGTGATGCGATTAAAACATCGCGGTAGATGCGTTTTGACTGCCACAAGGTTGACCAGAACCAGTGGCCTTCGTTGGTTTTGAGCACTTCGGGAGAGCGCTCATCGAAACGGAATTGCTTTTTAACTAAAAAGTACCGACCAGTGTATTGCTCAAGTAGGTCTTCTAATGGAATAGAGATCGGCACCATTCCACTTTCTAGGGTGGTGACTTCGGCCTCGCGTTTCTCCATATTGATGCTGTTGAGAACGCAAGAGTCACCGCCTTTAAGAACTAAGATTGCCGGCAGAATTAGGCTGGAGATGCTCTCCAGCTCTGCGCGGTTTTCCTTGGCAACCAATCCGGCCCTTTCCGCTGCTCTTGGTAGCAAAAATGGGGTCAGTTTACCGTCAGATAGCGGTAGTCCGTTGACTAGCGCTTCTGGCGAGTTAGCTAACCCATAGTAACGGCTAACGTAGATGAGCGAATTCAGTAAAGGGTCTTTCATCGTTGATAAACCTTTTTATTCCTTGTCGACGATGAATCCTTGGAATACCTCAACAAAATGTTCAGTGAGGAAATCCAACTGGATTTGAGTTTCGATACGCGATGCGATAGTCGTAATACCAAGGTTGTGGGCAGTACGAGAGATCGACGTTAGCGTGAATTTCTGTTTTTCGTCGTGCAAGTTGTGTGTGAATAGGTAATCGAGCTTCACATAGTTCGGGCGGAACTCTTGGATGTATTCCAAAGATTGGAAGTTACGTCCGTAGTTATCTACGCCGAACTCAGCACCTGATTGGCGAATGGCATTACATAACAGTGCTGTGTGGTGAGGCTGATCGATAAAGCATTCCTCTGGAATTTCAAAGTGTAGCTTAGAGGCCACTTTGGCATGTTTTTCCAGCATGCTAGTTGTCCAGCGAATAAACGATGGTTGAGATAAGCTGCTTTGCGCGATGTTAATCGCGACTGGGTCATTAAGTTCACCACTTTCTAGCATCTTAATCATTGATTCAATGACATACTGGTCAAAGATGTTGGTGGCGTCTAACTGTTCTAGTGCGAATAGGTATTGATTCGCACGATACGTTTCACCATCTTTTTCGATGCTTGAAAATACTTCGTTGTGGAATACTTTACCCCATGTGTTTTTCGCAGCTTGGAAACGGAATTTAACCCAATCACTATGAATGGCTTCTTCAACCAACGCTTTCCATTGCTGTTTACCCATCAAACTAGAAGGTGTATCACTGCCAATGAAGCCGTATGGCTTGTCTGGTTGCGCTTTGGCTTTCGATAGTGCGTTGTCCACCATCGAGAGGATTTCAGAACGCGTTTTCTGATCTTTGCTGTGTGCAACCCCTAGTGACGCTTTAGGTTTTGCTAAGCCTGTTGGGTCAGTATTTAGGCCGTTCACACAATTGACGATGCTGTCCGATAAAATGCGTAACTCGCTCTCATCCATATGAGGGAAAAGCAAGCCGAACTCATCACTAGACAAGCGAGCAATCGTGGCACCCGGTACATCAATGGTGTTTTTCAAACGTTGAGACAGTTCTTTAACGTGGGCATCTGCGCGTTGGTAATCTTTGGTCTCGTAAATGTCCCCAATGTATTCAGCATGGAGTAGCGCGATACCCCCTTGCGTTTGCTCTGCAAGCCATTGGTCAATTTGGTTGATGTAGAATGAGCGGTTACCCAATTTAGATATAGGGTCGAGGTAAGCCTGAGCACGCAGACGTTGCGCCTCTTTGGCTTGCTCTTTGAATGATAGCTCAATTTGAGCAGACATCATGTTAATGCCATCTACCACCGCGATAAGATCTTTGGTTCTTGGACGAGCAAGCGGTTCACCAAATTGGTTATTCGCGATTTCATGCATTTTATTTACGATGGCCGTTAATGGTTTTAGCGAGCGACGTAGGATGTATGAAATTGCCACTAAACCAGCTAGAAAAATGACACTGAATACAGACAGCAAGCCAATAAAACCTTGCCAGAGCTGCTCGTAAGCTGCGCCTGGGTGGCTAATGATTTCTACTTCGGCGAGCTGCATCCAACCACTGGTCACAACACGCTTATCGTGAATCGCTTTAAATAGATTCATGTCGATAAACCATTGTGGCACCGTACTTGGTTTAACTGGGTAGGTACGCACGATCTGGTAGTCAGAATCTAATGCTGTAAGGCGAACAACTGAGTAGGTGCTGCCGTCAAACAGAGCATTAATCACGGACTCAACCGCGACTTTATCTTTGTCCTTTAGGTAAGGAGCCAATGCCAAACCTACGGTGTTAATAGTGTTGTTGACCTCTGAACGTTGCTGTTGCTCCAAGCTGTCTCGAGTCGTGTTGAATTGGATTACGAATACTGATGCCAACAAGAGTATAAAGACCGTAACCATCCCCACCACAAGCTTCTTATATAGGGTCATGTTTCTCACTCGTCATAGTTAATTTTAGGTTTATTTAACTGCAACTTACGTTCGCGCGAGCGTAAGTCATTCCAAAGGCTCAACCGTGATGCTTTCCCTGCCAGCTCTCCAGTGCTAGCAGATGACTTCATCAACCACAGGTTTGTACCATTAAAACTGTATATCGGTAGCAAGTCGCTACGCTTAGAGGCTCGGACAATGTCAGGATTGATATTATCGAGAATGAGCGGCTCAGAACTTGGGGTAGGGTAGTAAGCTAATACCATGTGAAACTGATTCAGTTCGATGGCTTTTACGTATATTAACCGCATCTTTGAATCTGGTATTCCTAGCTCGAGTAAAGAGAAGTACTTAGCAATAGTGAAATCTTCACAGTCTCCTGCGTTACTCCCTAAAAATTCGAGTGGCGTAGCCCAATAATCTGTCTTTCCCCACAGTTTTATGTCGTCAACGAAATACAGCTGATTAAAAAAGTCGTTAACGCCAGCGAGCTGTTCATGAGTCTCTAATTGTTTAAATAAGTCGAGGTTCTTTCGCCATGTATTTACGCGCAATCCCGCACGTTCGCCGTACACCGCTGTGACCGTATTGACCCATCGTTGTTCTTTACTGTTCAGCGCACCAAGTTGGAACGACAAACAACTTAAGCTGATTAATAATGTAACTTTACGCTGCAAATTGGATCGCATATTCGACTCGTATCACAAGTATACTCTTCTAGAGAGTTCGTCAGTGAGAAATAAGTGCTTTTTATTTAATCACTTATCGCTCAATACTCCCTATCGCGAGTATCTTAATGTGGTTTACTCCTTCAAGGCGTTCGTTTTGGCACTTAAAATCGGTTTAAGTAGATATTCCAAAACGGTTCGCTTCCCTGTGATGATATCGACCGATGCTGTCATTCCTGGAATGATTGGTAAATCTGCATCTTGACCAAAGTTTGTTTTTTCGGTGCGTACACGAACAATGTAGAAGCTGTTGCCTTCTTCATCTTGAGTGGTATCCGCGCTGATATGTTCCAACTCTCCCTCTAAACCGCCGTACTTTGTGAAGTCGTAAGCTGTAAATTTCACGATAGCATGAAGATCTGGGCGTAAAAATGCGATGTCTTTTGGCGCAATTTTCGCCTCTACCAATAGTGTGTCTTCTGTTGGTACGATCTCGACGATATCCATACCAGGTTGGATAACACCACCGACAGTATTGATGTTCAGTGTTTTGATTTTGCCTGTTACTGGCGAATTCACAACCGTTCGGTTTACTCTATCTTCCAAGCCCACCGCTGATTCAACCAAAGCAGATAACTGGTCTTGGGCGCTGTTGAGTTTCTCTTGCTGTTCAGAGCGGAATTTGAGTGCAACATCAATACGGTTGAGCATGGATTCTCGAATCGCTGATTGCAATACGGGAATCTTGAGCTCACTGGACGTCATTTCACGACGGGTATCGTTGACTTGGCGCTGTAATTTGAGCAGTTCAATACGAGGAACAACGCCCTCGTCTGCCAAAGGTTTGGTGATATCGAGTTCTTTTTTCGCGTATTGGTAGCTTTGACGCAAGTTCCTTACTCGTGCTTGGATCTCTACCAAGTCCTGCTGCTTTTGCTGCACTTGTTGGTCAATAACAGAAAGTTGGTTGCGTAAATTATCTAGATCTTCGCGATATTCTGCTTTTTGACGCTGTGTGAGTTGAGGTCGAGTCTCTTCCAAGGTTGGTGGGAAGGTCAGTTTACCGTAATCAAGTAGTACACTTTGACGCCAGTTTTCAGTTTCAAAATCACGATTAACGGCAACACTGTTAATAGAAGCGGATAGTTGCAGCACAGATGCGGTAAGGTTGGCAACTTGTTGCTCACGTTCACGAAAATCTGAGCGAAAGCGGGTGTCATCGATAAGCAGTAACTGTTGGCCTTTTTCAACCAACTGACCTTCTTTGACCAAGATTTCTTTGACTAAGCCACCTTCTAAGTTTTGGACTACTTGTATCTGTGAGGAGGGAATCACTTTGCCTTGACCAACCGTGACTTTGTCGATTTCAGCCCAAGATGCCCAACCTATTGCTGCAATGAAAAATAGCACCATAACCCAGAGCATAAAACGCGCGCTGTTGGGGGTATTGAGGAGCAATGCTGCAGTTTTGTCATCAACAAAATCCAACTCTTCATCGTTGAGTTTGTTGTAGTTATCTCGGCTCATCACAGTCCCTGCTTATATAATTACGGATTATCTTTTTGATCTTATTATTATTAACCGATCATGTCAGCATGCTCGGCTAATAAAATATGAGAAGAGGGTTATTCTCTCTTCAAATGAGCTTTCTTACACTTTCTAAATCAAACAAAAGCATAATTAGCGCCGGAGTATAGCTATTACGCCTTGAACTTGGCTTTATCCAACTGATGTTTTTTTAGTTTGTCGTACAAGGTTTTGCGTGATACCTGTAATTCTAGTTGAACCTCTTTGAGTCTGCCGCGATGTCTTTGCAATGCATCGAATAACAAGCAATATTCAAAGTATTCTGTGCGCTGAGTCATACTCTGAATTTCAAGACTTTTCTCACTGTTCCAATCTTCCATTCTAAAAGTATCTGGCTTGAGGGCACGAAGTTCAGCAAATTGGCGTAGCTGCTTAACGTTTTCTGGCCATTCGAGACTGGTGAGGTGTTTGACCTCTTCTAGGCTGATATGTGGCGGCTGTAACTGATATCGGCTCGCTGTGTGGCGCACAAAGTGCTTGTATAAAGGCCCTATATCTTCCTTTCTTTCATCGAGCGTCGGTAAGTGAATTAGAGTCGCCAGGGATTTTAGAGGTGGCTCGGCTTGGGTGGTCGCGCCAAAAACACGTTCAAGTTTCGGGTGCTTGAACAAGTATTCCCATTGTTCAAATGATACATGCTCTGCGCTATGTAAGTACAAACTGCAGTGGCGTTTTCCTTCACTTAAGCGGTGTATGGCTTTGTCGAGCGCTTCTAATGAAAGCTCATAGAGGTCTTCACCAGAAGCGGCGATTAGCTCACTATCTGGTGTTGCATGTATGTCGTGGGCAAATTGTGCAGCGAGTCGCCGACCCGTACCATCTTGACCTACAAAAATGAGCGGCTGGCTTGTAGGCGCACTGATCAAGGCGCGACGAATACTAACCATGGCCTTACTGTGACCAATCATTTTCGGACCAACATGAGTTTGCATGTCGAGCTCTTTCTTAAGCCAGATGTTTTCTTGCAACAAGTTCAGTTTATCGCTGGCATTGTTGAGCGATTTCATGAGCTGTTCCGTTGAAAACGGTTTTTCTAGAAAGTCGTACGCGCCGCTTTTCATCGCATCTACCGCGGTTTTCACATCTCCATGTCCAGTAAGTACGATGAATTGAAAGTGATCGTTTTTGCTTCGCAAAGTTCGCATAAACTCCAAGCCATCCATCACGGGCATATGGATATCGGTAATGATAATCGCAGGCGTATTTGAGTCGATTACGCGTAAGGCTTCTACTGCGTTTGGTAAGCAGGTGACGTCTATCCCTTCAATCAGCAGGGCTTGAGACACGGCATCACGAATGTGTGGTTCGTCATCAACAAAGAAAACTGAGTTATTCATGGTCGTTTTCCACTTCTGGGGTACGTTTATTCTGATTGACTATTGGTAGCGTCACGATAAAGGTCATGCCTCCTGCTTGTTGTTCTGTGTTCTGATGTTTATAGGCACAGAGGGAGCCGTGATAGCTCTCTAAAATGCGTTTGGAGATGGTCAAACCTAATCCTAAGCCCTCTGGCTTAGTCGTAAAAAATGGATCAAAGATTTTTGCTAGGGCTTCGTCTGACATCCCTGGTCCGTTATCGGAAACAAGAATGTCGCAACTGTCATCATGACACTGAACAGCAATGGATATTTGCGGATCGATACAGTGGTTTTCCATCGCTTGTGCGGCGTTGTGGAAGAGGTTTATCAGCACTTGTTCTAATTCAACGCTGTGAATGGCCAGCTTCACATCATAGTCGATGGCCGGAACTTTTAGTGTTACTCCTTGCTTAATAAGCTTGTTGCTCAAAATGCTGGTGGCAGTATGTACCGCGTCGTGCAGTACTGAGATTTCATTGTGTGAATCGTGCGTGGCTTTCCGAGTAAAGACTTTTAAGCGGGCAATGACTTCCGAAATAGTGTCATTAAGTGTCAGCATTTTGCCCAAATTGTCGGCGACCATTGGGTATTTTTCCATTGCCAACAAACGCTGCGAGTTTTCGGTATAGGTTCTTAGTGCGGAAAGTGGCTGATTTATCTCATGATTAATACTGGCTGATAGCTCGCCCAACAGTGCCAATTTCGCGGCTTGCGTCAGCTCTTGTTGTGTTTGTTTAAGCTCTTGTTGGCTTTGTTCATATTGGCGGATGGTCTGTTGTAGCTTTTGGTTGGCTTCACTCAGAACTAGTGTCCGTTGCACTACTTTTTCTTCTAGGCTCACATTGAGATGAGCAAGGCGCGCTTTGTTAACTAGGGTTTGGAACCACGCTAACGCAATTAGAGCAATGAGCGCATATAAGATCAGGAAGACGATATCGGCCTGTAAAACGGCGGCAAGAACGCTGTTGTGGTTAATTAAGGCAACTACGCGAAACCCTTTATCCAATAAGTGTGTTGCGTATGCGAGGTAATTCGGTGATAGAAGCAATTGATTGTCATCAAACTCCGTGACACCACTGTGTGCCGTTAACTCACCAAAATATTCGGGTAAGGTATCGCCATATTGACGCGTTTCGGTAAGTTCAATTATTGCACTCGATGACAGTGGGAAAAGTGCACGATAGCGCCAGTCTGGTAAATTGCTCATCAACACGACATTGTGTTTATCTGTAATGAGTACGTCAGTCGTGGTTTGCGAAAGGCGCTGTTCTAATTGCTCCAAGTTCACTTTTACTGTGATCACGCCAACGACTTCCTCATTTACCCACAGCGGAGATGAGAAGAAGTACCCACGTTTATTCGAGCGCACGCCTAATCCAACATATTGAGCGGGCTCACCGCGTCGCGCATTTTTAAAATAGGGGCGATAGCTAAAGCTAGAGCCAACAAACGTATCTTCTTGCTGAAAGTTACTTGAGGCTATGACTAACCCGGTGCGGTCATGAACGTAAATCGTATCGGCCAAACTTTGCTTCAACCAATCTGATAACAGTAGGTTGAGCTCTTGAGAGGGCGTTCCGCGCTCGACTGCTTTGAGTAGTCTTGGGTCGTGACTTAATAGGTTTGGTATCTGTTCAAACTTTGCCAGTTCGTAGTCCACTTCTTGTGACACTTGCGCGGCTTGTCTCTCTAGCTTTTGTTGCCATTGATCATGTTGGTATTGAGTTGCGTAATGATGAGTAAGCGCAAGCCCTGAAATGCCAACGGCACTCAGTAGCAGTAAAAAATGACGTAGGGCTTTGGGGTTGAGTAAGTTCACGATCGGCTCACTGGTTTTTTGTGTCATGGTATCAAATGAAGCACTGTGATGCTGTGAGCGGCAACGATAACAAGCACAATGATGTCCTTGTATTTCCTCAGTATCGGGAGCACAATCGACAAAAACGAGTGAAGGAGTAAAGATGGAACTTGCTGATATTCGTCGTGAGTACACCAAAGGTGGGCTGCGTCGTAAAGATTTGAAAGCTGATCCTATTGATCAATTTAATCTGTGGCTAGAGCAAGCAGTTGAAGCGGGTTTAACGGACCCGACTGCGATGACAGTTGCAACGGTTGATGAAAATGGCATGCCGTTTCAACGCATTGTTCTATTGAAAAACGTCGACAAAGATGGCTTTGTGTTTTACACCAACCTAGGCAGTCGCAAGGCCCAGCAGCTAGAGCATAACAGCAATATTAGTTTGCACTTCCCTTGGCACCCGTTAGAGCGCCAAGTTCATATTACTGGTGTGGCTGAAAAGCTTACCGCCGTAGAGAATATGAAATACTTTACTTCTCGTCCTAAAGAGAGCCAGTTGGCCGCAATCGCGAGCAAACAAAGTAGCCGTATTTCTGCCAGAGGTGTGTTGGAAGGTAAGTTTTTAGAGCTAAAACAGAAGTTTGCTAAGGGTGAAATACCAGTACCAACCTTTTGGGGTGGCTTTCGCGTAAAACCAAAGAGCATCGAATTTTGGCAAGGTGGCGAACATCGCCTTCACGATCGTTTTCTTTTCTCCCAGCATGATGGAAGTTGGGACATTGATCGTTTAGCGCCATAGGCTTATGGTCCCTCATGAATAAACAAACACCGCCGAATTGGGGCGGTGTTTTTGTAGGTAGAAGCGATGCGAATTATCGCTCTCCATTCAACACAACCGATAATTGATGCTTAAGCAGCGTTTTGGGTACAACAGAGCCGTAGCCTGCTTCCATTGCTTTATCTATTAGCTCGTTCTTGCTGTTCGCTGCAAACTTATTACGTAAGCGTGCGACGTGACCTTCAACGGTTTTTGTTGATATGCCCATGACCTGAGAGATAAATTGAGGCTTTTTGCCATAGAGCAAGAGGAAAAGCGTTTCTTGCTCGCGGCATGTGAGCTTCTCTGGTTTTGGTTGTAAGTCAGAGAAACGAAAGATGGATTGTTGATTTGGGTTGGTACTGATTGCACGACAAACCCAATACCCGACTTCAATCACGGCGGTGTCGGTGAGTTCCCTTCCGTAGAAAATGGTGCCTACGATGTCGCCTTTGTCATCTCGCCACGGTGTTTTAGTAAATATATGTGCTCGCCAGCGGCCATCTGGATAAGGGTGGATATCCAGAATTTTTAGTGACTCGCCAGTTTCGAGAACGTGTTTATCTTGGCGTTGAAATTCTTGCGCGCATTCAGTGGTTGGGCTGGCCATATCAAAATCAGTTTTACCCAAGCACTCCTCGGGCGACGTGTGCCCTAACAGTTCTGCGTATTCCTGGTTTACGTATAGGAATACCGAATCTTTATCTTTGCATCCCCAACAACCTGGTAGCTGTTTAAGGAGGGATTGTTCTATGGTATCGACTGAAATATTCACAAAAGGACTCACTACATACTGCTTTTACCAATACAGAGACGTCCGTGTTACATGGCTCGTATTGATGTTGCCAAGTAGGCAGTTACGTTGCTAGAACACGTTCGTTGATTGGCGCTCAATCCAATTAAATTCATGGTGTTCGATGTTTTCGTCAGGTAATCATAGACAACGACGAAATGGAACGAAGAGTTTAATTGGGAAAATGGTCTGTTTCATTACAGATATGTGCGCTCACGGATGTCCGCCTAATGTTCGGCTTACAACTCGTATCGTCCTTGATCATGCTTCCTACAACTCAGTTGTAATGTGGTTGACGTTCATATCACTTGTGAGCGAAAGAGCAGCACCTAAGCATATGAGAGGGACAGTGAGACAAAAGCTATGATATCAGCTTATGCCATTGTTTTCATTGTTGAGAAGCGAAAAAAAAAAGCCAGCCTGAAGACGGGCTGGCAACACAAGATATAATCTTGTCGACGTGTAGAAGAGGTTCTAAATTACCTAGCGAGGGTCTGCTAAGTAAGTTAGAGGTATCAATGAGATACCGAGAGCTTTAGATCGTATGCATCTTAAAGCTCGAGGACTAATGTATTGAATCAGAAGCATATTAGTAAGGGGGGAAATCCCTCTATGTTGAGTTTAAGAGTGGGTTTCGATCCGTTTCAGGGACGAGTTATCTAATATGGAGCACGGTGTTTTACAAAATAACAGATTGTTCGGTAATAAGGATCTTTACATTGATTGATTATGTATACGTAAGGTGTTGCCTATCTATCCGTTTTTGTTAATAAAATTGGTTGCTCACTGACCGTAAATTAACCTCGCATGATCATCGTTCCGGAACTATGATCATGTAAATGCACTTGATCATGCTGATTTGATCTTGTCGATTGAGTTGGGTAAAAGTTGCAACCCAACAAAGAAGGTATATGATGCGAAGACGTAAGCTGACCGTGTAAAGACGACTGTTTAAAATGAGTGACTCAGATAACCAAAAAATCCTTTCATATCAAGAGATTATGCTGCCAAAGCCGGCGGAGCTGATCACACTTCCGTCTTATATGGATTGCCACGATCATTCTTATACGCAGATCGTGATTGGTTTAAAAGGGCAAGCCGAATTTGAAGTGCGCGGGCGAGGTAATCTTGTCGGCCCTGGTCAAGGTTGTGTGGTTACCGCATGCTCTGATCATGCTTTCGGTGGCGTCATCAATCAATCGGATATTTTGGTGCTGAATATGCCCAAACCGACAAATGATGATCCCGAAATGCTTCAAAAAATCAATAACCTGGAGAGAGAGCATGTCTACTTCCAGTTAGATAGTCAAATTCAGAAGCTGATACAGATGTTGGTTCAGGAAATGCGAAACCATCCGGATGACCTGCTGTTAAGTCGTGCGTGTAACGACACTGTGATTGCATTAATGCAGCGCCATATCTCGGCATTTGAGACCAGTCGAAAAGAGTCGCGCTTTGATTTGGAGGCGATTGATCGTTACATTGAGCAGCACCTGAGTCATAAGATTAGTGTGGCTCAATTGGCCGGGCGAGTGTTTCTTGGGGAAAGTCAGTTCCATTGCTTGTTTAAAGAGCAGATGGGGATTACACCTCATCAATATGTTCTCGGAAAGCGTATCGACATGGCTCGTGAATTAATCGAGCAAGGGCACCTTTCTTTAGGGCAAATTGCCGAGTTTACTGGCTTCTCAAGCCAGAGTACTTTTACTCATACTTTTACTCGCTTACAGGGAATATCACCTTCCCGTTATAAAAAACAAGTTGGATAACAACGCGTTTTTTTAGGTCAAATAATCATCAATCAGAATAAAGCCATGCACTATGCATGGTTTTTTTATGTTTTATTCACGTGACCTATCTCTCGTTTTTTTAAATTCTCTGTTCTTTGCAGTGGTTGATATGCCACTTGATCCTACATTTTCTCTTAGAACGAGCTCTTCACAAAAATATTATTGATATTCTTGATATTTTGTTGTGAATGCAATGAAAAAATTAAAATTTACAACACAAAATATTACCTATTTGAATGTGACTATGTGGATGTTTTGTTATAAAAGCGAGTTTTTGGCAAAAATGTCGTAGTTTTTGACAAGTATTCTTATCGGCCTCAAAATACACTGCCAGCCATTGATAATCCTCGAAGCGGTTTTCGAGGAGTGAGATTGAGGAACACACATGTTTACAGCTACGAACGTGTTGACACCGGAATTTATCGGGCAGCCGCTTGATAAGTTGTGGTCACTGATCTCGCCATTATATATGGTGGACGAGTCTCAATGGCTAGAGCAACTATTGCCACTAGCGACGCCGACAGAGGATGAAAAATCGGCGATCACTACCCAAACGACCCACCTTATCGAAGCCATTCGTGCCGATAAGAAGTCAATCCAGATGATTGATGCTTTATTGCTGGAATACAGCTTAGATACTCAAGAAGGTATCTTGCTGATGTGTCTTGCAGAAGCATTAATGCGCATCCCAGATGCCGCGACAGCAGATTCTTTGATTAAAGATAAGTTGAGTGTCGCAGACTGGAAATCTCACCTGAAGAACTCTGACTCTGTGTTTGTTAACGCATCAACATGGGGCCTTATGCTAACAGGTAAAGTGGTTGGTCTTGGTGAGCAAGGCACCCAGAGCCCAGGTCAGGCTGTAAACCGTCTGGTAAATAAATTCTCTGAGCCTGTGATTCGTAAAGCCATGTATCAGGCAATGAAGATCATGGGTCACCAGTTTGTTCGTGGTCGTACGATCGAAGAAGCGCAAAAGAACGGTCGTCCAATGCGCGACAAAGGTTTCACCTACTCATTTGATATGTTAGGTGAGGCGGCGTTAACGACAGCGGACGCGAACAAGTACTTCAAAGATTACCTAATGGCGATCGAAGCGGTGGGTCGCGAGACTTACGGTAACGACACCAGCCCTGCGCCTTCGATTTCCATCAAGCTTTCTGCATTACATCCGCGCTACGAAGTCGCAAATGAAGAACGTGTAATGACAGAGTTGTATGACTCACTAATGCAACTACTAAAACGTGCTATTGAAGTCGACGTTGCAATCACAATCGATGCAGAAGAAGCGGATCGCCTTGAGCTTTCTCTGAAGCTATTTGAGAAAGTGTACCGTAGCGATCTTGTGAAAGGTTGGGGCAAGTTTGGTTTGGTTATTCAAGCCTACTCAAAACGTGCGCTACCAGTCTTGGTGTGGCTAAATGCACTCGCAAAAGAGCAAGGTGACGTTATTCCTCTGCGTTTGGTTAAAGGCGCGTACTGGGACAGCGAAATCAAGTGGTCTCAACAAGCGGGTTATGCAAATTACCCAGTATACACTCGCAAAGAAGCGACGGACGTTGCATACTTAGCTTGTGCTCGTTTCCTACTTAGCGAAGGTGTTCGCGGTAATATCTACCCACAATTTGCAAGCCACAATGCTCACACGGTGACGGCAATTGCTGTCATGGCGGAGCACAAAGAATACGAGTTCCAGCGCCTGCATGGTATGGGTGATTCACTTTATAACCATGTTATGAAAATGTACGGTCAGCCAGTACGTATTTATGCTCCTGTCGGTAGCCATGCTGATCTTCTTCCGTACTTGGTTCGTCGTCTGCTTGAAAATGGTGCGAACAGCTCGTTTGTACACCGTCTAGTTGATGCGCGTTGTCCGATTTATGAGTTGACCCATCACCCTGTGGATGTGTTGACGGGTTTTGACACGCTACACAACGACAAAATTCCATTGCCTGCCGACATTTTCCCTGAGCGTAAGAACTCATATGGCGTCAACATCGACATCGACAGTGAAGCGAAGCCATTTGAAGCTCAGGTCGAAAGCTTCATGGACAACCAGTGGGTTGCAGGCCCGATGATCAATGGTGAACGCTTTGCCGAAAGCATGATCAAGGAAAATGCGGCTGAGATCATCACCGCACCATACGATCGCCGAATTGAAGTCGGCAAAGTGGCATTTGCAACTCTTGATCACGTTTCCGCTGCAATTGATGCGGCGCAAACTGCTTTCTCTGATTGGAAAACCGTTCCTGTTGAGCAAAAAGCGGCTTGTTTAGAAAAGCTTGCTGACTTAATGGAAGAAAACCTGGCTGAGCTGGTGGCGATTTGTCACAAAGAAGCGGGTAAAACGATTCACGATAGCATTGATGAAGTTCGTGAAGCGGTGGATTTCTGTCGTTATTACGCGAAACAAGCGCAAAACCTACAGCCATTTGAGCTAGAAGGCTTTGATGGTGTGAAACGCATTTCTAGCCGTGAAGGTCTTGGTGTGTTTGTGTGTATTAGCCCTTGGAACTTCCCGTTGGCTATCTTCCTTGGTCAGGTGACGGCAGCACTGATTGCGGGTAACACAGTGGTTGCAAAACCTGCTGAGCAAACAAGCTTAATTGCCGCTCGCGCTATTGAACTAATGCTTGATGCTGGCTTCCCTGCAGGTGTGATTCAGTTACTTACTGGTCGCGGCGCTGAGATCGGTCATGCACTGACTTCTCATGATGCTATTGCTGGTGTGGCATTCACTGGCTCAACGGCAACGGCGCAACGCATTAACGTTACGCTCGCGGAGCGCAGCGCGAAACCAGTTCCGTTTATTGCGGAAACAGGTGGCCAAAACGCAATGATTGTGGACAGTACTGCATTGCCAGAGCAAGTGGTGCGTGATGTGATTCGTTCGGCGTTTGCATCTGCTGGTCAGCGTTGTTCTGCCCTTCGTGTTCTATTTGTACAAGAAGATGTAGCAGACCGTATGATCAACCTGATTCAGGGTGCGATGAATGAACTGCATGTTGGTTTACCTTACCTACACAAAACAGATGTTGGTCCGGTTATCGACAGCAATGCAAAACAAAAACTCCTCGCTCACCTTGAGCAAATGAGCAAAACACAGACTAAAGTCGCTCAGCTACAGCTGGATGAATCGTGCCAGCATGGTGACTTTGTCTCACCAAGTGCGTTTGAAATCTCGGGCATCGATGTGCTGAAAGAAGAACAATTTGGTCCAATCTTGCACATTGTTCGCTTTAAAGCGTCTGAATTACCGAACGTGGTTGCGCAGATCAACAGAACGGGTTTTGGCTTGACGATGGGTATCCATAGCCGTAACGAAACCACGTACCGTTGGATTGAGAAACATGCACGAGTAGGTAACTGCTACATCAACCGAGACCAAGTTGGCGCTGTGGTTGGTGTACAGCCGTTTGGTGGTCAAGGCTTGTCGGGTACTGGCCCGAAAGCTGGTGGTCCACACTACCTATTCCGCTTTACTCAACATCTTCTTGCTCAAGCAGAAAACGCATAAGGAGTCGCATTATGGTTCATCAGATCACCTATTTTAAAGATGCATTCTCTGCGTGGGAGCAGTGGAATCTGACTGATTTTGATTACAAATGCGAGCATGTTCTGGCATTTAAATCTGCACTAGAAGGGCAGCAGTCTACCGTTGCCAAAGTGGTTTCTTACCACTTGCAACAAGCATCAGCTCTTCTTGCAGAAACTCACCAGTTAGTTGGCCCTACAGGGGAAACTAACGAACTGTATGCCGCAGGACGCGGTGTGGCTTTGGTGATTTGTGAAAACAACATCGAGCCTGCTGATAATGCGTTATACAGTGCTTTTGCGATGATCACCTGTGCCTTAATTGCAGGCAACAGTGTGGTCGTTTGCAGTGACAATGCAGAGCTAAACCAATTGGTTAAGCAAGCTGTAGCGTTGGCAAACTTCCCATCTAACTTAGTCCAGGTTGTTGCGTACGATGCGTCTGCCCCGTTGCTTGAGAGCGATGTACGTAGTGTGGGTTATGTTGGGCGTTCACAGGTTGAGCATGCGCTCAATCTTCAACTAGCTAAGCGTGACGGTGCAATCGTCGGCTTAGTTTCTGAAACGGATTTAGAGTCACCGAAATTGGCTCATGATCCTCATCTCTCGTTGCGCTTCATTACTGAGCGCACTCGAACGATAAATATTACCGCGGTGGGTGGTAACGCAACTCTACTCGAGTTGGGGAACGAAACTCACTAACCTGACTTGTAATGCCAATCTGGAGTAACTGGACTGAGAGCCGGTCCAGATTGGTTTTTTATACTCTGATGTATTGCTGAGACGGTAAAATATCAGGGCAGGCAAGGAAGGAAATAATTATAACGAGGACTATCTAATGATAGAAAATAGCTTTGCTATCACGTCCACTTTTGTGGCGTATTTACTGATTATGGTTGCTATTGGCGTTTACGCGTATAAGAGGACTTCCAATTCATCTGACTACTTCCTAGGTGGCCGTAGCCTAGGTCCGTGGCCTGCTGCATTATCTGCAGGTGCTTCAGACATGAGTGGTTGGCTGCTGCTAGGCTTGCCTGGCTATGCGTACGCTGCGGGTATCGAGGCCTTCTGGTTAGCCGGCGGTCTACTTCTTGGTACATGGGCAAACTGGCTCATCAGTGCAAAACGCCTCCGTACCTACAGTATCCAAACTGACGCGCTAACGTTGCCAGAGTTCCTGTCACGTCGCTTCAACGATAAGTCGAAACTGATTCAGACAATCTCTGCGTTTTTCATTCTTCTATTTTTCCTTTTCTACACCAGCTCAGGTTTGGTCGCAGGGGGCAAACTGTTTGAGACGGTATTCGGTCTAGATTATACCTACGCTGTTATCATCGGTACGGTGTGTGTCGTTTCTTACACACTATTCGGTGGTTTCCTAGCGGTATCTTGGACTGACTTAGTGCAAGGTCTGCTAATGGCGGCTGCGCTAATGATTGTTCCTATAGCGGTAATGGACGGTGGTTTAGGTCAGCTAAGTTCTGATCTACATGACATCAACCCAGAACTTGCAACGCTATGGAATGACGCGAAAGGCGAACCATTGTCTGCGATTGCCATTATCTCTCTAGCGGCGTGGGGCCTTGGTTACTTTGGTCAGCCACACATCCTAGCGCGTTTTAAAGCGTCTCGTTCAAACAAAGATCTAACGACTGCACGTCGTATCGCAGTGATTTGGACGGCACTATCTATGGTTGGTGCAATGCTTGTTGGTCTTGTTGGTCTGGTTTGGGTTACGGGTCATCCGGGTACTCAACTAGAGGACGGTGAGAAGATCTTCATGCTATTGGTTAACGCAGTATTCCACCCTGTCGTTGCGGGTATGTTGTTAGCAGCAATCCTAGCGGCGGTAATGAGTACCGCTGACTCACAGCTCCTTGTTTCATCTTCAGCGCTTGCAGAAGATTTCTACAAGCAAGTATTCAAGCCAGAAGCGTCTTCTGAAGAAATCGTAATGATTGGTCGTATCGGTGTTATCGTTATTTCGCTTGTTGCGCTATTCCTAGCGATGACGCCTGATAGCTCAGTACTCGGTCTTGTATCTTACGCTTGGGCTGGTTTTGGTGCGGCATTTGGTCCTGCGGTTGTACTTAGCCTTTACTGGAGCGGTATGAACCGTAACGGCGCGTTAGCAGGTATTCTTGTTGGTGGTATCACTATCGTGGTTTGGAAGCAGCTAACTGGCGGTTGGTTTGATGTGTACGAAATCGTACCGGGCATCATCTTCTCTACGCTTGCTATCATTGTGGTAAGTAAAGCAACGGGCGGTGCTGCGCAAGACGTGTTAGACCAACACCAGTCGTTCGAGAAAAAACTGGTTGAACTAGACTAGTAACTTCCCGTATATGAACACAAAGCCCGCTATTTTAGCGGGCTTTGTTTTATCTGAAACTTAATTAACGTTAATGGTGGTAGCTTGAGATCAAAGCTTAGCATTGCTCGGTTAGATTGGAGTGTTAGTCGCGATGAATTTTGGCGTAAATAACGGTGTTACTCAGCTCTCCCGATGTAGTCAGACGTTCGTTTCTGAGCTCTCCTTCGAACTCATAACCACAGCGCTCGGCTACAGCTCGGCTCTTTTGGTTGGTGCTATCAGCATGAATTGCGATTCTCTTGGCACCCAAGTCATCAAACGCATAGCGCTCAACTTCGAGCACAGCCTCAGCAACATAACCATTGCCAACGGCAGCATCATCTAACCAATAACCTATCTCAAAGGATGGTACGTCGGGATCTCGAATCATCAAACCGACCGCACCCAGTAAGCGATCACTTTCCTTTTCAATGATGTAGTAACGCAGCTCTTCTTCGAAGTCTTCAAAGTTTGCGATGGCTTTCTCTGTCCCTTCTATCATCGCTTCTAATGTCAGCACATGAGGCACCCACGGCAGATAGACTTCGAGAGTCTTTTGGCTGCGAACGACAGCTTGATGCGCCTCTTCGGCTCGTTCTAAACAAGCAGGGATGAGTTTGAGACGTTTCGTTTCCATGCCGACTCTCCTATGGGTGAA
Organism: Vibrio sp. 1580; assembly: GCF_033340055.1. Lineage (NCBI taxonomy): Bacteria > Pseudomonadati > Pseudomonadota > Gammaproteobacteria > Vibrionales > Vibrionaceae > Vibrio > Vibrio sp. 1580. The sequence goes on from NZ_JAWOVT010000003.1 coordinate 143,078, forward strand.
AAATGAACGGAAAATCATTTAAACAGATGTACTTAGAATGATCTAGTCAACGCCGTCATATTATTCACTTGGTTTGCCAGAGAGAAACTGAGAGAATCGAACCGTTATCAAACCAACTAGGTTCATTATGAAACTTTTAGTAAGAAACTTGGCTCGTCACATGACCGAGCAAGATATCCGTAAATTATTCTCAGCGTACGGCAAAGTAGAACTGTGTTCGCTAGTGCTTGATCAAGACACGGGTTTGTCGAAAGGCTTCGGTTTTGTCATCATGCCGGACGAAGCAGAAGCCATTTCTGCTCTTGAAGCACTGAATTTGACGAACGTAGAAAAAAGCAAAATTCGCGTGAAAGTCGCACAAGACTAATACAGAGAAAAGCCAGCGTTATTGCTGGCTTTTTTGTCTTTCTATTTAGAGACCAAATTGGCAACATTCTAGAATGTCTTCTCTTTTCGTTTTAGCGAGATTGATCATCAATTCTCTCTTCAAGTTGTTTCATTAAATCCTTTAACTGTAGAGAATCGAAATTGTCTGAATTCGGCACTTGGTAAGCGTCGTTGACTGTGTAGAGCATCAAACTTTTGCTAGAGAAGAACTCTTTCTGTATTTGGACTTTGACAATGTCATCAAGAGGTAGACGGAAGTAAACCGTTGAGCCCTGGCGGTACTTCAAGGTGTTGGTGCTTGCATCGATATCTAGCGTTTTAGGATTGAACGCGCGGCGCGTGAAGTACGTTGAGAGCAGTTTCAATCCTATTATTGTGAGTGCTACGAGTCCAAACTCGACGAGCTTGTCTGCTAGGTCGGAAAAATAGAACAGCGACAACGATACCGTTCCCAGCAATAAAGGGTTGTTCTTGGGCAGATTTTGTGAAGTTTCATGTATGATCATCCGACATATCCCTCGACTTTATTCAGAAGCGACGAACGTGAGTTGGTAGACACAAACCTTTCGTTCTTTGCCTTGCATGCGCAATGTTTTGTCACCGACGTAAGGGATCTTTAGTTTTTGGATCACCGATTTAGAACGCAGATTGTCCACCAAATGCATCACGGTTATTCCGTTTAACTCAAAGTGCATTCGAGCAAATTCGAGTAAGGCTTTGGAGGCCTCGAATGCATAGCCTTTCCCCCAATGTGGCACGCCAACCCAGTAGCCTAATGTTCCGTACCCCTCTTCGATACGCGGTAAACTTACCGCACCAAGTAACTCCCCAGTTTTTCGCAAGGTAATAGCGTACGCCACGCCTTGATGCTGCTGATACATCGGATAGTGCCTATCTATCCATGCTTGCGCCATCGGTAGCTCATAAGGATGTGGGATGTTTGCTGTCATGTCGGCAATTCGCTTATCTCCAGCGAGTAAAGCCACTTGTTGGCAGTCATCGATATTGAATGGCCGGAGGACGAGTCTTTCGGTAGTGAGAATCGGTTGTATCGTCATGCATTTCTTCCTTGATGAGACGGCTATAGCTGCTAGCAACTGGTTTGCGGGGTAAATCAAGATAACAAGGCGTCTCGAAAGCTCGATCTAGCCAGCTGTAAAGTTGTCATGCGCCTTACTAAATAATAAGCCCGAACAATTGCTTATGTGTAATGTGTCGTATTATTACACACATAAGCACGTTTGCTCATATTGATGGTACAAAAGTTGAGGTCTGACCAATGTCTCAGTTTTTTGATACTTTCGTTCAATTTTTTGAAGATAGGGCACAAAAAATTAAAGGAGCTTTTTAATTGTGGAATTATTTTGAACAAAATATGTCAATTGTCAGTAGGACGAAAAAGTAGGGAGAAGAGAAATGCCGGATATATATTGCGCAGCTTGTAGAAAATCAACGCAACATAAAGTGATTATGAAGCGTTGCGAGCCTCAGTCTGTTGACTCGTTAACAGGCAAAATGGTGAGTTTTACACAGCTGATGGCGAAATTTGTATCAGGTGAACATTATTACGAGATGGAGCCTCAATACTACTGCCGTTGTTGTAATCATCGTGCAATTGGAGAGGTTGTTCCACATCCTACACGGCATACATCGGCCGCACTCTAACTCTGAGTGATAGCCATGATTAATGGCTAAATAGGGCGGCGTTGCCCGAACGACATATCTATACAGGCGTGTCATGCGCTTTCAAATTTGCGACTCCGCGGGAGCCGCTAGGTTGCTTTTTCTCTTCATATCACGGTTACTAAGTGAGCGGCAATAATCATAGCTCTTTCCCTCCTTCGTTGTTTTCTGGTTATTCTCTGCTGAATTTCACATGCTGTGCATTTGATGGTTTGCAATTTTTTGAGCAACGATTAATGTGATGCTTTCTAAGTGGTTACAAGGAAGTGGGTTAATGAGTTATCAATTGGACCGGATTGATTTACATATTTTGAGAGTGCTTCATTCGAGAGGCAGAATTCCAGTTGTAGAACTAGCAAAGCTGATTAACTTAACGACTTCTCCATGTTCTGATCGTGTAAAGCGGCTAGAAAAAGAAGGGTATATCAATGGTTATCATGCGGAGTTGAATGCGGAAAAGTTGGGGCTGGATGTGCAAGTATTCATCCATATTCGTTTAGACCAAACCAGTTTTTCTATTTTTGAAAAGTTTGCGAAAGCGGTGGAATTGATGCCTGAAATTGAAGAGTGCTACTCGCTCTCTGGAGATTTCGATACCATGATAAAAGTTCGTGTTAAGAGCATGAAAGCGTATCAGGAGTTTATGTCGAGCAAGTTAGGCACGCTTCCGGGCGTGATTCAAACTCGTAGTGAAGTGGTCATAGAAGAACATAAAACGGGATTTGGTGTTAATCCCGAGCTCCTTGGTTAGGCGAGGCATGTGTTGAGCCTCCTTATTTAGCGTGGCTTGGTATATTACTTTTTCACGATTAAAAAAGGAGCCGAAGCTCCTTTTTAATAAATCGGTGAGCGATTATGCCCCGATAAAGGTGCTGATAACGCCAATTAAACCACCAAAAACACCGCCCCAAACGACTAGCCATCCAAGGTGTTGTTTAATCATTTTTTGCACCATTTCTTTAACTAATGCCGGTGTTAATTCGCTTAAACGTTGATCGATGATACCTTCAATGTTCTGCTTTATCTCATCCATCATTGCAGGAGATTCGAATTGCTCTTTCAGTGCTTCTTTGATGTTATCGCTCTTGCTCAACTCAATGATGGATTCTTGCATCTTTTCGACGAAAGGTTGGCGCATGGGTTGTAGCGCTTCCGAGCCGCCAAACATCGCTAGCATGCCACCAAACTGAGAGCCTTCAATTACTTCCACTAGGGAATCAAATGCTGGATTTAAATCTACTTTCTCAATTACTGGTTGAAGATCGATGTTCACACCGCCCGCCATTTCTTTATTCAAGAATCGGTCAATGTTCGCTTCAGTAAAAAACTGTTCCATCATCAGGTTTTTGATAGCCAGTTTAAACTCTTCAAATCGTGCGGGGATCACGCCAGAACCGTATAATCCAGGCACTTTCTCAAACAGCATATGGATGGCGAGCCAGTTGGTGATGGCGCCTGAGAACGCAAACAGCCCTGCATACCAAAGATAGTCGTTTTGTAATTGATGACCTCCAGCCATCAAAGCGATAGCAAGGACATTCGTTAGCAAACTTTTGTTCATAGTGACCAGTTATATGTGAATATCGGAATAAATAAGTGGGCCTGATTCTATACCTAAGTCACATTGAGATGCTAGGTTTTGCCGTGATGAGTGACCGTGTTGCGAAGGGATAAAAATGGATGTACAGAAAAACAAAACCCGACAATCATTGTCGGGCCACTGCTTTTTCTTAGAAAAACTAAGATTCTATTTTTAATTTTAGATGCGGTAGATCTTACAACAAAGTTGGCATTTCCATCTTTCTGAGTAGCCAAATAGCTTGTCAGCCCAACTTGGTTTGAGTTGTACGATCTGCATTGAACCACATTTACACATAAGCTAATTACCTTATTGTTAATATAATAACTAAGCCATCTATTGAGTATAGCTGTTTCTCAAAAAGTGAAATGACAAATGAAGACGGCTCAATACTCTGTATTGTGTTCATTGCAATGGATACGCAACGAGGCGGTATATTAGCAGAAAAAGTGTGAGCTTTATCATGGAGAGTGTTTCATATATGAGAAACCACAATGGCTATATGAGCGTCTAGCCATGGATTAAAATAAAAAACGGCGCTTAAAGCGCCGTTTTTATTGAGCTTATCACTCGTTAAGAAGCGTGTTGATTGTCTAGCTCTTCAGCGATAAATCCGCCAGTTTGATGCGCCCAAAGCTGGGCGTAAATGCCGTTATTCGCAATGAGTTCTTGATGAGAACCTTGTTCAACGATGCTGCCTTTATCTAGCACGATGAGGCGATCCATTTGTGCGATGGTCGATAATCGGTGAGCGATAGCAATAACCGTTTTCCCTTGCATTAACTCATTCAAGCTTTCCTGAATCGCTGCTTCGACTTCTGAATCCAGGGCCGATGTGGCTTCATCCAATACCAGCAATGGTGCATCTTTGAGTAGCACACGAGATATTGCGATACGCTGACGTTGGCCGCCAGACAGTTTCACACCACGTTCACCAACTTGCGCATCGTATCCGACATTACCAAATGGGTCGGTCAGAGTTTCGATAAACTCATGGGCATGCGCTTGCTTAGTGGCTTTCAGCAAATCTTCTTCTGTCGCATCTGGATTGCCATACAAAATATTGTCTCGAATTGAACGGTGTAACAGAGAAGTATCTTGGGTCACCATACCGATCTTTGAGCGCAAAGAGTCTTGTGTGACTTCTGAGATGTTCTGTCCATCGATCTTAATGCTGCCGTCTTCGACATCGTGGAAACGAAGTAACAAGTTCACCAAAGTCGATTTCCCGGCGCCGGAGCGCCCAACCAAGCCTACTTTCTCTCCTGGTTTGATGTTGAGGTCGAGATGGCTAATCACGCCTTTGTTCTCACCGTAATGGAAGCTGACGTTATCAAAGTGAATGCCTCCTTCAGTGACAACCAAGTCTTTTGCGCCTGGTTTATCTTTAATATCAATAGGCTTAGAGAGCGTTTTCATTCCATCGACAACGGTTCCCATGTTTTCAAAGAGGGCGCCAACTTCCCACATTATCCACATAGACATACCGTTTACGCGCAATGCAAGACTAACAGCAATCGCAATCGCGCCAACGCTAATGGCACTATCCAACCACAGGTAAATCGATAAAGCAGCAACGGAAAATACCAAAATATAGTTTGAGATCTCTACAGCGACGTCGAAGCCGGTCACTAGGCGCATTTGACGATAGACCGTATTCAAAAATCCTTTCATGCCTTGCTCGGCATATTGGGTTTCGCGCTGGCTATGAGAAAACAGTTTGACGGTTTGAATATTGGTATAACTGTCGACGATACGCCCTGTCATTGTCGAACGTGCATCGGCCTGCGCTGAAGCGACGTCTTTGAGCTTAGGGACAAAATAGATTTGGATAGCGATGTAAGCGAGTAGCCAGACGATCATTGGGATCATCAAACGCCAGTCTGCCGTCGCTAACATAATGATCATGCTGGTGAAGTAAACCGTAACGTAAACAAACACATCCATAGCTTTCATCACGGTTTCGCGCACAGCTAATGAGGTTTGCATGACTTTCGTTGCGACTCGACCTGCAAAATCATCTTGATAGAAGTTCAAGCTTTGATTGAGCAAATACCGGTGTGCAAGCCAGCGGATAGACATTGGGTAGTTGCCCAATAACGTTTGATGAACGAGCAACGAGTACAAGATCACCAATATAGGCATGACAACCAGCAATAAGGCTCCGTAGAAAATCAAATCCGATTTATTGTCTTGTAAGAACGTTTCTGGATTGCTGGTAGACAACCAATCAACCAGTTGTCCCATGGCGCCAAACAACATTACCTCAACAACAGCCACAATTGTGGCCATCAAAGACATGATGATCAAAGGCTTTTCATAACCACGAGTGTAATAACGCAGAAAAGCGAACATCCCTGAAGGAGGCTGATCCGGTGTAGATTTGGGGAACGGCTCTGTAAAGCCTTCAAATCGTTTAAACATAACTCATCCTAAAGTTAAAACAGTGCCATTTGGGGTGGCTAAATCCATCGATTCACGCTGCTTTGGACGAAACCGCGTGTATGAGAGTTTCTTGCCTGCTCCTCGATAAAGCAGACCGATTGACGAGAGGGGCGAAAAAATAGTCTAACCGATTGTGTCTTAAATGTAACTAGTTGGTTATGAGTGTGATTGTCTATGGTTCTGATTCTTATGATGAATTCTTATCATGTTCATCGTGGTGCCATAAAAGCTCAAACCTGCAAAGTGACAATAAAATTTAAGGGAAAATGAACTTAATGCAGCAAAAATTACTTTTGTGCAATTAAATTAATTGTCAAAACAGCAAAACTGAAGTTAACAATAAATTTACAATCTCCTCATTCTAGTGATAAGGAATGTATTGGATGCTATTACACGAATCAGTGACCCAATTTGCTAATGGGAAAGAAGAAAGCACGCAAAGTGCTCAGCGCCAAACCGCAAACTGCGTAGTGATGGTGCCACCGAAAGAGTTTCGTTTTAATGAAGAAACCGCACAAGATAATGAGTTCCAACATAAAGTGTCACTCAGCCAAGAAGAAGTCTCACGTCGAGTAATGGCCGAGTTCGCGAGTATGGTTGCAACGCTGCGTCAAGAGGGCGTTCAAGTTGTTGAGTTTGATTATCCAACTTCAGATGTTGCGACGCCAGACGCGGTATTTCCAAACAATTGGTTTAGCACTACGCCAGATGGCACGTTGTACACCTTTCCAATGGCCTGTGAAAACCGTCAAAAAGAAGTACGTCCCGATGCGCTTGTGGCAGCACTAGCGCAAGCAGGGCGAGAAGTTCATCGACGCAGCAGTCTAACTGAATATCTTGATGAGCAAGCGTATTTAGAAAGCACGGGTGTGATGGTGTTTGACCACCTAAATAAAACGGTCTACGCCGCACTCTCACAACGTTGTGATCGTCTGGTTTTAGAAGATTACGCCGATCGTATTGGCTATGAACGAGTGATTTCTTTCCAAACTCGTTTGCCGTCTGGTGCGCCGATTTATCACACCAATGTGATGATGGCGGTTGGCGAACAGTTTTGCGTGATTTGTGACGAAGTGATCCCAGAATTTGAGCGTCGTTTTGTAATGAAGTCACTCGCCAAAGACAAGCAAGTCATCTCAATTTCGCTGGAGCAGATGAACCAGTTCTGCGGTAACATTCTGCAACTGGAAACGATCAACGGCGATAAGGTGATTGCGATGTCGCAATCGGCGTACGATGCATTCTCACCAGCACAAAGAAAGCAATTGGCAACGCACGGTAAATTGCTGCCATTCGACGTTTCTACCATAGAATCTATTGGTGGTGGTTCGGTTCGTTGCATGTTGGGTGAAGTGTTCTTACCGAATCGTAAAGCTGTGCTTTAATAAACTGCACATTTCTTTTCAGCCGCAGTGAAAGGCTGACGAAGCGTTCTCTTCAAGGGTTTTTAGCCGTTAGCTCTGTGGCAGTACAGACTAACGGCTTTTTTGCGCTTTTTAGTTTTCTGACGATTTGCGTAGGCGACGCTTGGTTTAAGCGCCTAAAATAGGATGGTTCACCTAGCAGATTGTGGTAAAGTCCGCGCCTGCGTTTTACCGCATCTTCATTATTTTCATTGCTTCTTCAACCCAAAGTACAAGGTTTTCGTTAATGCCATTTTCTACTCTCTCATTGAGTTCTGAGCTGATTCATGCACTGCCAAAAGACTTCAAGAAGCCGACTTATATTCAAGCGTTGGCCATTCCTGAGCTGTTGGCTGGTCAAGATCTATTGGCTTTGGCAAATACAGGCAGCGGCAAAACCCTTGCTTATGGTTTGCCTTTGTTGGAAAAGCTGGGTGTCAATCCAGAGCAAAAAGCGCTGATTCTTGTGCCAACTCGTGAGCTGGCAATGCAAGTGAGTGAAGCAATTAACCAAGTTGGTCAAGTTCTTGAACTCAACGCAGTGTGTTTGTGTGGCGGCGTTGATAAAGAGCAACAACAGCAGGCGCTAGCGACAAATCCTCATATCCTTGTCGCGACGACAGGTCGTTTGGTTGATCTGGCAAAAGACGGTTTAGACTTAAGCAATATCCACTACCTAGTGCTGGATGAGGCGGATCGTTTGTTGGATATGGGCTTTTGGCCTGACGTGCAAAATATTGCGGGGCTGATTTCAAACCAGCGCCAAACCGCAATGTTCTCCGCAACGTTTTCAGATGAGTTGAAGGGTAAAGCGAAGCTGCTTATGCAGGCACCAAAGCAAGTTGCAGCGCATCAAGAAAACAGCACCAACCAAGATATTGCTGAAACGCTGTACCTCGTTAACAAAGGCAGTAAAACCAAGGCATTGATTGAACTGATTCAAAAAAACGCGTGGACTCAGGCATTAGTCTTTATTGGTGCGAAAGAGAACGCCGATGGCTTAGCGAAGAAGCTGAATAAAGCGGGCATCTCAACCAATGCGCTGCATGGCAATAAGAGTCAAGATGAGCGAGAAGAAGCTCTGGCGCAGTTTAAATCTGGGCAAATTCAGGTGTTGATTGCCACCGATCTACTAGCGCGCGGCATTCACATTGAGCAATTGCCTGTAGTGATCAACTTTGAACTGCCAATGCATGCAGAAACTTACGTTCATCGAGTAGGGCGTACCGCTCGCGCTGGCGAGCAAGGTGTGGCGGTGTCATTGGTTTGTCATGGTGAAATGGACGCACTAAGCGCGATTCGTCACCTGACTCAACGTGCATTACCAGTGCAAGATCTGGCAGGTTTTCCAGTAACGGATAAGCCATCAACTGGCGAGAGCAAACGCGCGCCACGCGATAAAAAAGCCAACCGCCGAACTAATGCTAAGAAGAGCATTAAGCAGTTCCAAGGTAAGTCGAAACGCCCAGCCCCGAGTGCGAAGTAAACCAAAAAAACACGCTCTGACGGCATAGTCGGTTCAGAGCGTGGCTTAAATTTTACTTTGGGGTGTTAACCCACAGTTGGGCCAACCAAGCGCATTTCCCAATCTTCAACTTCGCCAGTTTCTAGGCGGCGCTCGACCAACTTGCCCCAAGACTCGACTAACGGCAGCTCAGACAGCTGAGTGAGTTCTTTTCTATCTAAACAGCCAGTGAAAACCGCGCCCATGATGCGAGCCAGTGGCCATTCTGGATAAGGTCTTTCGCACAGAATAATCTCGTCGCCTGCACCGATATCGCCTTCTTCCAACACTCGGAAATACCAGCCTGTTCGAAGCGTATCTTGCAGTCTTCTCGCCATATCGTGTTGGTCAAAGCGTACGTTAAGTTTCCAACAAGGCATGCGACCTTGCGACACTTCCAGTAGTGTTGAGCCGATGCGAATTTTATCTTTCAAGCAAATCGTGGATTCGGTGACGCCTTCGGAGCTGATGTTTTCGCCAAAGCCGCCGGCGGATTGGAAAATGGTTCTTTCGCCTAATTCTTGTTGCCAGATTGGGTAGTGCTCGCTTGGGTAAATATGAAGCGCTTTTTGAATGCCACCATGAAAGCGCGGATCACCTTGCTCATCACTGATAAAACCGAGCTCTGTTGCATGCTGGCGCTCAGGCAGCACTTGTTTGTTGATTGCGCTTTGCGCACCATGAGCATAAGGGACGGTTTTCCCTGCTAGCACAGCTTTTACGACGCCGATTTTCTTCATGTAACCTCCTTATTATTTGAATGAGAGATAAAGTGTTTACCTTCATTCGCGATGCGGAGCATGATAGCCTAGTAAACTTGTGTCGGTGTAGGGGTGAAAAGACAACTAACAATGCTAACTCGCCAAATTGATTCGAAGTCAGGCGTCATCACCTCCAATGAGATGATGGCCGCGAATCCCCATTCTCCTGTTTTGGTGAAAACTATCGACATGCCAAAAGGTTACATTGATGCGCTGCATCAACACACTTGGCATCAAATCATCTTTCCTATCAAAGGGTTATTGCAAACACAAACGGAGCATTATCAGCATTTGGTTCCGCACACTTCTGCGTTATTTGTTCCTGCGGGTGTTCAACACGAGTCGATTGCTCTAAGCAATACGATATTTGTTGGTATTTACCTCAACCCTGAGTTTGGTGCGACGTACGAGCCACAAGTGAGAACCATTGCTTTAACGTCGTTTTTAAATGAGCTTTTACAAGAGATCCGCCGACAGTGTGAAGGTGAGACAAGCCACGAAGAAGTGTTGCATTTGCTGGCGGTGCTGCATGATCAAATTTTGAAACGCAACGTGCAGACATTTCAGTTATTGCTGCCACAAGACAGACGACTAAAACTGATTTTCGAGCGACTGACTGACGAGCCAGCGTTGAGCTGTTCGCTAAAAGAGTGGGGGGAGAAAATTGGGGCATCGGAGCGTACTTTATCACGGTTGTTCGCCAAGGAATTCAACACTTCATTTCTGCTTTGGCGGCAACAAATTCGGCTAATTTACTCGCTTTCTTTGTTAGATGAATCGTTGTCAATCCAAGCCATTGCAGACCTAGTGGGTTATCAAAACGACTCATCCTACATCAAAGCATTTAAAGCCTATTTTGATATGACGCCACAACAGTTTAGAGTGAACGGCGCATCGCGCAGGTAGAAATACAGAGCTTCGACTTCACTTAATGTTTTTGAGTAGAAGTTACGAAACTTTCTTTTTGAATTTCAATTACATGGTATGAATAACAATGGCACCAATGATAAATACTCGAGTGAATCAATTCTGTTTTGGTCAACCCAAAACATCGCTGTCGTTGGAAAAAGAGCCCCTCAATCCGCTTGCTCAGGGCAAGGTTCGGGTGCGACTGGAAGCCACCAATATTAACCCAAGTGACTTGCTTTCCATTCATGGTGTTGGGCAATACTGCCGCGTTCACGTACCACCTCGCGTGCCGGGATTTGAAGCGGTTGGGCGTGTGGTGGAAGTCAGTGCAGTTGGTCAAACTGACCTTCAAGTTGGGCAAAAGGTGTTGGTGGCGATGAGTGGTACTTGGCAATACTACATAGATGCCTCGCCTGAGAATCTTTTTCCGCTACCTGAGAGTTTGGAGAACGGCTATGCCTGTCAGTTGTACATCAACGCGTTAACCGCGTGGGTGATCACCACTAAAGTAGCTAAGTTGAACAAAGACGATGTGGTGATCATCAATGCAGCAGGGTCAGCGATCGGTAAGATATTTGCCCAGCTCGCCCATTCACTGGGTTTTGCACTGATTGCTGTGACCTCAAAGCGAGACGAGTATCCGTACGATACCATTCCAGTGTTGGACGCGAAGAAAGACTTACAAGCGCAGCTGCAAACGCGCCAACTGCCACAACCAACGGTCGCTCTGGACGCGATAGGTGGTGAGGCTGGCACGGATCTCATTCGTACCTTGAAAGAAAACGGCCAATACATCAACTACGGAACATTGTCGTTAACGCCTTATACGCCTGAGTTTTTTGAATCGATGAAGGCCAACAACATCGACTTTAGTACATTCTTTTTGCGGTATTGGGAAGAATCGGTAGGTAAAGGCGGGAGAAAGACGGTGTTCGCTGAAATGTTAGAACACTTTATTAGCAGCGACATAAAGTTAAACGTTGCATATGATCTGTCGTTAGAGGACTTTCAAACAGCGATTGAAATGGTTGAGCGACGCTCGTCAGCAGTGTCAGGAAAAATCATTTTGACGCTGTGAATTACAGTGGGCCTGTTGAGAAAAGGGAGGATAAAATCCTCCCTTTTTTATGGGTTTATTTGTAATGATAGGGCTATTTTAGATGGAAGATTTGCTCTGTTTCGAGCGATGTCATCGCACGTACTTGACGCCAAATGTAATAAAAAATACCGAACATCATCAACATACTTGGGATGGCAATCATTGGGTAACTGTACAGCGTCATTTTTCCTAACTCTTCGTTAAAGGCAGCAGTACCAGAAGGGCTAGTCACAATCCAAGTCGCAAGGAAGTAGTTCATTGCAGATGAAAACGCAAAAGTACTTGCAAACAGGTAGTTAGAAGACATAAGGCAACGTTCGAACGCATCGGTTTTACCATTTTCTTTTAAACGTTGGTTAATCAACGCGAGGTTCAACACAGTGTCATTCAGTACTAACTTCTGCATCAGCGGGTAGCGGGTAAACGTTGAACCCAAAACCGCTAAACCGATCAGGCCAGGAATCAGGGCTTCTTTTAGTGCTAACCAGCGTGTATCAAGCTCTAACAAGCCGATGCCACCAGTTAGTAGAACACTGATAAAGCCCAGAGCAGAAATAAAGTTAAATTTCTTGTTACGGACAAGGTCCATACCGCCATAAATGATAGGAAATAGCAAAGCGACAACCAGCGCCATTGCTGTCCCTAGATGCTCATCGCCACTAAACTTCATCAAAATGAAGGAAGGGATAAATACGTTGAAAAGGATTTCAAATAAGGGATTCGGCTTTTTCGCCGTCGTGTTACTCATAATGTTTTACTGACTCTACTCTATGTCGGCTGTTATTGTACTTTGACAAGAAGTGTTCATCTAGTCGCGCTTGATGTAAAGCGTTAAAGCGTCGAGTTGTGTAACGACTTATGAAATAGACCGGAGCATAGCCAGTTAGTTTACATGATTGACTACTTTTTGTGTCTTAATGACTCTCCTTCTGTGCGATGATCTGATTACGCGCTCTGAATAATCGAGTCGCCACTGTGTTGTGGTTGAGCCTCAAGGCTTGGGCAATTTCATCATGATTCAACCCAGCCACTAAGCTCAAGAGCAACGGCTCTCGGTATTTGGGTTCGAGAATCATCATTTGTTTTTGAAGCCAATCTTGGGCCATGTCGTAGTCACTGCCAGGGTAGGTTTTTGTCTGTATTGCACACTCATCAATGTCGACAAAATCGTACTGTTTTCTATCAAAGCGCCGAGCATTCTCACGACGCAAAATAGTAATGAGCCAAGACTTCGCGGCGTTGGGGTCATTTAATTTATCAAAGAATCGCCACGCTTTCAGAAAGGTTTCTTGCGCTAAATCTTGAGCAAGGTGGTGATCTTTGCATAACCAATACGCGAGACGGTAAATCTCTTGGTATCGATCTCTCGTCAGTGCTTCGTAACGTTTATGTTTTTCCATAGCATTAAGATAAAAAGTTTGGAGAGCACGTTGTGTCTGCCAGATGAACGACAACCCTTTTTATCGCTTTTACAGTGATAAAAAGGGTTGTTCGATTAGGAAGACAAATTCGAAGAGTTAACCTTCCAAATATCGAAGGGTGACTCTGATTTCTTTCTTACACGCTTAAAATGGTTGGTTGGAAAAGCGTGAGTACTGGATGGCATCTGCGACTTCCTGAGCTTTAGACTCTGAAGTCATAAGGTGAAGTAGCTTAAGAGCAGCTTGATAGCTAACTAGGCTACCGTTCGAAGTGATAACGCCATCATCAATGACAAAATTCTGGTCGACTTGTACTTTGACTGCTGGGTAATCTCTTTGAAAGCCGTTTTCACCTCCGGCCCAAGTTGTTGCTTTTTTGCCGTTTAAAAGGCCAGCTTCGGCTAACAAATACGCGCCAGAGCAATTACTTGCCATCCAATCTGCCGCCTTTGAGGTAGTTTTAATAAAGTGAATGAGATCTTTATTTTCGATTAGTGCATCCATGTCATAGCTGGATGTTAAAACCAATACGTCGAGTTCCGGCAGATCACCAATCCAAGCATCCACACCAATTTTTAATCCTTCTTCAGTGGTGATGGTTTTCTGATCTGAGACGGAAATGGTGAGCACGTCATAATCACTAAACCAAGTGAGACGACTTGCGACGCCAAAAACCTCTAAAGGCGCAGTAACATCAGAGGTCAGTACGCCATCGTAAACCAGAATACCAATTCGTTTATCTGCGGCATGTGCTGTTTGAAGCACCCCAAAGAATAGGACTAGTGTCGCTATCAATAGTTGTAGTGCATTCTTCAATCCGTTTTTACCCATGGTTTTTCCTCGCTAACAGAGCATCAAGTTATTGAGGTTCATTATATTTAGGCTAATTAGTGATTGAAGAGCCACTTGGTCTTTACTAAAGTGAATAAAATTCATGAATAGAGTTCATTGGTTATATGGATAAGATACGGTCCCTACGATTTTTTATTGCCACTTTAGATGGCGGTAGTTTTGCTGCGGCTGCCAAAGTGTATGGCACTGACCCTTCGACCGTGAGCAAAGCCATACATCGTCTTGAAAGCGATTTGGGTATACAGCTTTTTCAACGTTCTACGCGACAGAGCCGCCTGACAGAAGCTGGTCGTAGGTACGCAAATACTGCTAGGTTTGTACTGGAGGAGCTGGCGGCATGTGAGGATTCATTAAAAAGTCACAATGATGCGCTTTCAGGGCAGCTTAAGATTAATGTGCCAGTCTCGTACGGTCGCCTCTATATTCGTCCTTTATTAAAAGAGTTTTGTCGCCGCTACCCTAACATCACTATCGATATTCATTACGATGACGCCTACGTTGATATTATTGAGCAAGGTATTGATGTGTCGATTCGCTCTGGTGTCGTTCACGATAGTCAATTGATTGTGCGTCAGCTCAGCCCTATCGATTTTATCATTTGTGCCAGTCAGGATTACTTAGCGCGCCATGGTGTTCCGAGTGGCCCGGATGTATTCAATGACCATTCTTGGGTTCGTTTTCGTTTTAAACAAACGGGGAAACTGTTGCCGATTCGGATGCCAGAACCAGACGGTGCGAGTGAATATGACCCCGAAAGAAACTATATTGTAAATGACGGTGAATCCATGGCAGAGCTTTGCGCAGAAGGCTTAGGATTAACTCAGATTCCTCATTTTATCGCGAGAGACTGGCTTAAAGCGGGGCGTTTAGTGCCGATATTTCCAAGCATGCGCCAAGCAGGAAATGGCGTGTATCTTCTCTATGCCAACCGGGAATATGTGCCTGCCCGAGTGAGGGTGTTCATCGATTTTATCACTCAAGCAATACAGGATATGGATGAAACGCCATTCCATACTTGGGCTGAAACGTTGCCGATTTATCGACCGAACCAAGGCGATTGAAAACTTCATGTGAGTCTTTGGTTAAAAACCCCTAAGCTATATGGTGCTTTTATTGGTTTTTGTTAGTTTATTGGGCGTTATTATCGAAAAGCGCAGTTTGCTCTTCGTCACTCATAAAGGAAAGACAATGCCAACTAAGATCTTAGTGCCTGCTTTGGCCCTACTTCTCAGCGCATGTGGCGGCGATGGGGAGTCGTCAGCCCCAGCAGAAAGCGGCTCACAAAACACAGGTTCCACATCGTCACAAGGCACATTTGCCGAGCAGATGCTTGCAGCGGTCAACAGCGCCCGCTCTACTACACAACAGTGTGGTGCAACCACCATGCCACCTGTTGGGGCCCTGACTTGGAGCTACGATTTGGAAAGCGCCGCTTATCGACATTCAAGCGACATGGCGAACAGCGATTTCATGAGCCACACAGGCTCTGATGGCAGCAAGATGTCAGATCGAGTTAACGCAACGGGCTATGCTTGGAGCGCCATTGGTGAGAATGTCGCCGTAGGGCAAAGCAGCATTAACGCCGTCGTTAATGCTTGGTTATCGAGTGAAGGTCACTGCCTTAATATCATGAGTGCGGATTTTGATCAGATGGGCGCGTCGCTTGTCGAAAATCACTCTGCACGCTACGGGTATTACTGGACTCAGGTTTTTGCCAAACAGCGCTAATGCAGAAGCCTGATAGATAAAATAAAACGCCAGCAGTCACTATCTGCTGGCGTTTTTGTTATTTACATCTCTTTTAGCTTGTCAGGTTACGAAGTTTTGGGTCATCCGCCAGGTATTCAACAAATTCAATCTCAAAACCTGCAGGGTCAACAAAATACACATTTTTGCGATATGGTTCATCAGCACCAGGTTGGGCAATCGGATAACCTGCATCGGTTAGTCTTTTGATGATTGCATCGACGTTGTTGGTCACATAAGCAAAATGCGCTAGCCCAACTTGGTGCCCGCTCAACTCGCGGTTTTCTCCTTCGCCATGGTCACTCATGGCTATGTATTGATACTCGTCGCCAAAATGTAGCCAGTTTCTTGGTTTGCCACTCCATTCGCCTTTACCTTCATCACGCACGTACCAATGTGGAAATGCAGTTTGGTAAAACTTCAGCATTTCAGGGATATCTTTCACGACTAAGTTAATATGTTCTAGTTGGATCATGATGTGCTCCTTTTTGTCATTTTCTAGCCAACGATGAATATGCTAAAACCTCAAGTTAAGTTGAGGTAAAGGGCTTTTTTAAAATTTGTTAGGGTTGATATCTTTGGATCTGGATACATTGAGAGATTCGGTGGGTTTGGTGCTTTGAATCTGCGAGCTGGGTTAGGGGCTTGCAACCTTGTTTCACCTTTTGTTTGTTCGTGTTCTTGCTAAGCATTTTCGATCGAGTTTGTGGTGAGTAGATTCCCAGTCTCACCTAGGTTCGCGGGAATGACGGAAAGAGAGTGCTAAACGAAGAGCGTCATTCTGAAAGAGCCTAAGCGAGTATTTAGAATCTATTTGCAGCGCGTTTTGATGCCGGTGGAGTGAATTGAATTATCTGTGACTGTAAAACTTGCCACCTGCACTCGGAATGCTGAGATCTTAAGAGTTTGATATAAGCGAAGGTTAGATGGGATTGGTGGTTTGAGGTTGAGAGGAGGATCATGTTCATGAACCCTCCAACCGTTGATGCGTCACGTGTATGTGTGTGAATGTCTTTCGTTCGAGCTTTAGGTAGGTAGATTCCCAGTCTCACCTAGGTTCGCGGGAATGACGGAAAGAGAGCTAAACGAGCAGCGTCATTCTGAAGGAGCCTAAGCGAGTATTCAGAATCTATTTGCAGCGCGTTTTGATGCCGGTGGAGTGAATTGAATTATCTGTGACTGTAAAACTTGCCACCTTGCGCTCCGAATGATGAGATCTTAAGAGTTTGATATAAGGGGGAGGTTAGGTGGGGTCGTTGGTTTGAGGCTGAATGTTGGGTTAGGTGTTTGCAACCTTCTTTCACCTTTTGTTTGTTCGTGTTCTTGCTAATCATTTTCGATCGAGTTTTTGGTGAGTAGATTCCCAGTCTCACCTAGGTTCGCGGGAATGACGGGAAGAGAACGCTAAACGGACAGCGTCATTCTGAAGGAGCCTAAGCGAGTATTCAGAATCTATTCGCAGCGCGTTGTGATGCTGGTGGAGTGAACTGAATTATCCGTGATTGTAGAGCCATTCCCTCCAGTTTGAACTCGGAGCGCTGAGGGATTTGCTTACACCTCTCCCCAAACCAAAAAAGCCAGCAGTTAGTACCTGCTGGCAAAGTCTTTGGGCTTCTAGTTTTTTGATTTTATTTCTTGTTACTCATCGCTGTCACGGTGCCCCGATTGGTTTTCCGGGGAAGAAAACACAGCACCGTGCGCTTTGTGTCCAAGAAATTTGGAGATTAGCCTTGCTTACGGATTAGGTAGTCAAATGCGCCTAAGCTTGCTTTTGCACCTTCACCCATCGCAATGATGATCTGCTTGTAAGGAACGGTTGTTGCGTCACCCGCTGCGAACACACCTTCTAAGCTAGTATCGCCACGGCTACCGACTTCAATCTCGCCGCGCTCAGATAGGGCTACTTCTGAATCTTTTAGCCATTCTGTGTTTGGTACTAGACCGATTTGAACAAAGATACCTGACAATTCAATCTCTTTGATCTCATCTGTGTTGCGATCTTTGTACTTCAAGCTTGTTACGCGAGTACCGTCACCCACTACTTCTGTTGTTTGCGCCATCGTGATGATGTCTACGTTTGGTAGTGAGTTCGCTTTGTCGATAAGCACTTGGTCTGCACGAAGTACGTCTGCAAATTCAAGAACCGTTACATGTTCTACAATACCAGCAAGGTCGATAGCAGCTTCGATGCCTGAGTTACCACCACCGATAACTGCGGTTTTCTTGCCTTTGAACAGTGGGCCGTCACAGTGTGGGCAGTACGCGACACCTTTGTTGCGGTACTCTTGCTCACCCGGAACGTTCATTTCACGCCAGCGTGCACCAGGGCTTAAGATGACACTCTTACTCTTCAGCGTTGCGCCGCTTTCAAGTTGGATGTGAATCAAACCATCTTCTGTATGTGCTGCGCCCATTAGCTTCTCAGCTTGTTGCTCAGTCACGACGTCTACGTCGTATTCTTTTAGGTGTTCTGCTAGGTCAGTTGCTAGTTTTGGACCTTCAGTACGTTTTACCGAAATGAAGTTCTCGATTGCCATGGTGTCCATAACCTGACCACCAAAACGCTTAGCAACAACGCCAGTACGAATACCTTTACGAGCAGCGTATAGTGCAGCTGCACTACCACCAGGACCACCGCCGACAACAAGCACGTCGTATGGGTCTTTTTCGCTCAGTGCTTTCGCCGCTTTCTCGCTCGCGCCGTCATCCACTTTGTTTAGGATTTCAGTCAGAGACATACGGCCTTGACCGAATAGCTCACCGTTCACGAATACACTTGGTACTGCCATGATGTCGCGTTGTTTCACTTCATCTTGGAACAAACCACCGTCGATCATGGTTGCTTTTACTTTCGGGTTGATCGCCGCCATCATGTTGAACGCTTGAACCACGTCCGGACAGTTTTGACACGACAATGAAATGAAGATTTCTACGTCTAGATCTTTGTCTAGTGCTGCGATTTGCTCAATCACTTCTGGTTCTAGTTTGATTGGGTGACCGCCAGAATGAAGCAGTGCCAATACTAGAGAGGTAAATTCGTGACCCATTGGCAAGCCTGCAAAGCGTAGTGCTGTGCCTTTAGCTGGGTTAGTTACCGCCATCACTGGTTTACGTGCGCTTGCGTTGTCGTCACGTTCAACCGTGATTAGGTCGCTCATCTCTGCGATTTGGTTCGCTAGAGACAAAATGTCATTCGATGCTTTGCTTTCATCTAGACTAACCACTAAACGAACTTCTTCTTTTACATTAGCCAGATATTGTTTGAGTTGTTGTTGGATCGCTTGGTCTAACATAGTTGTTACTACCTTAATTAAATAGTTACCAATCAAAACAAGTATTTGTTCATTCTTGCTAGCTAAAATCGTTGATAACTGCGTTATAGGCTTTGTAGTTAGAGGAACTAGCTATCGAAAATCTATGCCTGGTTCTAAACGATTTTTTCTACGCAATTACTGCACACCTACTTATTCAGATAGGTAATAAAAAGTGGTTACTGTAGATAAAACCTGAGGGGGAGAGAGCAAATCAGGCAGAAGGTCGTCAAGGTATCTAACCTGAAGTGCTCTCTAATTCAGTTCTAATCAGAAAAAGGAAATCGGAACTGATTAGAACTTAAATTTCAGTGGCTTAGATTTTGCCAACTAGGTCTAGTGATGGAGCTAGTGTCTCTTCACCTTCTTTCCATTTAGCTGGACAAACTTCGCCTGGGTGCGCTGCTACGTATTGAGCTGCTTTCACTTTGCGTAGTAGGTCTTCTGCATCACGACCGATACCTTCAGCAGTGATTTCCATTGCTTGGATAGTACCTTCTGGGTCGATTAGGAACGTTGCACGGTCTGCAAGACCTTGACCTTCACGCATCACACCGAAGTTGTTTGTGATGTTGCCTGTTTGGTCGCCAAGCATGTAGTACTGAATCTTACCGATTGTGTCTGAGCTGTCGTGCCATGCTTTGTGAGTGAAGTGTGTGTCAGTTGATACTGAGTAAACTTCTACGCCACGTTTTTGTAGCTCTTCGTAGTGGTCTGCTAGGTCGCCCAGTTCTGTTGGACATACAAACGTAAAGTCTGCTGGGTAGAAGAAGAATACTGCCCATTTACCTAGAACGTCTTGTTCTGTTACTTCAACGAATTCGCCGTTTTTGTACGCTGTAGCTGCAAATGGTTTGATTTGAGTATTAATCATAATTTACTTTCCTTTGAATGTTTTAAGCTGAGCTGTTGTTGCTTTCGGAAAGTATATTCTCATCGGAGTGTGTTTAAGGAAAATCGCTTGTAACTATCCTATTGATAGCCATTTCCTATTTCACTTGATAGGGAAATCCGATGTAAGTGAGTTTGCTTTGATAGGTTTTATTGAAGATGAAGGCAGATTAGTAATAGAGAATACCGATGATTACTTTGAGTAGATCGTCTAACTAAGATCGAAGGAGCCTGCATCTCGGCAGGCTCTTTCTAATAGGAAGTGGTGAAGCGGATGCTTCTATCTTGTTAGCTCAGATTGTCGAGCACTTTGCCGCACAGCTTCTTCAGCATGATCATTTCATCCAGCTCTAATGTGATTTTACACATCATGGCATTTGGCACCGACTTAGCTTGTTCTTTAAGGTCACGACCTTGCTTGGTTAGGTTGAGTACGCGAACGCGTTCATCGGTTTCACTGCGACCACGCTCTACATAGCCTTTTGCTTCTAAGCGTTTAAGCAGCGGTGTGAGTGTGCCTGAGTCCAAATGCAGTTGTGACCCCAACTCTTTCACACTGGCACCATCTTTCTCCCACAACACCATCATCACTAAGTACTGCGAATAAGTCAGATCAAACTCGTCCAGCAACGGGCGGTACGCTCGGATCACTGCATTTGCTGCGCTGTAGAGCGGGAAGCAGACTTGGTTTTCGAGTAAGAGTTTATCGTCGTCGGTCATGGTGTTGTCGGTGTAACACTGGCTCATTGGCGTTGCCTACCTGCTCACAGGGAAAGAGAGTCATAAAATAAATTGTGCACAATATAGTTGCAAACGATCTTTACTTCGATATAAGATTGCAAGCAATTAAATTGTGCGCAACTTAAATTAAGAAGGACACTCGCATGACTACTCTATACAAAACTCAAGCTACCGCTTTGGCTGGTCGTAATGGTCAAGTAAAAACTGATGACGGTCTTCTCGAACTAGAGCTGTCATACCCGAAGGAAATGGGCGGCACAGGCGCAGCAACTAACCCAGAACAGCTGTTCGCAGCGGGCTATTCGGCATGTTTTTCTAACGCGATTTTGCACGTAGCACGTGAAGGTAAAGTAGACCTGAAAAGCGCACCCGTAACAGCGGAAGTAGGTATCGGTCCGAACGACAACGGCGGCTTCGCTCTAACAGTGAGTCTAGCGGTAGAGCTAGATATGCCACAAGAACAAGCGCTAGAGCTAACGCGCATTGCACACCAAGTTTGCCCATACTCAAACGCAGTTCGTGGCAACATTGATGTAGCAGTAACGGTAAACGGCGAAGCGATTTAAGCGGTTCTTACCACGTTACAAAGACAAGAAAGCCTGCAAGTACGCAGGCTTTTTCTATATTTGAAGTAGGAGTCTAAATTTAAACTTAATTTGGTTTGTTCGAAATGCACAGGTATAGTTGGAAAGATTAGGTCAAAATCTAAACGAAAAATAGAATGTGATTAGCACTTTCTATTGATTCAAATATTTCGGTCAAACCTGCAGTATAGCTCGGCTGGTTTCGCTTGTTGTTACACCAGCGGGGTTGCCGATAGGAGTCATGTGATGAGCACTGAAACGGTAAGTTATCTAAAAAAGAATGCTGCGAAGCTTGAACTGGATGAACCAATGACGATTACGCAAAATGGTAAGCCTATTTATGTCGTTGAGTCTTATGAAGAACGTCAGAAGCGCGATGAAGCCATTGCTTTAATGAAGTTTGTTAGCTTTGCTCAAAATGATGTTGCGAATGAACGTGTAAAGTCATCAGAAGATATGAAGAGCACGTTAGCAGCACTCAAAGATTGAGTTTGATACGAGCATGGAAGCAAAAGTTCTCTATACACAAACCTTTGAAAATACGGCTATTCAGACTATTAACTATTTATCGAACTGGAGCGCTCGCAACGATGTGATTGATAGATTAATTGCGGTTCAGCAGAGGTTTGAACACAACGTTTTGAATAACCCGTCTATCTATCCCCCTTGTTATGAACTGACAACAATCGGTGTTTACGACATCCGGCAATTTAGCTTTGATGGATTCAAGCTGCTTTACCGAATTGGTGACAAAAATACTATCTATGCTCTCGTGATTCTGAGTGACAAACAAAACCTACAAAACGCATTGATTGACCACTGCATCATGTTCAAATGATTCTATGAGAGACCGCATTAACGCGGTCTCTTTTGCTTTCTGGCTCTAGTGTATTAACGCGACTCTAGCGGGTAAGAGCGGTAGCTCCACATACCGTAGGTACGCAGTGCATCGCGGTAGATACCAAGCAATTCGCCATCGCTGGCTTTGGCTAAGTCTTTCAGTGGCTTGTCTGGATAGCTCACTGTGTCAAAAGTGATGTCTTGCGGGCCAGTTTGCCAGCTTGCGATTTCAAACAAGGTTTGACCACGGCGCACATGGCTCGCTGAGCTTATGATGGTTGCGTGCTTGATGTTATGACGCGCCAATGCGTAGCTGCTGAATAGGGCGTTACCTACCGTGCTGGTGGCGTAGTTTTCTTCAATGATGCGATCTTTGCTGATGCCTTTTTCAATCAGCCAATCCGCCATTAACTTGCCTTCGGTTTTGTGGTTCTTCGGTACACCACCCGTCAATACGATCAACGCGTCTGGGCTTGCTTTTGCCATGGCTAGCGTGGTTTCCAAACGCTCAACTAAGATCTGGTGCATTGAACCATCTGGGTTCAGCGCGTATCCCAATGTGACGATTGCGCCTTTGTCATCCAATTTACCTTTGTCGGCTTTCTCTTTTAGTGGCGTGGCAAGTACGCGGTCTACGGTGTCGAAGATGCGTTGGATGTCTGCGGCTTTACCTGCATTGAGCTTAGTGAGCGTCGCCATGTGTTTCGCTGATTCCGCTTGGTTGCCCTCAAAGCGTTGCCATACCGCTAAGTAAGCGTGCAAATCCACATCATCTGGTGCAACAGAAAGGGCTTGTTCAAACAGTTCAATCGCGCGGTCTGCATTCTTGTTGTAGATCTGCGCGTTTGCTGCAGAAATCAGTAGGTCAGTACGGTACGGCTCAAGTTTGTACGCTTCTAATAAGCGGTCGGTAACAATCTCCATGTTGCTCGGCATTTTGGCGGTAAAACCCGCATGTGAGATACGCGCAGGGGATTTGAATGCTTGTACCGCGTCGTTGAGAAGTTGGTCGACAACCTGACGTTTAGTGACGATTTGTGAGTAATCGGCGGAAGATTGGACGGCAGCATCGTTAGCCGCGATAGAGTATGGGGCAGCAGTCAGCGCAATCACGCTACCAAGAGCAATGGCAAGTAAGTTCTTCTTCATGGAATGTCCTAGAGGTGCTGTAGCACCTAGTTTTTATTGTGCCTAGCGTTGTAGGTCGAACGGGGTCGATGGAGTTTTTTTCAGTCTAGGTTCGCTTCATGAATAATCTGTGAAATGAATCCCAACTCAGTCGAGCGAATGAACGCGCGTAGTCAAAACGCGAAGTAGGATCACGAAAATAAAAAGGTATTCGTTCGTATTCTAAGTAATTGGATTAAAAGATAAACAGCGTTTAGAAGAAGGGATTTAAGCGACCAGAGTAAGAAATGAAAAAGCCTGCAACGATGCAGGCTTTTGGTTTATTTGATCGCGGTGCAGAAGCTAACGTCTGCATGATGCGTTTGTGGGTCGAAGCTGTGGTAAAGCTCAAAGCAAGGACGGTCGTCGTTCTCAATACCGGATTCAATTACCTTGCTCATGACATCATCCCATGCTTTTGAGTATTGGCTCGGGTCAGTAATGTGCTGGCGCATCACCGCATATTGACCACCGGGGAAGTCTTGCAGCTCAATGCCTTTTGGAACTTCCGTATCTTCTGGCACCATCAAGCAGATATCAGTGCGACACTTCTCGTCTGGCGTGATTTCTGGATTGTCATGGTAGATGAAGATGCAGGTATTGCCTGCCAAACCTTTCATTCCTGCCCATTGATACAAGCGACCTGATGGCTCCTCATAGCCTTGGCCGTAAGGGCCGTTTACGCGAATGTAAGCCAGTTTTGCTTTTTCAAAGTTTTGCGTTTCCATTGTCATGCTCCATTTGGTGAGTTCAGAGCCAGTATATGAATCGCTTGGTGTTACTTCGTTTCCATTCTTGCGCAACGTGTGTCCAATCTTGCTGTTTCGTGCTAATTCAGAAAACTGCTGGTAGTTTTCGCAGTCGCGAAAGGCCGTAGGTGTAACGCCATAATGTTGCTTGAAGGCTTTGGCTAAGCTCTGTGAGCTAGAAAATCCCAATGTTTAATACCGGTTGCTTGGATTTGAATAAGTCATCGGCGGCGGCTTCTAGACGCAAACGTCGAATGAAATCAGCCAATGTCTCGCCTTGCACGGCTTTGAAGGTGCGATGAAAGTGATAAGGAGAAAGGTTCGCCAGCGCGGCCACTTCTGGCAGATTGAGTGGTTCATTAAAGTGTTGTTCTAAATAACGAATCACAGGAACCAGTCGTTGGTGGTAGTCGACGCGCATCGGGGGATTTCCTTGTTCTGTTCAGCTTGTTTTCTCTGCTCAAAGCCTACCGCAATCCAACAAGCTTGCAAGGGAGCAGCGTGAGAAATGCGTGGCGAGATGAGCGTCAATCAGTCACACTCAACGAGCAGATGTTTAAGCAAAAACGTTGCGCCCATTATCTTTACTAACCGCTAGGACAATCATGATAGCTTGGAAACAGTCTCTGCCAGAGTACGAATGGCTCATTCATCAAGTTTGGTACTTGGAAGTGCCAGAGGGTGAAGTCATTGACCCCAAGCCGCACCTTATCCCAAACCCGCGTGCTCATTTACTCTTTACGCCACCAGAGCAAGGCTACAGCTACGATACGGGACACACAAAGCTTGCTGGCAAAGGCTGCCACTTGTTAATGGCTAACGAACATTTACTGTTGTTGGAAGATACGGCTCCCATCAAGCGTATTGGTATCACCTTTCGCCCAGAGGGTTTTTATGCCATTGAATCACGGTTTAGTGATGCATCCCAAGTTAGTGCAATTAACCAATGCGAATGGTTTGATTGGCTTAACGCGGCGTTTGATGAGCGCTTTCAACAAGGCTTATGGCAGTTAGAGTTGCAAGGTTCATCGCAATGTTTGCTGAACTACATCAAACAACATTTAGATGCGTTAGATATCGAACCTTGCCGTACCAAACCGTTTTTGGCGTCACAAAAAGCGGTATCCGTGATGGACGCTCAAGCGCTACGTTCACCTGAGTTAGCGATGGATATTGATGAGATAGCCAAACAGTGCGCCTGTTCTCGCAGAACGCTTGAGCGCAGTTTCAAACAAGTGGTGGGGTTGAGCGTTAAGCAGTATCAACAAATGGCGCGTCTGGAGCAGATGATTTTGACTCTCTACAAGCAACAAGAAGCGATTGATTGGGCGAGTTTCTCACAACAATTTGGTTTCAGTGACCAATCGCATTTGATTCGTACCCTCAAACATCAGCTAAGAAAAACGCCGAGCAAATACCTGAAAAAACGTGACTTAACCATCGATATCTATGGCGATTTTGAGTCGTAATACATTGCTAATCAGCCCGAAAGTTGTCGCAAAAATCCAATTTTTCTCTTATCCGCTGGGCTACTATTTTCAGCAGATAACGAGGTAACACATGTCATATCAAAAACTAAAACAAGGCGAAGCCATTCCATTTAATGAATCGTTGACTATCCAACTGATTCAAGGCTCTGATCTACAAGATATTATCGAGATGCTGAACGACGATAAGGTCAATCAGTATCTGTTCTTCGCACTTGCTGATAACAACCTGTATGAAGGCTTCTTTGGCCCTATTATTGAAAATACGGCACAAGCGATTAAAGACGGTGTTTGGTCAGATAGCCCAACGTTCGTGATTCGTGACCAGCAAGGTCAGTACATGGGAATGTGTGCGGTGACCGCAGTGATGTTCTTAACTGGCAACTACGAAGTGGGTTATCAGTTACCTACTTGCGCATGGGGCAAAGGCGTCGCGACTCGCGCTTGCCAAATGATGACCGAGATTGGATTTACTGAGTTAAACGCCCATAAAGTCAGTGCCGATTGCTACGCTTCTAATGCTGGTTCTTACAAGACGTTAGAGAAAAATGGTTTTACTCAAGAAGGCCGTCAGAAAGACTACTATAAACTAGAGCAAGGCTTTGACGACAAGCTCTACTACGGTATGACCGCAGAGCAATTCGCGTCTTTAAATCGCTAATAATTAGCCGACAAAAAAGTAGCTAACAACAACGTAGCGAACAAAAAAGGCCGTTAACCCACATGCTCGGGTTAACGGCCTTTTCTATATTCAGCGCTAAATGGCTAAGACTTAGTTGCCTTGGTTTTGGCTTTGAAGCTTCTCTTTTGCTTCTTCAACCTTTGAGAAATCCAATCCCAACTCGTCTACGGCTTCTTTGATTAGCGCAGGGTTTTGCATCACTTGCGCCATCAGCATTTGTAGCTTGTCTTGTGGCAAACCTAGTTGGCTGATTGTTGCCATTGCCGCTAGAGGGTTTTGCGTCAGAGTCTGAAAAATCTCGTTGATTTGCTCATCGCTGATGTTGTTCTCTTTCAGCAAGGCGATAATTGGGTTCATCATATTTCCTTTCAATCAGTGTATGACTTGGTTGCCAGTATTTGTTCTAGTAGAATAATTGGGGCTCCCGCTCAACATTTCAATACCCCGTTAGCTCCATGTAACCCGTCCCGGAATGAGAGCCATCAATACGCACTGGACCTTCCCAATAAGGCACAGAAAGTGGCATTTTCGCATTCGGGTTGAGTGCAGAAACCATAAGTTCGATTTGCTGGTTAGGAATCGACACTTGCCACTCGGTTGGATACTTTCGCCCTTGGATTTCGGTTTGCTTGGTTGCCTCTAACTGAATGTCTTTTTGTGGGATAGCAAGGCCGGAACCATCTTGCTGCATCAGCCTTGCGCTGGAGTAGCTGGCTGCTCCAGTTTTGGAATCACGCAATTGGAACACCACCAAGCTGGTTTCGCCACTCAATCTTAAGGCAAACCAGTCCCAGCCTTGTTGTGAGTCGAGTAAGAATTGCGAGCTCCACTCTCGGTCTATCCAGCCTTTGCCGGATACTTGATGGGTTTTGCCGTCGATCGTGACTTCACCGGAGACATCAATAAACGGTTGGCTGTAGTAATACGAAGCCACCTGACCATCGGCGCTTTTGGTGCTGTACCCTTGCTCGCCTTGCTTTTGATAAGGTGCGCTGCTGGTAAGGGTCAGCGCATAGCCAAACTGTTCGGAGTTCGCCTTCAATGTTGCAGGGAAGAGGTCGTTGGTTGAAGAGGTCCACTGCCAATCATCGAGATAAACTCGAAATGGTGAAGTGTCGACGCCAGCGAGGGATGTTTGATCGCGCGACCATTTTTCATCGGCGTAGTGTTTGTCCGCGGTCGTGACTGCGCTGTGCGCCATGTAGATTTGTTGAGCTTGCCACTCGGTTTTCTTCACGTCATCTTCGTCCTTTGGCGGCGCAGCAGCAAAGCGAAATTGTGTCCACTGGACGCCAAGTGGGTTGCCGTTTGCATCGATTAAGTTAGCGGTTAAGTACCACCATTCATGACGAAAATC
Source organism: Vibrio sp. 1580 (assembly GCF_033340055.1). NCBI lineage: Bacteria > Pseudomonadati > Pseudomonadota > Gammaproteobacteria > Vibrionales > Vibrionaceae > Vibrio > Vibrio sp. 1580. The sequence continues at coordinate 170,676 of NZ_JAWOVT010000003.1, forward strand.
CGGGTGTGCTTGATGATCGGTAGGAAAGGTGAGTTCAACCCCTTTTTCTACGGGTGTGAATAGGTTGCTCTCGCTTTGCATATCTCCACTGCCCAGCAAAGTGCCCATATTTTGTTGTTGGGGATCTTCACAACCGAACAGGAACAGACTGCTCATGAATAGAGTAAGTGTGCTTGCTAATCGAACCATCACAACACCTCGCTTTGCAAACTGGATACGACAGGCTTGCTGACCAATCGCCACAGCGGAATCAAGGTTGCAATCACCGCCACCAAGATGGTGATCGCCGCAATACTGAGGGCGTCACTCCAATTCCACAGATAATTTAAGCCCCAACCAAAAGCGCGTAAGGTGACGATGTCTGTCAGCACATAACCCACCATGGCTCCGAGGGGCAGGGCGACAACCAGAGTAAAACTGACTAAAGCGACGATCTGTCCGACCACCATGGTCATTAATTTACGACGGCTGACGCCAAGTGCATACAGCCTTGCAATGGCGGCTTTGCGCGCGTCGAGCAACATAAAACAAGCACTGAACAAACCAATCACCGCGACCATCAACGTCACGCCGTTGAGTGCGCGTGTAATGGCGAAGGTCTGCGAGAAAATATCCAACGCGATGGATTTGATTTGCGCCTGGTCGTAGAGTTGACTCGGATGCAGATTCAATTGCTCGCGCAGTTGCTCGTAGACGATTTGTGGGTCCCCTGAGACTTTAATGCCAAGGCTTGTTGACAGGTCGGTAAAGCCACTCTCTTGCCATAACTTTGGTGCTAATAAGACTTCACCGTTAGGTGAGCCGTAATCATGGAATACCGCACCCACAAGGAGGTTCTTATTTGGAACGGCATCAAGCGTGAGCTCGCTACCCAGAGATAAACCCAGTTTGACCGCGGTTGGTTCACTGATAGCGACCAACTCACCTTGGTAAAAGCGTGACCAGAAGTTCTCCAAACGCGATTTGAACACCATTGTTTGCTCTAAGGTGTCTTTGTCTTTGGTGCCAAGCAAAATCGGTAAGCCTTGCAGGTTATCGTCGACGTAGTATTGCTTGTAGACGGTCTCAACATTGTCAAACTGTCCTAATGCGCGCTCTACATCTGCGATTTCCCCTTGCGCAGGGCTGACGTAAATATCGGCGTGTAACCTTTGTTCTAACCACTGCTTTAGGGTGGATTCAAAGCTACCAACTAGCTTGTTCATCCCCATATTGGCAGTAACGGCGAGTAGCAGTGCCATCATGGCGAGAGAAAGCGGAGAAATCAGCTCACGCAGCTCAGCAAACAGATACTGCATCAAACCGGAATTGGTGCGCTTCTCACACCAATTGGCTAAGACGCTGAGTGTTTTGGGTAGGTACAAAGGAATCGACACTACAAGCACGCCGAGCCACGCCATGGTGAAGCGGTGATGCTCACTCAGCCATAACCCTGCGAGTGCGAGAGTCGTCAACGCAGCACCTATCACGAACAATTGGTTTTCGTTAGAGGCTTCAGGCGCTTGATAAAACCCGCCATGAGAGGAAAGCGGTTGGCGCACTCGCTGTTTAAAGTGCTGCCAACACGCCAACAGGGTTGCGGTTAACGTGAGCAGCAGCGCTTGCGCCCACCATTGCCACTGCCAAGTTCCGGGCAGAAGTGTCGCGCCATAAAGTTGTTCTAGAGTCAGTGCCACGGTCGGATGTAGCCAATGGCTAAGCTGCATGCCCAATACAAAACCGAGGGAAGCGCCGATGGTAACGAGAACAGTGAGTTCAACTAACAGCGCAGAGAGCACAATGCTCGGCGCAACGCCCGCCTGTTGAATCTGCACTAACAGCCGATTGCGTTTAAGCAAGCTGTACTTAACGCCGTTGTAAGCAATGAACAGCCCGACTAAAAACGCGAGTAAGCTCATTGCGGTGAGATTGAGGTGAAAGCTGTCGGTCAGTGAGCCAAGGTCTGTGCTTTGATTATTGGAAATCCATTGTCCTTGCTCGCCAATGATGCTTTGCCAATTTGCTTGCGTGTCTTTATTCCCTTTATCACCCGAATGGAAAACCGCAATGTAACTGAGCTGCCCTTTTTTATTGAGCAGTTGCTGGGCAAAGCCAATGTCCATCAACATTCGGCTACCTAACTGCCATTCGTCAGGCAACACCACCACTTGGGTTGGAATGTCGTCCAGAGTTAGGGTTTCTACCTCTCCTAAGTTTTGATGTTGAGATTGGCTCATCATCACGATTGGCTTGCCAGCTAAAAGCTCAGGTAGAGGCAAAGCACTGTCGAACAAAGACACGTTCTGTTGGTTATCTGATGACTTTTGCTTGTTATCCGTTGAGTAGCGCGAACGTGAAGAGATGGCAGCAATTAACTCGCTACCTTGTACTGACCAACGACGACCTTGTTCGTCTCTCACTCGCCCTTCGATTACAGGTAGTGCTGCACTGAGCCCGTTTTGTCTAAGGGTGAAATAAAGAGACTCGGGCAGATAGTTTTGCCCTGCTGGTGGAATAATTAAGTTCTGAGCTTGTGCGCTAAGCTGCTCGGTAGATTCCGCATAACTTCGTTTGGCATTGAGGTTGATGGCTTGCACCGCAACAAATAAGGTCACAGCCAACACGATACCGATCAGAATCGCGGCGGCTTGCAGTGGTGCTTGTCGATAATGTGCCGCAAACAGATCCAGGGCGAGTCGAGTATGCGTGAATCTGGTGGTTGATAGCTTAGCTTGCTTCATGGCGAAGCTCATGTTTGTTTACTTGATGACTGTTCTGTAGCTGACTGTTATCCAATCGCAGCCGTGCTTTCATAAATTCAGCGCATTCATGGCTGTGTGTTACCAATAGCACCGCCGTATTGCCCTGGGTGGTGATTTCACTGAGCAGTTTCATCACTTCCAAGCCTGCTTTTTGGTCGAGGTTACCTGTGGGTTCATCAGCAAGTAGCAGTTTAGGTTTGTGTGCTAAAGCGCGCGCAATCGCGACTCGTTGTTGTTGACCACCGGAAAGGGCAGAAACATGTCTATCAAGCAGTTGGCTGATGCCTAGAGTCTCGACCAAATAATCGCACCAGTCATTCCATTTTTGTTGATTCAAATGTAGAGGGAAGGCGATGTTTTGCTGCACGTTGAGCGGCGTTAATAGGTTGAATTGCTGAAAAATAACACCGAGTTTTTGGTGTCGAAATCGGCTCCATTGCGGGTCTTTCCAAGCCGCCGTGTTATCACCATCTAACCACAACTCACCTTCGGAAAGTGGCTCAAAGCCAGCGATGACATTGAGTAAGGTACTTTTGCCGCTGCCACTTGCGCCTGTCAGCGCAACACTCGCTCCTGTGTTCAACGTAAAGTCGACGCCTTCCAACACGCGATGTGTCTCTTTGCCATCGACAAAGCTTTTGCTGGCGTGTTTGAGTGTGACAAGTGGGCTTTCCATTTCCTCTCCCTGTATTCAAAAGGTGTCGTTTCTTTTGGCAATGGCTATTGCAGTTAGTTCTCTAGAAACTTTAGACAACAATTAGATAAAAACAGCGATTTACATCGAGTTTAAGGTCTGTTGACCTTTCGAGCTGATTTTTGCAGCGAATTGTTGGGTATTTGTGCAAGGCAGAAGCTTTGATGTGTAGTTAGCCTACATGAAAAAGCTGATAACGCAGGAGAAATGACCAACAAACGCTGCCCAAAGGGTTCGGCTAAAATCGTTCTATGCCTTGTTAAGGAGTATTTACTTAGGATGCTAGGCTACACACTCCTTGCCTCGCCTAAAACGATTTTACCTCGAACAAAACTTAATCTCGAAAGATAAACAGACCCTACTTTGTACTGAAAAGAAGAGGGAAGAGATTAAATGAGGAAGGGATATGACAGGCATTAAAAAAGCCCGAGTCAGACTCGAGCTTTCAAAGATATTAAGCGTGGTCAGCTTACACGTAGTACGCTTCAACTTCGCCTTTAAGCTTGATTAGCATTGGGTTACCGAAACGGTCTTTTGCTTTAGGAGAAGCAATTTTTACCCAACCTTCGCTGATGCAGTATTCTTCTACGTCAGTACGCTCTTGGCCGTTGATACGAATACCGATTTGGTGCTCGAAGCATTCTTTGATGAAGAATGGGCTACGTGGGTTACCCGCTAGGCGATCTGGTAGAGCTGGTTTAGCTGTATCTGTCATTTTGTGTGACCTAAATTCCGTAAAAAGTGCGCTATTGTAGTCAGTGCACTGTGTGTGTTCAAGATATGTTGAGAGTGGATGCGTTGTTTAACTTTCAAGTACCGCCTACAACCCCTTCAAATACTGCGCGTTGGCTGTTGGTTGAATCATGTCATTCAGCGTTTGGACGGCTTGTTCACTGTGATCTTCAAGTAGAGCTAAGAACGCGTCAATCAACTCAGGTTTGCTTGCTGAGACTTTCGTTTCTGTCTGGATATCACGCAGATCGATCAACACATCGGTAAACAATTGCGGCAGATCGTGCAGCACTTGCAGGTTTAAGACGTTGTGCTCGCTGTAGATTGAATTGTGGCTGCCTTTTTGTTTTTGTACCACGTAAGGATTGTCTTTTAAGTTGATGATAGACGTGCGTTTATCACAGCGTTTCAAACAACCTTTGTTGACCTTCACCTTACGGCATCCTTCGGTTTGTTGGAACAAACATTGGCGGCTCGTGAGTAGGGTATTTGGATGATAAATGCTGTAGAAGCTGCGCATGTTTTTCGGACGCTTTATGTGACGCATCTGCTTCATATTCAGCTCGTTAGAAACAAACGCGCCACTTGCCGCGAACTCGTCTTGAAGGCATTTAAACGCGTATGAGTTCACCGTGTTCATTTGTGGGCCTGCCACCCAGCCTAAGCCGAGCTCTTTTGCGATCATGCCGACGCCTGAGTTGTTGGTGATCAACAACTCAGGTTGGATGGTTTCCAAAAATACGCGCGCGGCGTGGTAGTCTTCGCCAATCAAAATGGCCGGGAGCCATGGTTTGAGCATTGGATTGGCTTGGAATAACTCAATCATCGCGCTCAGTTCGCCAGACAATCCCATTGGCAATTGATAGTAAACATCAACGTCGTGGTATTCGCACAGCATAGCTTCTTGTGCTGACGAGATCAGAACCGATAATTTTGGCGCACTTTGGCGAGTTTCTGGTTGAGGTAACGCTGGCAGAGTTGGCACATCAATCGCCCCTTTCAAGCTGCTGCCGGATACTTGTTTCGAAGCGACATCGAACGACTTAGTTTGCTCTGCCACTTTCTCAATGATCGCGGTTTTGTCGTCGTAGAGTTTCTTTTTCACCGCTTGCACATCATCAGCAGACTGGCATTGATAAACCTTCGAAAAATGTTTTACAGCGTGGTCGCGCGGGTTGTCGATGTACATCGCCTTGCCGAAATCACCTTGCAAAAATGCGTTGGAGAAATCACGGTTGAACACCGTGTATAACTCTGTGGTGTCTTCAGAGAGTTCCAAACCCTCGCACATGCGATCGATTTGCTGACGCCAATTGTCGACCACGGCATAGACGTAGTGCGATTTCTTGATTCGCCCTTCTACTTTTAAAGAATACACGCCAGCATCGGCAAGCGCTTCCAAGTCCCCAAAGGCGGAGTTGTCTCTCATATTGAGTGGGTAGTTGTTGCCCGTTTTGGTCGTTTCGTACTGCTCGCGACAAGGTTGACTGCAACGTCCACGGTTACCTGATGCACCATTGCGAGCGGAACTGATATAGCAAATTCCGGAGAATCCGATGCAGTATGAGCCGTGGACAAACACTTCCATCATTACGTTGTGCTCGCGACCAAATTGCGCCAGATGTTTTATTTCATCGATGTTAAGTTCGCGAGATAAGTTTACTCGGCTTGCGGTGAGCTGGTTGAGAAAGAGGATCTGGCCTTCGTTATGCGTGTTCAGTTGTGTTGAAGCGTGCACATCCAAATCGGGAAAGTGATGTTTGAGAATGTAGGCCAGACCGAGATCTTGCACGATCACGCCATCGATTTTGGTGGTGTTCAGTTGGCTGAGTAAGCGAACAATCGCTGGAATTTCACTTTCTAAAATCAGCACATTCAACGTTAGGAAAATCTTACAGCTGTGCTGATGGGCTAACGTTAACACGCCATTTAAGTTATCTAAGGTGAGGTTGGTCGCTCGGTTACGAGCATTGAAGCGGTCGAGCCCACAGTAAATTGCATCGGCGCCAGCGGCAATGGCGGCTTTGATGGAATCTAAATCACCACCGGGTGCTAATAACTCAAATTGATCGCGTGTCACTACTTTTCTCTTTCTTACTAAAATAGGCTGCAAATGTTACGTATTTCACGCTTTTGATGCTCGGCTAGTTAATGCTTTATTAATCTGAATCAATTAATCCGTGTTACACGGTCGACTCTTGAGTGGGTAGAGTGCAATTCGCCATAGCGGAATCTGACTTCTATAGTTTTCCTACACTTGGTTTTTCTATATTTAGTTTTCTACTCAGAGAGAGGAAGGGACGACAAATGAAAAAAGTAATGATGGGGTTGGTAGTGGCGTTGGCGTCATTGAGTACGTTGGCTGGGGAGGGTGTGGTAACCGTTGCGAGCACGCATTCAGCAAAAGATACGGCGGATAAATTTGTCGCTATCGCGCAAGAAAAAGGGTTGAACGTCTTTGCGCGCATTAACCATCAAGAGAACGCCGTGAAAGTCGATATGACGTTGCGACCAACTGAAGTTATCGTGTTTGGGAACCCTAAAGTGGGCACACCACTGATGATCTGTGCGCAGGAGGTGGCGCTCGATTTACCCCAAAAAGTGTTGGTGTATGAAGATGCTGAAGGTAAAACGTGGTTAGCTTACAACGATCCGATGTATTTAAAACAGCGCCATCATATTGAAGGCTGCGACGAGGTATTGAACAAAATCAGCGGCGTGCTGGGCAATTTAACCAACGCGGCGGCGAAGTAGGGTTGGTTATTGGCTTCGCTTTTTTAACTCCGAAAACGAAAAAGCCAACCTCACAAGGAGGTTGGCAAATCTTACCTAGATTGGGGGAGGTAAGATCAGGAGGTGGCGAGTACGCTGTGCACTTCTGACTTAATTGAGTCAGACTGCGTGCCGAAAATCGCTTGTAAATTGTCGCCAATCACTAACACATCTCGCGCGCCGAGCGCTTTTAGCTTAGCAACATCAACGTTGGCAATGTCTTTCACCGAGACACGCAGACGAGTAATACACGCATCGACTGACTTAATATTGGCTTTGCCGCCCAATGCAGCCACTACATCTACCGCGATTTCATCAGGTTGTCCGGCAATCTTCACTTCTGCAATGTCGGTTTCACGGCCCGGCGTTTTCAGATCCAACTTCACAATTAGGAAGCGGAACAAGCCGTAGTACAGCGTCGCCCAGATTGGACCGATGATGATGAACATCCACGCGTTGCTCGACATTGGGTAGTAAAGGAAGAACTGGATCGCGCCGTGCGCAAAGTCCGTACTGTGTTTGATTTCCAAAAATGCGGTGATCGCAAACGCAATACCGGTGAGGAAAATATGGATCACGTACAGCACTGGCGCGACGAATAAGAAGGTAAATTCGATTGGCTCTGTGATACCAGTCAACCAAGAGGTCAACGCCGCAGACATCATCAAACCGCCGACGATTTTCTTACGCTCTGGAGACGCGCAGTGGTAAATCGCCAGTGCCGCTGCAGGTAGCGCCCACATGGAGTACATAAAGCCACCAGACAGATAACCTGCGGTTTTATCGCCCGCGAAGAAGCGAGTGAGCTCACCGGTAAACTCTTTGCCGGTTTCTGGGTCTACATAGCTGCCGACTTCGAAGAAGAACGGCGCATTCCAGATGTGGTGCAAACCAACAGGGAGTAATGAACGTTCGCCCGCGCCGTAAACCGCCCACGCGAGAACAGGGTTTTGGTACGCTGCCCAATGAGAAAATGCATCAAGAAGTTGTCCGACAGGTGGCCATGCAAACGCGAGAATCGCACCAACGACGATCGCCGATAAACCAGTCACAATGGGCACAAATCGCTTACCCGCGAAGAAGCCCAAATATTCCGGCAGTTTGATGTTGTAGAAGCGGTTGTACATGATTGCCGCGACCGCACCGATAAAGATGCCGCCAAACACCCCGGTTTGCAGCGTCTCAACGCCCATGATGGTGGCATCAGTTTCTAGGCCGCGCAGACCAGTCACGATACCGAGCGATGCGTTCATAATAATTAGGCCAACTAAGCCAGCGAGCGCAGCCGCACCGTCATTGCCTTTTGATAACCCGAGCGCCACACCGACCGCAAACATCAACTGCATGTTGCCGAACACGCCTTCGCCGGCGGCGAGCATCACTTTGTTGACCGCGTCTGGAATAAACGCAAAACCCGCGTTACCAATACCCAGCATCAAGCCAGCCACCGGTAACACCGCCACAGGCAGCATTAACGACCGCCCTATTTTTTGTAGTTGTCCAAATATACTTGCAAACATGGTTTCCTCCTGACGAATGCCAGTGTTGTCGGACCTGATTCCTTCAGGTCATGTTGTTTCACGTAAGGTCAGGATGATCATAGCGAGCAAGGCGGCGCCTAAGGTTACAAAAGGCAATCAGTTTGTAAGTGGCCGCTTACAAATCTCTTACACCGAGAAGTGAAAATTGTAATCAGCTCGATTGTGCATGGGCGTTTAAGAATGCATCATATTGGCCAGCGCCAAACTCAGGGGCAGGCAAAGGGACGGACACAGGGAAAGTCGGATGGAAAACAAGCAGATACTGGTCGTCGATGACAACCTCGACCTTCGCGAAGCGTTGTCAGACTACCTTGGCCGCGCTGGGTTCGAAGTACTTTGCGCAGAAAACGGCGGCGTGATGTGGCAGCTGCTCAACGATCACCATCCCGATTTGATCATCCTCGATATTATGATGCCCGGTGAAGATGGCTTTACCCTGTGCCAGAAACTGCGCAAAAACTCCGATATCCCGATCATCATGCTGACCGCCGTCACTGAAGAAGCCGACCGAGTCGCAGGGCTAGAAATGGGCGCTGACGACTACATCACCAAATCATTCAGCCCGCGTGAACTGCTCGCGCGCATCAAAACCATTCTGAGACGCAGCCAATCGACCGCCAATAGCAAACTGACGCGTAAAGTGCGTTTTGACGATTGGTTGTTGGATACCGTAACCCGGCAACTGACCCACATTGCTAGCCGCGAGGTCAAGCAACTGAGTGGCGCGGATTTGTCGCTGCTCGGTTTGTTCGTCAACCACGCGCAATCAATATTGTCTCGCGATGACATTGCGCGCGAGATCTGGGGACGCGATGCCGACCCGTTTGAACGCGGCATTGACGTGCAGATCAGCCGCTTGCGTCATCACCTTGAAGATAAAGACCGTTCGCTGATCCTAACGGTGCGCAATAAAGGCTACATGCTAACCACGGACGTGCATTATGAGAATTAAACGCTGGACGGGATCACTGGTCGTTCGCACCAGTGTGTTCCTGTTGCTGGTGATCATTTTGGCGCAGGTATTATCCGGAATTATCTGGTATCAACACGCCAGCGAACGCGATAAAGAGGGCCTGACCACCACAGTCAAAAGCTTAGCACTGAGCGCTTCTTCCACCATCGCTTTCTTTCAAACCCTCCCTTCTGAATATCGCCACTTGGTGCTCAATCAACTGCGCAACATGGGCGGCACGCGCTTTTTCGTCTCACTCAACAATCACCAGATTGACGTCGACCCACTGCCAGAAAGCGAACGCAAAACGCTGGTCATCAACCAAGTTCGCGAGGTATTAGAAAGCGAGTTGAGCGGCATTCCTAATATCGAGGTGGAGTTCACCCAGCGCGACAAACTCAAAGTGTTCAACAACGAGCTACCTATCGATGAACTGCCACTATTGTGGGCGCATTATTCGCTTTCGTTTGGTGACCTCAATCCACCCATTCTGGTGATGCAGGTCGAAGTCGCGCAGAACGAATGGTTTTATCTCGCGGCGGTGCTACCCGCGCCTTACATCAACCTAGAGACTAACTATTTTGAGCTGCGCCAATGGCTGACGCTATTGGTGTCCGCGCTAATGCTGTTGCTGTGTACCTGGTTTATCGTTCGCAAAGAAATTCAACCAATTCGAGAGCTGGCAAAAGCCGCAACCCTGATGTCGAGCCGACTAGACGTGCCCGAAGTCTCTGAGCGAGGCAGTAACGAACTGAAAGCGGCGGTACGTGCGTTTAACAAGATGAGTCGACGCATCGACAGCCATATTAAAGACCGTGAAATGTTGTTCAGCGCCATCTCCCACGATCTGAAAACGCCGATTGCCTGCCTAAAACTGCGAGCGGAAATGCTGGATGACGACGCCGACCGAGAACGCTTTATCCGCCTGAGTAACGACCTAGATTTGATGGTCAAAGGCGCATTGCAATGCATTAAAGAGACCGATATCCACGAGGAAATCGAGCCGATCAATTTCACCCAACTGATTCAGCACATTTCCTCCAATATCGCCGATGCGCCGGACACAATTCGCATCCACGGTGAAATCCGCACCCACTTTGCTGGTAAACCGTTAGCGATTAAGCGCTGCATTCAGAATCTGGTCGATAACGCGCTCAAATACGGCCATCAAGCGGACATTACGCTGAGTGAAAGCCCAGAGTCGATCCAGATTGAAATTGAAGATCACGGTGGCGGCGTTGACGATTTATTACTTGAAAAGCTCTGCCAGCCATACTTCCGCGCTAGCAACGATAAAGAAGGCAGTGGGCTGGGGTTAACCATTTCACAGAGTATTGCAAAGGCTCATGGCGGCAACTTGTTGCTGAGCCATTCTCAGTTTGGCGGCCTCTGCGCCACACTGACTTTCCCGAGAGACTGACTATGAACAAACTGGCATTCTGGTTCCCACTGTTGCTCGCCCCTTGCGTTGCTCACGCTGAGTCGCCACAAGGGGTAGAGTTTTTACATTGGTGGACTTCTGACGGCGAGCAGCAAGCGCTGCAAACACTTAAAGCACAACTGAAACAGCACGATATTGAGCTGCTGCAAAGCCCGGTGTTAGGCGGTGGTGGTGACAGCGCGATGACGGTACTGCAAGCTCGCGCGCTGGCGGGTAATCCACCGAGCTTCGCGCAAATCGAAGGGCCAAGTATTAAGGCGTGGGATGCCATCGGTATTTTGCACAACGTCAACGCGGTTGCCGATGAGCAGCGCTGGGACGAGGTGCTCTACCCGCTGTCTATCGAAATCAATAAAACACAAAACGGCTACATCGCCCTGCCACTCACACTGCACCGCTTAAACTGGCTGTGGGTCAACCACAAGCTGCTTAAACAACTGAATCTGTCCGCGCCGAAAAACTGGCAAGAGATGTTCGCCGCCATGGAGCTTGCTAAGCAAAATGGCATCGTGCCGATCGCGGTCGGTGAGCAGCCGTGGCAAGTCGCCCAACTTTTCGAGAACTTAGTGATCTCCACTGGCGGCGTTGAGTTCTACACCAATGCGATGGTTAAACTAGAACGCGACAGCATCGACAGCGATACCCTGCGTCAAGCTCTGACGCAATTTCGCCGCCTGAGTTTGTTGATCGACAACCAATTACCCGACAGTAAGTGGGATACGGCGACCCAAGCGCTAGCCGACGGTCAAGCGCTGTTTCAAATCGGTGGAGATTGGATTTTAGGTGAGCTGCTCACCAATCAAGTCTCGGTTCCGCAAGAGGTCGGTTGTTACCCAACGCCTGACAGCGATGGTGTCTTCCTCTACAACATGGACAGCTTGGTGTTTATGTCGAGCAAGTCGTTTTCTGCCGAGGCGGCTCTGCAAACCGCAAGCGCGCTGGCAGACGTCGAGTTTCAAGCCAAGTTCAATAAGGTAAAAGGTTCGATTCCGGTACGCACCGATATTGACATCAGCGATTTTAATCCGTGTCAGGTCCAGTCATATCAAGACTTTCACTACGGCGTTAAACACAACCTCGCTGTGCCGAGTATGATTGATTCGATGGCGGTCAATCCGGTTGCCCAGCAAGCGATAAACTCGGAAATTTTCCGTTTTTACCGCAATCCCAAGATGGAACCCGACGAGCTGATAAAACGCATTATTGCTATTTCGCAAAGCGGTTAATGGCAATGAATTTGTGCCGAGTGGAATAAAAAAGCCCCAATGATTGGGGCTTGAGTAAAGCGAAGTATGCCGTTTAGAAATAGTGGAAGATCGGCGGTTCATGCATCAAGAAGTTTTGATGGGAGATGTTCCACGCATAGGCGCCCGCTAAGGTAAACACAACATAATCACCAATATCGACGTGGGCGACGTGTTGATTGCGTGCCAGCACATCTTTGGGCGTACAAAGCTGGCCGACAAAGGTCGCTTGTGCATGCTGAATTGGGTGAGAAATCTCATGGTGTTGCTCGCTTTTCAGGATGACGAATGGATGATCATGGCTCTGCGCTGCTGGCGTGCGGAAATGGTGGGTTCCTCCGCGTGCGATGACAAAGTTTTCGCCAAGATTTTGCTTAATATCCAGTACTTCCATCACGTAATAACCGCATGCCGCCGTGATGAAACGTCCGCATTCAAAACGCAGTGTCCAGTCTTGCACTTGCTCTTTAGCGATGAGGAATTCCAACTTGTCGCAAAACTCCATCCACGGAAAGTGTTGCTCAGGGTTTTGGTAGTTGATGCCCATGCCGCCGCCCAAGTTGATCATCAGCTCACCGAGTTCGAACTGCTGCTGCCACGCCTTCACGACTTGGAAATAGCGCTGCATTAACGCTAAGTGACGTTCAACATCAAGCTGATGCGACATCAAGTGAAAATGGAAGCCTTTCAGTAACACTTGCGGGAAATCGCGCAGCAACATCAAAGCATTGCTCAGTTCGGACTCGTCCAAGCCAAACGGAGTCGGCTTGCCGCCCATCGCCAACTTGCTGAGCGTGATGTCGCCAATATCAATGTTCATACGCAAAAAGATCGAAGTAGGGCGGTTGAGGCGCTCGGTTAGTGCTCCAATGCGTTGTAGCTCGGTGAGGCTTTCGACATGAATTGCATCGACATCAAGCTCAATCGCTTGTTGCAATTCACTTGGCATTTTTCCTGGGCCACCGAAGATCAATGGCTTATCGAGTTGTTGCTGGTGGAGGTGTACCAGCTCCCCGCCAGATGCCGCTTCAAAACCATCGACATACGGCGCGAGCGTTTTGAGAATCGGGCCTGATGGATTGGCTTTGGCTGCGTAAAATAGCTCGACATTTTTCGGCAAAACGTGACGCAGTTGTTTGATGTGTTCTTCTAAGGCGTTTAGGTCATACAAGTACGCGCACAAGGGTTGATTTTGCTGCTGTGCGAGCGTGTGAACTTGTTGGCAAACGCGTGTCGGTAGAGAGAGTGAATTAGACATGTTGCGCTCCTTTTTCGTGTTGCTGCCAAGGCGCGGCGACTTGGGTATAGCCCGACTCCTTATCGGCTTTTTGCATCAAACGCGTGGTGAAATTATTTTTGCTTGGGAAGTGACCGCCATTCAGCAACGCTTCTAGTTCCGGCTGTTTTCCATTCACTGATTGCCAACGCACAATGGCACTTTGCACCGCATTCCATAGCGTTTGCTCTAGTGGCTCATCACCTTCTGCGATGAAGAAAATCGCTTCGCTGATGTTGTTGATAAAGGTGCAGTATCCGATGCGATTCCAGCCTTGTTCGCGACTGTAGTAAACCGATTGTCGCGCGCGTTCAGACAAGTCAGTTAATGTTTCTGCTGGCCAGAACTCTGGCAGTAATTTAGTGCCTTCCAAATCACGAATCCAAACACAACACGGCATCTCTTGCTCAAAGCCAATCAAGGTGTTTTGCAAATGCGGCTCAAACGCCACCCCGTGTTTGAAGTAGTAATTAAACACGCCCGGAATTAGGCAATGCAAATAGCGCTCAAACCACAGTGTCGCGATGTCGGAATAGCGATTTTGCGTAGTACGCGCTTTGTTTTTAAGGCGTTGAGCAATGCAACTGTTGCCGTTTTTGTCGTAAGCAAACAGAGCGCCAGCGAGGGTTGGTTTTAAGATGTCGACTTCGCTCAGCGAGAAATTTTCGCGGTATAAAATCCCAAACGATTCGCGCGCTTTGGTGTTGTCGTCCCAGTTGTGCTCAGCGACACTTTCTAGATTCAACGTGGTGGCGTAAGGCTCAGTCATCACTTTAAATACGGGGTTGTGCAGCTGCTCGTTTTCTCTAATTGGTTTAAGAATCGACGTGAGCTGCACGGCGCTGTCGAGTTCGTACCACGCGTTTTTGCGCACGCAATTGGTTAATCGTACGTTGATGGAGAATTTCGCAAACCAATCCATATCTGGGTGGTAGAGGGTACGAACTGAAGAGGTCGGCTGCATCTTTTCACCACCTAAACCCAGTGGCGTGATCTTGCCTTGTTCAATGGCACGCTTCACGCTTGGGTTACTCAAAATGGTGTAGCTTTCCCAAGGATGGCAAGGGTAGAGGGTCTTCCCATTGCTGGTGGCGTGTTGTGGCGCGAGCTGTTGTAGCATGTGCTGAGCAGGGTTAGCTTCTCCGTCGGAACTCAGCACATCAAGTAAGGACGTATACACTTCAAACCAGTACAACGGGACTTGCGCGCCGACTTCTGGAGAAAACGCCAAGAGATCATCCATGGTGACGCCCGAACGACTTTTCGGGGTCGGATGGAAAGTATGCCCCCAAATCAGAGACTGTTCCGAAGCGATAAACTCGTTGTGATGCGATTTGGGCGCGACGTTGAGAAACTGCTCGGTAACCAGCACGCTATTTTCTAGTTGTTCGATCAGCTCATGGTTAAACGGGATCGCCAACACCTGCTTGAGATAGTTAAGCAAAAGCGTAAGAGTTTGCGTGGCATCCAATTTCGCCCAACCAGATCCCGGCATTTTCGCCCACGGCAGTTCTGCCAATTTGATTTTGCCCAGTTTGCTCGCGTAGTGAATCGGCAAAACCAGCACGCCATTTTGTTGAGAAAGATGAACGGCTACCCGCTGCTTGGCGGAATAGTTGCGTTTTAACGTTTGGGGTAGCGATGTCGATTGGTAGTGCCATTCCACTTGTTGATTCGGTAGCGCAAATTCACGTAAGTAACAATTAAGAACACCCATTATCGTGTTGAGTTGGGCCTTCTCCCGATTGAGCTGCACATCATGCGCGCGCAACTCGCTAGTCTGAGAGGATTGAGTTTGTAACATGTTGATTTCCAAATTTTGAATGGAGAACCAGCGCGATCAAGGTGATTACGCTGACTATCGCAGAAAGTAGGAAAGGAACCTCAAGTAGCCCCAAGCTAGAAATGAAAGAAGCGCAAAATCCCGCTGCCACGCCACCCCATTTGGACATGGCATCAAAGCGAGAAAATACTTTGCCACTGAGTTTGCGATCCAGATTGCTCGCAAGATGCTGATGCAATCCGTGATAACAACACACCATCGCGATGCCGAAGATAATTCTCGCAGCAATGAGTGCGGTTTCGGATGCAATCAAATGCAAGGCAGAGCTCACGGCAAGCAATGCAAACCCAAGCCACAACGTGCGCAGCGGTTGATGGCGATTCAGCCCATCTGACAACACGTGGATTTTGCCTGCCAGCAACAGATAGACACCATGCGGCAGTGCGTACAAAAAACCGATCCATGCGTGGTTAGTGATGCCATATTGCTGCACAAACGGCGAGAAATAAGGAAAGGTCACCACCATAGAAAACGCAAACCCGAACTGAGCAAAGAAGATCCAACGAATGGCATGCATTGCGTTTTTCTGCGCAACAGGTTGTTCTTGCTGAGATTCTGAGTTTGGCTTTTCGAAGTTTCGTTCGGCGGGTTTATCCACTGGCAGTGTTAGCGTGATGCCCATCGCAATCAAAGGCAAAACGCATAACCAAAGGTACGCGTTGAGCGGGTTGGTCTCTGACAAGCTCCAGCCGAGCCCAATAGGCGCAACGATCAGCGCCAAGCGAGCAGATAGCTGGGTTTTATTGAGTGACTTGCCGAGTGTTTTGGCTTCTTTAATTTGACTAGATAAGTAGCTGTTCGAGGCGGCCATGGTGCCGCCAAAGGTTCCTTGAACAATAAGACCAAACACAAACATGGCGAGGTTGTCTGCCAAGCCGCACAGCGCAAACCCTGCTGCAAGGCCAAGTTGCGCACGCAAGAGTGAGCGGCGGCGACCGTAGCGATCGGCAAAGTTGCCCCAAAATCGCGCTGCCAACGCAGTACAAAACGTAGGTAGGATAAACAATACCCCTGCCCAGTCCGCATCAATGCTTGCGCCCAACGTTGGCAACACGACGGGTAGAAATAGCGGCATACCTAACGCGGCAAACGCAGCGATAAAGTGGCACAACAACACGCTGTAGATGAGTTTGGTCATAATCGTTTAACGTACGCTTTTTTTGATGGCTTCTAAGTAGGCGCGTTGCGCTTCTTCGCTAGAAAGCAGCAAGAAGTTCGGAGCCGACAAACCATAGAACTTATTGATGTCGCTCGCGCCGGAGGCTTCTTTCGAGAGCAAACTGCCAGAGCTCAACAAGTACTTGGCGTACAAATCAGGAGCTTCTTGCAGTAACTCGCGTGCCAGTTTTGTCTCTAACCCTTCGCCTTCCAATCGGTTGAGTTGCTCTGCAATGCTTTTGGCCACGATGGCGTAAAGCGATGCTGAAGAGGCAATGCACTTCGCTGCCATGGCTTCTACAATCGCTGCAATATCCAGTTGTAATGTGATGGTGGTAAACATCTGACCGAGCGCCAATTCATTGTCGACTTTGATGCGTTGGTCGAGCAGTTCATCACAATCCACGGGATTTGTTCCTGCGCCGTGTTTTTGGGCAGCATGCTCTGTTGCAAAGTGGAAGCGCTCTGGCCAAATTCGCGCTGCGTCGTTGTCTTTCATCGCGAGCGTCATTTTGCCCTGTTGATCAAATGCAACGATGGCGTTTTGCTGGTTGGACTCCAATGCAATGCCATAACGAAGCCACAAGGTAAGGTGTACTTGGCATAATAGGTCGACGTAATCTTTGAACCACGCCAGCGTATCTTGTTGATAGTACTGCTCTGCCAAGTGTTCTAAGAACAAGCGGTCGTCAGGCATTGGGCTAGCCAGTGCTGCAACCGGAACTAACGCTTTATCTTCGCAATGAGTAAGTGGGTACTCACGTACGATGTACGCGAAGGTTTTATCCTCGCCGACGTGTCCACCGTGCTTTTCGTTGCAATGGAACAAGCGACTGTTTAAGTCGGCGTCCGTTTGTTCAAGGTGGCTGAGTAGGCGTTCAAACCAGTGGCCGTCATACAGTGTTGAAGGCTTGATTAAGCGAATGTTTTTCGTGCCTAGCGATCGCATGATCAGCGGAACTTTGATGTGAATATGCGGCGCGTCGTTGACTACCACAGTACGAACGGAAAGCGTTGGCGTCACGTCTAGGTACGTAAACGGCGCTTCTATCACACCTTCGGGTAAGGCTTCTAAAGATCGCAGGGTGAGCGGATGTGCAGGGAACAGAACGTGGCTCAGTGCAAAATCAGCAGGAAGCCCAACTTGCTCCATGGTCGGCCAGCAATCAGGTTGTTCGCTGGTTAATGTCACCAGTGATTTTTCAATCGCAATCCAATGCAGAGCAAAGCTTGGTGCAAACTCGGGCGCGTACTTAGCAAGGTCTTCATCGCTCAGACCAAACTTCGCCCGCGCAGTTGGATAGTACGGATGGTCAAGGTAAGAAGCGATCTGGTCGGCTAGCAGCAGCTTTTTATGCCAAGAACCAAGCTCGGATATTGGTTGAGAAATGTGGTCTGCGTGATGATGAAACGCTTGGTCACACAGCGCTTTGTGTTTCTCTGCACATTCCAGTTCTTGAAGGTATCCCGCCAGCAACTCGTGAGAGCTCTCATGCGCCAGTGTCGTTAGTAGCGCAATCCACTCTTTGTAATGCTGTTGATGCTCGACTTGGCCATTTTTCTCCACCCACCAACCTTGTGGTGTTTCGTCATTGGCGTGACCGTAGCGCCAGTGCTGCATGTAATACGTTGGCGCAACGGGTAAATACAACGTGAAATCAGAGTTGGCAAATATCAGCCAGACTTGCTCGTCTTGAGGAACAATTACCCCTTTTGGCGCGTCGCTACTGAACTTGGCCTTCGACAAAATGCCAAACATGTCTTCGCGCAAGCAAGTGTCGATCAATCGTTGCGTTAGATACAAAGCGTTGTCATTCATGCTGCCACCTCACGAGTCGGAGCTAGATTGAAATTGTTAAGCGCGTTCTGCAGTGCTTGGTCGAGGTTTCTCCCCGATGGCGAGACAATCGAAATTCGGGCGAGATAATCCTTGTTGGAATAACTCTGTTGGAAGAGTTCTCCCGCGTTTTTTAGTACTTGCTGCTGGGTGATGACATCGCCATCGTGTTGGATGAAGGAGGTTGAATCTCCATCAATCACACCACTGTGATCCGCAACCACATAGTGCACGTGTGCTGAGCCATGAATTTGGTAATCGCCGTCCAATCTTCGGCCCAGATGCAGACCCAAAATTGTGCTAAACCAACCAAAGTGAGCGAGATTGTTGAGCAAGAATTCGCGGCCATCTCCAATACTGCGGTAGTTAATTTCCACCAGAACTGGGCCGTTTTCCGTAATGATAAATTCGCTGTGGCAAACTCCAAAACCAACGCCGAACGCTTTCAGTTGAGCCAAGCAAGCTTCTCGGTGAGTAATGCCGTTTGGTCCGTTCCAGTCCGCGGCGGTTTCGATAAAGTAAGGCGGCTCAGAGAGCGACACATCAAAACCGCCCACGGCGATAAGTTGGTTACCGTCTCCTAAAGTTTCGAGCGTAACCAACGGTCCTTGAAGAAACTGCTCCACCAGAATGGCGGCGTTTGGGTGCTTTTGCCAAAACGCCTCGCAGTAAGCATCGAGCTCGCTTTGGGAGTCACAGCGCTGTACATCTAAACTTGCCACGCCTTCTTTGGGTTTTGCTACGACAGGGAAGGCCATGCCTAATGCCACATTCGAATGGCGATGCAGCAAACAGCTTTGTGTGTTGGGTAAGGATTTTTCATTTAACACTTGTCGAGTTAAGTGTTTGTTTTTGGCCTTTAACGTGACAGACCAATCTTTGGATGGGAGGCCAAAAAATTGCGCGCAGATGGCGGTGGAAGTTTGTAAGTGATCACTATTGCTGAAAATAGCGTCTGGCTTTAATTCATGCTCCGTGATGGTTTCGATGAGTTCTAATGGGTTGAAGACATCACATTCTAGAATGGTATCCGGATTAAAGTGACTATCACGACTCGCCAGCTCTAAATGGCTTAGCTTGTGGTCGGTGATAAGAACGACGTGAAGGTCCATCGCTTTAGCTGCAGGCACAAAGCCGTGAGTGACTGCATCGTTAACGACATGACTTACGATAATCATCGTAGATTTCATGAGCTTTCCTAATTTTCTAACATTTTCTTCTAACGTTGATAAAGTCGCTCACGGTCGTCTTCCAATGTGCCTCTCTCGAGACGGAGGGCAGAAGTTTTAGTGTTTATTGTTATGATATTTGGTTTTTTTTGTTGTTAGTTGTGTTTTTAGGGTAAATAAATATAGAGCATAAAATTAATATTGCAAATAGAAATAATATTTGTTTTTATTTCCATCCGTTGGCTTTATAACAACTAAACGGAATTATGGAATGAATAAATTATTGACCCTGACCCCCTTGGCGGTCGCGATTGGTTCTTCATTAGTAGCACCAAGCGCAGTGGCTTCAGAAGAGACGAACTCAACCCCATCAGCAACTGAAACGATTCAAGTCTTCGGTCATCAGTACGAAGGTTATGCTGAACACATGCCTCAATCAGGCACCAAAACCGATGTGGAATGGCTTGATGTGCCACAAGCGGTATCCGTAGTAACGAAAACAGAAATGCAAGACCGAGGCGCGGTGCGTTTAGTGGATGCGCTAGATGGGGTAGCCGGGGTCAATAACACCTTGGGCGAAGGCAGCCGCGATCAGTTCATGATCCGTGGTTTTGATTCACTCAACGATATGTACCGTGATGGCTTGCGAGATGACGGTACGTTGCAGTCTTACCGCAGCTTAGCGAACGTTGAACGCGTTGAAATTGTGAAAGGCCCTGCGGGTGCTTTGTATGGCCGTGGTTCGGCTGGGGGCATCATCAACTTGGTGACGAAACGCGCTAACGGTGAGAATTTTACTCACGTAAACGGTAGTGTAGGCAGCAACAACCAGTATGTTGGTCAGGTCGACAGCTCAATGGCGTTTTCAGATAAGGTCAACGGGCGTATTAACTTGGAATACCGTCAAGCCGACTCGTACGTTGATCATGTTGATTCAAACGATTTCTTCATTGCACCGACCATTCGTGTGTTACCAGCGGATGGTCACACCATTGATATTGACGTGGAATACGCCCATCAAGAACTAGTGCCGTATCGTGGTGTGCCATCAAAAAATGGCAAGCCAGTTGATTTGCCAGTAAGCACTTACTTTGGCGGCACAAACGACTATCAGGAGTCAGACAGTCTCCGTATTGCGGTGGATTACGAATGGCGTCTGAACGATCAATGGGTATGGAACAACCGAGCGGCGTTCAACCATATCGAACTTGAGCAAAAAGGCACGCGTCAGGGCAAAGTGACGGGTAATGAAGTGTCTCAAACCGTTAACAACTTTGGTTACGATCCACGTACTACGACCACTTTACAATCTGAGTTGGTTTGGGAAACCAGGGACAATCAATTGATGGTGGGTGCAGATTTCAACCAGATCGATATCGACCTAACGTTGGCAAGTGACAAAACGCTTCCTCCGCAAAATATCTACGACCCAGTCGTTGGTCCAACGCCTGATCCGGGCTTTAAGCCATTTCGTGACAATACCACCACCACGACAGGTTTGTATGTGCAAGACGTCTATACGTGGGGTGACCTTTCTTTGATCGGTAACGTGCGTTACGACTCGATGGAGCTAGAACAACAAAAAGCGGGCTCAGATAAGGAAAAATTGGATGATGACAAAGTCAGCTACCGTGCTGGTTTGGTATACCGCATCAATTCCGACACATCCGTATACGCCAGTTTAGCGCGCTCTTGGCAGTTACCGTACGCTGGTATCTACATCAATCCAAAATTGGCGGAATTCTTCCACACCGACTTAAAAGAGGTGGGTGCGAAAGCGTACCTTTTGGATAACGCATTAATGTTGAATGCGGCACTGTTCCAGATTGATCAAGAGCAACCACAAACTAACGTGGACGGCGATGTGATCGATAAAATTGAAGTGCGTCACCAAGGCATTGAATTAGAGGCTCGCGGCCAAATCACCAAACAGTGGGACATCTCTGTGGGTTACAGCTACTTAGATGCGGAAGACAAAGCCACAGGCAAAAAGCCTAACGATGTATCAGACCACTTGTTCTCTCTTTGGAGCACTTACCAATTGGATGACAACTGGCGTTTAGGCGGTGGTGTGAAGTACGTGGGCGACCGTTACGCAGGTAACGACGAAGCCGTCGCACTTGGCGATTACACAACGGTGGATTTGATGGCGGCGTACACCACTGGTCGTCACAAAATCCAAGCGAACGCTTACAACATTTTGGATGAGAAATACATTCTTGGCGCAACAAACGGCACGTCTGGCTTAAACCAGATTGGCTACGGCGCACCAGCCGAGTTCATGCTCAGCTACGGATATCAGTTCTAGGCTTTTTGTGCGTAGTTAGCGCCTGTTAGCCGATTTTTTCCTCATATTGAGGATGTTTAGCCCCGAGAGCCTACGGGATGTATTCTGCCCGAGGCTCAATTTCTCGCAAAGGAGATCTTAATGTCTTACCAGAATTTGGATGGTAAAGTGCGTGTACGTGCTGGTTTGTCTACCACTTACAGTGTGCTTGCGATTGCAATCGCTTCTGCCACATCCATGAGCGCGGTTGCCGCTCCTGCTAAAAAAGAACAAACTACCGCGATGGAAACTGTCGTTGTCACTGGTAGTGTGATTGGTAACTCTGAAATTGAAGACGTCAAAGAGTACCCTGGTGCTCGTACCGTCATTACCCGTGATCAAATTGAGAAAACCGCCGCAGGTTCGATTGATAACGCGCTGCAGCGCGTGCCGGGTATTAAAGTTCAGGATGAAAGCGGAACGGGCGTATTGCCTAACATTTCCGTACGTGGTTTGAAAGCAAGCCGTAGTGGTCATGCTCAGTTTTTGATGGATGGTGTACCGCTAACACTTGCGCCATATGGTCACACTGGTCAGTCTATCTTCCCAGCAACACTGTCGATGCTTGATCGTATTGACATTGTACGCGGTGGTGCCGCAGTACAGTACGGCCCAAACAACGTCGGTGGTGTGATCAACTTAGTGACCAAACCGATTCCACACACGTGGCAAACTGAAATCAGTAACCGCCTTACCGTGTTTGATGGCGGTGATGCGCCACTGAATGATTTTTACCTGCGCACGGGCGGCTGGTTAAGCGACACATTCGCGCTGCAGTTGGAGGGTAACTTCCTAAAAGGCGAAAGCTTCCGTGAACATTCCGATACGGACGTGAAGAACTTTCAAGCTAAAGCACAGTGGCTATTGAGTGACACTCAAGAGATTCAAGCATTCCTGCAACGTTACGATGCTGAAACGCAAATGCCGGGCGCACTTTCGCCACAAGATTACGAGCAAGATCGTCACCAATCGAAACGTCCTTACGATGATTATGAAGGTAAGTCGACGCGCTGGAGTGTTAAGTACATCCACGATTTGCCATTTGCCGACAGTGCTGAGCTAGAAGTGCTAACGTTTGGCCATAAGTCAGAGCGTCTTTTCAAGTGGGGCTTTAACAGCGCGGGTGGCCATTGGGCTGATCCGGCTTTGCCTTCTACGAAAGTAAGTACTTCACCACGAGAGTTCCGTGTTTATGGTATCGAACCAAAGCTTGCTGTTTTTGTTGATGGAGGTGCCATTACGCAAAACTGGATTATAGGGACTCGTTACATTAATGAAGACATTCAATATAAAGTGACACAAATACCAGTGTCAGGCGGAGCCACAAATGTACCGCGAAATTGGCACCTTGATACCGATGCGTACGCAGGCTATGTGAGCAACGAAGTCGGGTTGTTTAATGGTGCGTTAAAAGTCACGCCCGGACTTCGTTATGAATTTGTTGATATGTCCTATAAAGATTTGGGCAGCGGGCAAGAATCTGGAAATAAGGTGACTGAATTATTGCCTGGTGTGACGATCGCATATAACTGGAATGAACAATGGCTGAGCTATGCCAATGCCCAGAAATCTCTTCGCGTTCCTCAGCTTGTTAATGTTCGAGGGGTCGGTGAGGAAAGCAGTGAGTTGGCTTGGAACTACGAATTGGGCATTCGGTATGTTCAAGATTCAACAAGCTTCAATGCAGCTTTGTATCGCATTGACTTTAAGGATCAGTTGCAATGGCGGAGTGCGACAAATACGTCTGAAAATATAGGTAGAACCCTTCACCAAGGTTTAGAGCTTTCTGCTCGTTACGTGCCTGAAGTTCTACCTGCTCTGAGCTTGGGCGCAAGCTATAACTATCTAGACGCTACGCTTGAAGAAGAAGGTGAGAATAAAGGTAATCAACTGCCTTACACCTCTAAGCATCAGCTTGGTTGGGATGCAACCTACGCATTTTACGGCATGGACACCACGCTATCGGGCTTCTACTTCAGTGATTCGTATACCGATAACGCCAACACCAGTGCCGAAGATGCAACAGGCGCAACGGGTAAAGTACCATCTTACATGGTGTGGAACTTCAACTTGGGGACGGATTTATACAAAGACGACAAAGGCAAGTTACGCATGAATGTTGCGGTGAACAACTTGTTTGACGAGGAGTATTACTTCCGCGGGATTGATACAAGCCCAGTTGGTCGGTACCCAGCTCCGGGACGCTCTTACACACTGGATCTGAACTATCAGTTTTAAGCGTTTCGTTCACCGAGTTTGAAAAGAAAAGTCGCCAATTTACCTTGGCGACTTTGCCGATCTTAGGTACTGGAAAACTCTTAACACTGGAAAAAAGCAAGATGAAAAATAAAAAACAATTTACGATCAAACACTTTTCAACCGTTTTGCTGATGCTACTGAGCTCAGCTTTGATGTCATTTAGCGCATTTTCTCAGGTGCGCAGCGTGCAAGATGAGCAAGGCACTTTTGAGCTAGAAGCGATACCTCAACGTATTGTGGTTTTAGAATATTCGTTTGTCGATGCATTAGCGGCAGTCGATGTCTCACCTGTAGGCGTCGCCGATGACAACGATGCCACACGAGTTATCCCTGCTGTTCGCGCCAAGATTGAACCTTGGCGATCGGTCGGCATGCGCTCACAACCGAGTTTAGAGGCTATTGCGGTGCTCAAGCCGGATTTGATCATTGCTGATGCAGAACGTCATCGCGCGATTTATCAAGATTTGCAGCGAATTGCGCCAACTTTGCTGTTAAAAAGCCGTGGTGAGACATATCAAGAAAATCTCGAATCCGCACACAAAATCGGCGTGGCAATTGGCAAACAAGCGAAAATGACACAACGAATTGAGCAGCACAAACAGACAATGGCGGAGTTCAAACAGCATTTTGCAACACAAGAAACCATTCAGTTTGGTGTGGTTTCTGACAAAGGGATGTGGCTGCATAGCCCGGTTTCTTACGCTGGGGGCGTTTTGAGTACGCTGGGCATCCAAAGCCCGCTGGCTCCATCTGAGCAAAAAGCGTATATCCCAACCAGTTTCGAACTTTTACTAAAAACCAACCCTGATTGGTTGTTAGTTGGACTTTACTCTCAACCAAATATTGTGGATGAGTGGCGCAAAAAACCATTATTTAAGCTGCTAACCGCTGCGAAAAAACAGCAACTTGTTGAGGTATCTCCTGAACTGTGGTCGTTAAATCGCGGCATGTTGGCTGCGGAAGAAATTGCCCGCAATCTTGAAGCGTTATTGGAGCGCTCATGAGTTCGGCGATAAGCTCGGAAAGCGCGTCTTCGGTTAGCAAATCGCATTGGAAAGCGAGCTTGTTTGTCTGTGCTATGGCGTTGTGTACGCTCTCAGGCTATGCAGCCTCAATGATTGGCTGGTCCAACTTTTCTTTGAGCGTTAATGATCTGACAAGCTATTGGTTTGCGTTTGATGAGGGCAATATGCTGCATCAAATCCTCGCGACGCTGCGTGCGCCTCGTACCTATGCTGGGTTATTAATTGGCGCTTCGCTTGCGGTATCCGGAGTGCTGATGCAAGGATTGACTCGTAACCCTTTGGCGTCGCCATCCATTCTCGGCATTAATGCAGGTGCGGCGTGTTTTATGGCCTTGGCGTCCATCGGCGTACCATTCTTTAGTCAATTGAACCCAATCATCAACGCAGTACTCGGCGCGCTACTAAGTGGTGGTGCGGTCATGTTGTTGGGCGGTTTTTTCTCCGCGCGTTCTCACCCATTGCGTTTAGTGCTAGCGGGCATTGCCATCAGTGCACTGCTGATAGGGTTAACTCGTGCGTCGGTAATTTTGGCGGATGACATGGCTTACAGCGTGTTGCATTGGTTAACGGGTTCACTCTCCGCGGTAGATTCTGAGCAGTGGCAGCAACTGTGGCCTTTTGCGACTTTAGGTTTGGTGCTCGCCATGGGCTTAGCGCGAAACTTAAATTTACTCGCGTTGGGGGACGAAGTTGCTGTTGGGCTAGGTGGTAACATTCGCCTTACGCGATTTATCAGTGGATTATCGGTTGTGCTGTTGGCAGGAACTAGCGTAGCGATTGCTGGACCAATTGGCTTTGTCGGGTTGTTAGTGCCGCACTTGGTACGCCCGATTGTTGGTCACAGCTATCACATTCTCATTCCGGTTTCCGCCTTGTGTGGCGCGGCATTGGTGACGTGGTCAGATGCTTTATCACGAGCGATTGCTTTTCCGGCTGAAACGCCAGTGGGCGTGATTACCGCGCTGTTGGGCACACCTTGCTTTATCGCGATTGCAATGAGGAAATCATCATGATGAATCAAACCAAACTGTTTGCATTAGTTGGATTGTTGCTGATTGCGTCTTCTCTCACGCTGTTTGTTGGTGCGGCGAACATGTCGGCTCAACAGGTTTTTGCATTGCTGTTTTCTTTCTCTGACTCGGACTTTGTGATTCACCAATATCGATTACCGAGAATGTTGCTCGCCATTGGCGTGGGCGCAGGGTTGGGTCTGTCAGGCGTTTTAGTTCAAGGCGTCATCCGTAATCCACTTGCCTCACCAGATTTAATGGGGATAAGCGCCGGAGCAGGACTGGCGGCTACCGCTTGTTTGGTGCTGTATCCGAATGCGCCAGTGGCAATGTTGCCGATGGTCGCCATGGCGGGAGGCTTGCTTGCTGCTGGCTTTATTGCTGTGCTGGCTTACTGGTCGAAACCAACACCAGCACGTTTGGCGCTGATTGGTGTTGCTGTCAGTGCATTTTTAGCCAGCGGTATCGATTTTCTTCTGATTGTGCACCCTATCGAAATCAACACGGCGATGGTATGGCTAACCGGCAGTTTGTGGGGACGAAACTGGCAACAAGTGCCGTTTATTTGGAGTGCTTTATTGCTGCTACTACCATTGGCGTTTTGGCTGGCTTGGCGGCTAGATGTTATGGGACTGGGAGAAGAAAGCGCCACTACACTTGGCACGAAACCAAGACAGATCCAAATTCTTGCGTTGATTGCTGCCGTGCTATTGGCGAGTATCAGTGTGTCTGTGGCAGGCACGATCAGCTTTGTTGGCCTGCTTGCGCCGCATCTTGCGCGTTTGCTGTTTGGCC
Source organism: Vibrio sp. 1580 (assembly GCF_033340055.1). Classification (NCBI taxonomy): domain Bacteria; kingdom Pseudomonadati; phylum Pseudomonadota; class Gammaproteobacteria; order Vibrionales; family Vibrionaceae; genus Vibrio; species Vibrio sp. 1580. The sequence continues at coordinate 197,491 of NZ_JAWOVT010000003.1, forward strand.
ACAACCACAAGTTGTTGATTCCAGCCGCTGCAACCCTTGGCGCTTTGTTGGTGATTTGCGCCGATGGTTTAGCGAGAGGCTTACAGCCACCAATTGAGCTACCAGCGGGAGTGCTGACATCTGTTATTGGCGCACCATATTTCATTTTTCTTTTGTATCGTTATAGAGGTTGGTAAGCATGTTACGAACGCAGAACTTATCCGTCGCGTACGGCAAACAGACCATCATTCCAGATCTCTCTTTGTCGATTCCTCAAGGTAAAATTACCGCACTAGTTGGTCCAAATGGTTGCGGTAAATCGACACTATTAAAAACCTTGGTACGCATCTATAAACCCGCTTCTGGCCAAGTGTTGTATGACGACAAACCACTAAGCAGCTACGGTGATAAACGCTTGGCGCGTTCGTTGTCTTTGCTGCCGCAGATTCTTGTCAGTCCTGAAGGTATTACCGTCAGAAAACTGGTCGAATATGGCCGCTCGCCTTATCTCTCTCATTGGGGCCGGTTAAGTCAACAAGACAAGACCTTAGTCGAGCAAGCAATGCAAGATACTGGCGTGATTGAGTTTGCTGACAAGCCAGTTGAATCGCTGTCTGGCGGTCAAAGGCAAAGGGCGTGGATTGCGATGGTAATGGCGCAAGATACCGACGTAGTGATGCTTGATGAGCCAACCACTTACTTGGATCTCTCTCACCAAGTTGAGCTGATGAAACTCATGAGGCAGATGAACGACAAAGGCAAAACAGTGGTCGTAGTGCTGCACGATCTAAACCAAGCGTGCCGTTACTGCGATCATTTGGTGGTGTTGGAAAAAGGTCAGTTAGTCACGCAGGGAACACCGCAAGAGGTACTGACAGAAGGTATGTTGGCATCGGTGTTTGATTTACAAGCGAGAGTATTTAACGACCCAATCTCAGGCACGCCGATGTGTGTGGCGGTGTAGGTTTACGTCTTTCGAAAGCTATCTGCAATAAAAACGTCGATCCATAAAAACAAACCCCGCTAGTAACAAAGTCGCTAGCGGGGTTTGTTGTTTTTAAGAGCGTCCTTAATGTGGCGTTTAAGCCAGTTTAAATGTTGCTACTTTCGAGTTGAGAACCTCAGCTTGCGATTTCAGCTCAGCAGATTGATTCATCGATTCTTCGGCACCAACTACCAAGTGATCGGTCACATCTTTAATGGACGTGACGTTTTGCGTGATTTCATTGGTTACGTGCGTTTGCTCTTCGGCGGCGGTCGCGATTTGCGTTGCCATATCGCTGATCAGCGCAACGGCCGCGTTGATTTCATCCAGAGCCAGTGCTGCGCGATCAGCATCTTCCACCGAACCTTGCGCGAGCTGAGAGCTTGTATCCATGATGGCCACTGCGCGTTGTGTGGTTTGCTGCAAGGTCTCGATCGTCGAGCGAATCTCTTCGGTTGAGGTGTGTGTGCGTTGTGATAGCACGCGAACCTCGTCTGCAACAACGGCAAAACCGCGACCTTGTTCACCTGCACGCGCCGCTTCAATCGCCGCATTCAGAGCCAGTAAGTTGGTTTGCTCTGCGATGTCTCGAATCGTTGATAGCACGGTTGAGATGTCTTGCGCGTGCTGGTTGAGCTCACCGATGACAACGCTCGCTTGGTTGACTTCAGAAGACAAATTATTGATGGACGATTTGGAGTTGATCACCAACTCATGACCGTTTTGTGTGCTTGCTGAAGAGTCTTGAGCGGCTTTAGCCGTCTGCTCTGCATGTGCTGCAATCTCTTGCGTTGCCGATGCCATTTCAGTCACAGCGGTCGCCACCATAGTGATTTCTTGTTGCTGATGGTTCAGATCGGAAACCGATTGATTCGCGCGATTCGTGCTCAGCTCCGATTGTTGGCTCAGTTCTTCCGCTTGGTGACGAATGTGACCAATAAGTTGCTGCAAACTTTCAACGAACTGGTTGAAGTTTTCAGCCAGCTCACCAACTTCGTCACGGTTTTCTACTTTGATGCGTTGAGTTAGGTCGCCGCTACCGTTGGCGATTTGTGCGAGCGCATTCGAAACGTTGTAGAGCGGACGGAACAAGATGCTACATAGCAGATTAAACAAAGCTACACAGATAACGACGACGATGGTGGTTGCGATGATCTGATCCCAAACAGCATCGTAGAGTGGGGCAACCAACGAGTTTTGATCTAACACCGTCACTGTTGTGAGCTTGGTACCCTCTATGTGGCGCGCGTAAATCACATATTCGGTGCCGTTAATAGAGACGCGACGCTCTGTACCTGAACGTGCGGCAGACGTAATGTCGTTGTTGTTGAGGCCTAGCTTGCTAACCGGTTGATTCAGCAGTTTACCGTTGTTATGAGTGAAAATATTGCCCTGTTCATTGGCAATAAACATATAACCTTCACCCGGTAGGATCACTTGGTTGAGGCTGTTCAGGATATCACCGATCTCTACGTCAGCACCCAGAACGACGGTTTGACCATGCAATTGCAGGGCTTTACCGAGCGACACCACATTCGCACCAGTTGCAGCAGCAACGGTCGGGTTATCCATAAAGACTTTCGATGGATTGGCAATGGCGTTGGTGTACCAGCCCCACTTGCGAGGATCGTTATTACCTGGTGGCAAAACCACCCCATTAGCGTTGTCTTGTGACCCGTCCGGGTAAGCGAGGAAAACGTTATCGAACGCGCCAGAGTCTCGGACTTGTTTCAAATGCGTAACCAGAGAACGTTTCTCTGAATCAGAAGAGAGTGAAGTTAGTGCGCGCTCTTTAGAGAGTAGCCAGTCCTTTACGTATTGATTGTAAGATGCGCTAGTGCTTTCTAGTCGCTGTGCGACTTCGACATCGAGCCTATTTAATGAATCTCGAAAAGACAGCCCCTCTACCAGCACTCCCCCTAGAATGATGGCGGCACTGGCAGAGATTGCCAGTTTGTTTTTTAATGATAGATTTTTGAACATAAAGCGAATAATAGATCTTTGAATAATAGTTGTTGTGTTTTTATTCTCATCAGTGCTCTCTGCGCTGTTGAATATGCAGCAGAAAGTTAGATTCGAATCTGTTCAATAATTATATTTTATTGCTCAAAATAAATACTGACTCCATGTCGCGAATTTGAGTTTTACATCAAATAAGCAAAAGGATTTGGAACGATATTATTTATGTATTTGTAAAGTAAGGATTTGTCGATTTTTGTAAATGAGAATTGATTTCAATAAAAGGTGATCTTTATCACGTTTGCGCGTCTGATAATCCATTAAAAATGTGAAGGTTATAGCACCGGATATATATTGATTAGCTTAATCATTGTTATGGGCAATCGTTATGCGCAGTATATTGTTAGTCCCCGCGTTATTAGTGTCAGGGTGTGCTCTGATACAACAGTCGACGCCGATTCAACCTGACGCCAACTGGCACGTGGACCAGTTATCGAACGGTATGAAATACCATCTTTATCCAACAGAAGACCAAGAAGTCTCGGTCCGTTTGGTGATGAATATCGGCTCATTCCAAGAAACATCTTCTCAAAAGGGTTACGCTCACTTTGTTGAGCATATGGCGTTTAATGGTAGTGAGCATTTTACCGGTAACGACGTTGTCAAACTTTTCGAGCAATCTGGTGGTAGCTTTGGCGCTGATATCAACGCTTTTACCAGTTATCAGCAAACGTCTTACCAACTTGACCTAGCGAATAATACGAAGCTAGAAGATGCCCTGAAGTGGATGAGAGATATCGGTAACGGACTTGAGTTTGCTCCTGAGCAAGTAGAGAAAGAAAAAGGGGTGATTCTCGGGGAATGGCGACGTGCTAATCCGGATGATAAGTCCTTTTCTATGCATGCTTACCAAGCCTCGATTGAAGGCACTATGTATGGTGAGCATGACCCAATAGGTACTCGCGAAGCGATTCAAAATGCTTCCTCGAGTAAGTTAAAGGTGTTTTACGACAAGTGGTACCAGCCACAAAATGCCGAGTTGATTGTGACTGGTAATATCGACGTAGATTCACTGTCCAAGATTATCAAAAGCAAGTTCTCGAACTGGGAAAGTACCTCGGATACGTTGATAGAGAAGCGCCGTGATATTCGAGTGAACAACGAAAACAGAATTTTGCCAAGTAACACGATGGAATCACCAAGTCTTCATTTAGTGATTGAGCGTGGTCTAAGTGGCGGCACGACGATTGAGCAACAACATGAAGTGTGGCGTGATGAAGTCGCAACACAACTCATTCAACAGCGTTTGATCCGTGTACTCAGTGATGCCGCTGAACCTTTTCAATACGCTTATGCAGAGCCCTATTACTCTAACTATCAGCGTATGATGTCGGCAGGGATTTCGTTTGCACCAGATCGCCGCGAACAAATGCACCAGACTTTCATTCGTACCTTGGCGTCGTTGAGAGATTATGGTGCGACTCAATCCGAGTTAGATAGCGTTATGTCAAATTGGCAAGGTGAACTTGCAAATATTGATTCAGATTGGAGTCAGCGTAAGCCAAACAGTTACGCAGAAGCACGTGTTTTTCAAATTGGACAAGACAGTGTCAGCCAATCAAAAGAGAATTATGCCCAGAGTTTGGCAGAATTCATCAACAACGAGAATTTAGAGAGCATTAACACACAATTGAATGCCTTGTTATCTCAGCAGCCAAGCTTTTTTATTGGTTTGGGGAAAAGCGAAACGTCAGAGCAGTTCAACGGTGTATTTGCCGCTCTAAACAGTGCCTATCTTCAAACTGGCGAAAAACCGTTAGAGATGTATGACAAAGTGGATGGATTCTTAAAGCCTACCCAGGAAGGCAGCATCACGAGCATGCGTCAGGAAGCGGGTGGTTTTCAAGTCTATACGCTATCAAACGGTGTCGAAGTGTGGTTCCAAAAAGATACTAAAGCGGGTGGTCGAGCGTATATTTACTATGCGAGCCAAGGTGGTAAAGCCGCTGTTGATCCGACGTTGTATGCCGCTTATGAAATCGCAGCAACAACGGCAATACGCAGTGGGTTAGGGGCATTTTCTGGTTCAGAGCTAGATAGCTACTTACGCAAAAACAACATTGCGCTTGGCGCGATGCTTGATGCGACCAGTCACGGAGCGCAAATTACGGCGCCAAATACGCACCTAACTGATGCTTTGAATGGACTATACAACCTAGCGACGGAGATTAAAGTCGACGAGCGCCAGATGGCGGCAGCGAAGCAAGAGTTTAAACAGCAGAGCGGCGCTTTTTTTGAATCACCGATGGGCAAACTGATTCAAAAAGCAAACGGCAATTCTTATTTGCCGGGGAGTCGTCATCGTATAGTGTCCAGTGATGATGTTGAACAAGTGACTTCCGAGCAGATACTAGCGGTGCATGAGCAACTTTTCAAAACCAATGATGGTTTTAAGATGGTTATTGTTGCAAACGTAGAGCCGGAAGAAATTACACCACTTTTGCGTAAATATGTGGCCTCTATCGAAATGAAACCGAGTCGTTCGATTGATTATCACGTTGCGTTTAACCCGGAAGTGCCGGAGCGAACTGTGGTTGCGGATGGGCATGAACCTTCATCGTTGTATGTAATGCGTTTGACTAATACGAGCGATTACCAACGTACGGCAAGAGACACGGTTATCGAAGATATTTTGCAACGTATTAGTAATGCACGTGTTTTGGATATTGTGCGAGAAGAGTCTAGCCTTGATTACAGCCCGAGCATTTACACCATGACACAAGATCGCGAACCCATCTCTGATTGGCTCTTGGAGTCTCAAGTTGAGCCCGAAGACGTGGCACTTTTAGAGAGTAAACTAGGCAAAGTGTTTGATGGTTTAGCGTCAAATATTACCCAAAAAGAAGTGGATACGGCCGCGAAACAACTGGCAGTCGCGATGCAAGGATTGGATGACAACCCAGCACAGAGATCATGGGCATATACTCGTTATTTGGTGCATGATTACGGCGTCGATGTGTTACTTGACGTTGAGAAAGTGGCTAAAAGTGTGACGTTAGATGAAGTGAAAGCGCATGCAAAATCAGCTTTTGGTCCACAGGCAAAACGCTCGGTGATGGTTTTAAATCCGGCCGAATAATCACGTAGTTTCTGACGAAAATCGTGGCAATAGTAATAAAAAAGACGGCGTGAAAGCCGTCTTTTTTAAGCACTTTAATCAAAGCTTTTATGCTGATTTACGCGAAAGTCGCTTTTCATTGTTGGTGTTGTTTTCTTTTGTGATCGCACCGTCTTGAGCCTTACCCTTTAACGTTACCACTTCCTTTTCAGGTAATTCGGCTGCTTCACCAAAGAATTTGCCACCAGGTTCAATGCTGAGGTTATTGCTCCAGATCCTACCGCTTACGCGTCCCTTGGCAAGCACTTGAATGTGTTCTGCGTGACAGTTTCCGTCCATCATGCCGTTAATGATCAGCTGTTTAGCGTAAATTTCACCGTTTACTCGCCCGCTTTCTGCGACAACGAGAGTGCCTTCCACGTTAATTTGACCATCGACGATGCCATCAATCTGGACATCGTTTTCTACTTTGAGTTCTCCGCTAAGAGAACAGCCTTTGGCGATGAGAGTTGAAGCTGCTGAGCTACTCGTTGTTCCACTGTTTTGATTAAAGATTCCCATCGTATTCTTCGCTCCTTAGTAAAAATGTCTTCGAAATCATTAAGGCTCCAATCGACAAATGGTTTCGGATTCAGTGCTCGCCCAACAAATCGCACCTCGTAATGCAGGTGAGGGCCAGAAGAGAGCCCACTGTTGCCGGAAATTGCAATCAGTTGCCCTTTTTTGACGAACTGACCACTTTTTACTTTGAACGCTTTCAAGTGCGAATAAGAACTCGAAAAACCGAAAGAATGTTGCAGCCTGAGGAAGTTACCAGAGCCCTTATTACTGCGGCGGGTGACTTCCACTACCCCATCGGCAGGGGCATAAATTTTGGTGCCGATATTTACGGCAAAATCGAGCCCACGATGCATCTTGGCAACTTTTGTCACCGGATGGATACGCTTACCGAATCCGGAAGATAGCCGTACCTTGCCGACTGGAGAGCCACTTGGTATTTGGTTTAATAACACCATGCGAACGTTTGAGGTTATCGCCGCCGCATCGAGCCTAGCATCCAAGTTATTTGTCGAGGTATGTTCTCCAACCCCAAGCACTTTCTCTAATTCACCCAAACGTTCCGAAACAAGTTGTACCCGTTCTTCCCGTTCTGAAAGGTCATTTTCTAGCTCTGATTTAAGTGTTTTCAGTGTGCTGAGCTCTTCACCCATGGTGCGTGAATGTTCTGTCAATTCAGCTTGTTTTAACGCTGCATTATCAACGCGAGTGTACAAGTGATGAATTAAGATTATGGTCGCGGCCAGAGCAACAACAAAAAAAACGAAAAACGTTTTTATGTTGCGTTGCATCCTTTTACTGAAGTACCAATGTCTTGAGCCATTGATAGTTGATATAGAGATCGTCAACTGGTCTTTCATCGTCTTCTATTGCTCGTATTTGGTATACGTCTCGTCACTGAGTTAGTAGGAATGTAAGGAAAACGAGTAGGGACCGCCAGAGGCAAATTGGAAAGAAGTGTCAGGTCGTGAGGCGTTTTCAGATATTAGATAAAAGACTCAATAAAGATTTAATATTCTGCTGATTTTGGTCGTAATTACTCCAAATCGCTTCATTTAACTGAATATTATGATTTTTAAGGCGGTTATCCGAGAAATTGGATTGTGAATATTGCCAATAGCATCCGCACGCAATTCAACTTACTTCACGGTTTGCCTTATAAATGTTGGATAATTTATCAAACCGACATTCATTACATCGATAACTTGTTTATGATAGCGGTTGATATAAAGCACTATTCATTGGCTTTAAACCTAAGCGTTACATTTCGTTTAGGAACACATAACTATGACAACGGAGTTGGTCGTGAAAAAACTACTATTGGCTACAGCAGTGGTCGCAGCTGCAGGGGGCGCTGGCTACCTGTACCAAAACAATACTACCGCAAGTGATGCAGGCTCACTGTTAACGCAAGTTCCTGCAGATTCACTTATGGTGACGTATCAGACTGAACCTTTTAACCATTATAAATACATGAACGCATTCGGTACGGCGAACCAAGGCTCGATTGCAGAACTTTTTTCCGATGAACCACTGTCTCCACAACAGCAGTTTGCAGTTAACTTATTCGATGGGTACCTAGAGAGTGCTGCGTCGCCAGAAACATTAAAAGCTTATTTGGGCACCGGGGAAAACATTAATCCTGTGTTGTACACAATTGGTATGGTACCGGTGTACAAAGTGGATATTGAAGACCCTGCCGCGTTATGGAAAACACTGGATCATGAAGAGCAGATGAGCGGCGCTAAGCATGAGTTGGTTAAGCTTGGTGAAGTCGAGTATCGTCGTTACGAGATGACTGATTCAATTGACCCGCAGGACGGTATTGGCTTGGTTGTAGCCGTGGTTGATAACGTGCTTACGTTAACGGTTGATGTTCCGCAACTGGGCGTTCAAAACCCGATTAAAATGGCATTAGGGCTTGAAGCACCAAGTCAAAATATTGCTGAGAGTGGACGTCTTGAGGCGTTGCAAGCCAAATACGGTGAAAACAACAACTCTTTTGGTTACTTTGATCATCGCGAAGTGATTAAAGGTTTGACGACGAAAGATGGCAATATGTTTGCTCGTCAAATCAGCACGTTGGATGCAATAGATCCTGAACCAACTATTGAGGAAATGCGTTCACCAGCCTGCCATACTGAGCTTACTCAAGTTGCAGAAAACTGGCCTCAGTCCGTCGCGTTTGCAGAATACAAGATGAAAGGCGATCAGGCGTTCATTAAAGGTTCTTTTGTTGTTGAGTCCAACAATAAAGTGATTCTAGATGCGCTCAAGTCGATTCGTGGTGTATTGGCAGAGTCTAAAAGTGATAAGAGTTTCTTTAGTATGGCGCTTGGTTTAGACATCAATACGCTAGCGCCATCGATTGGTCAGATCTGGGCTGACTTGACCCAGCCTCAATACCAATGCTCTTTATTGACACAAATGCAGCAAGAGATGGGCGGCCAGAATCCAGCAGCCGCTGTAAGCATGGGGTCAGGCATGGTTAACGGCCTTAAAGGGTTAAGCCTGCAAATGTTTGATATCAAAGTAGATACTAATGCTCAGCATGGTGAAGTATTTAGCCAGCTAGATGGTATGTTGTCTCTTTCTGCCAATGATCCAATGATGCTTATTCAAACTGCGCAAATGTTCGTTCCTGAACTTGCTCAATTGCAAATTCAACCGGATAACCAACCTGTTAATGTCAGTGAGCTATTAGAAATGCATACTGGCGTGAAGGTGGACGTGTTTGCTCGTCTAAACGAAAACCATTTCACCCTTTACAGTGGTGATAGTGCTGCGGAAGCAAGCAAAGAAGTGATGGCGCAATCACTTTCTCCAAATGGCTTGTTCAGCTTTGATTTTGATTCAGAGCGTATTTTGGAAGTGTTAGAGAGTGCGTCGTCAATCACTGGGGAGCCGGTTCCGGATGATGTTGTCAAAAGCTTACAAGGCGAGCTTGTTGGTGGTATGACGATGGACGTGACAGACCAAGGTATTGGTTTTGAGTTTGATTACCGTGGTGCAACTAAACCTGTAACGGTTGCACAACAGTAACACATTGAGTAGAAAAAGGCGGCATATGCCGCCTTTTGTTATTATGTACCGCATTAAAAAGCGAGTGGGAAGAGCGACGCTTACTCATCTATTTGAGGATGAGAGTATTGCTGATATTCAGGTAACTCTTTTCTTAAATTACTAAATGTCGCCCATGCACTTTCTTTTGAGAGTTTGTTGATCAGCCAGTTTGGCAATAGACCTCCGGGGTCAGCAAACGCCTTGTATTCCACGAGTGTTGTATCGTTTGTGAGTTTTTGTAACTCCCAAGTCGCATCAACCGAGCGAATTCGAACATAACCATTTTGTTCAGCAAGATATGAGTCAGGTGCGCTTTTGATTTCTATCGTGAATCCCAGCTCATCGACCCAGTACTTTGAGTAGGTGACCATATCCCGATTTTTGGCAGGCCATGGTGCTTTAAACTGGGTGTAAACGATGTTCTCGGTGGCCGATATCTGATTTAAAACCCGGCTATGACTGGCATTGTCAATCCAGTTCGGGATATTGTCACTGTCTTCCAGTAGCGTTAAAAATGCACCATAGCTGGTGGGTGTGAACATCCGGGCACGGATCTCAACTAAACCGTCACTATGTTCTCGGGAGTAAATTGTGATTCCATTCTTGTCACTCTCGAACTGCCAGTTCTCGTTGGCGCTCGCATCAGTGCCAGCGGATATCAATGTGGCGAGTGTTAAGGCGCCCATTCTTAAATGCAACATCATGTTAGTATCCGCCAACTTTTCCTAAATTTAAGTTTATACGATTTGTCGTAACTATAAGGACAATAGTATGTTTTTTGTTATCGTTCTGAAGGTTGCTCTGCACTGAAGCCACGTTGAATGTTGGTGAAGGTAAGCGATGCAAATATTACGATAACGATCGCTAGATGCCATGCTTGACTCAATCCAAGCTGCACCAGAGTTAAGCTGACCAATGAGGAGACGACCATTTGTCCACCACCAGACATTGCCGCTGCGGCACCTGCTTGCTTTTTATAAGGTTGCATTACCATCGCTTGTGCACAAGGTAGGGCAATACCATTACCCAAGATCATTAATAGCTGTCCTAGCATCAGAAATAGAGGCTCAACAGGACAGAAAAATAACCATATTGCGGCAGCGAGGTGAAGAAATGGGGTGCAGAGCAGCATTTTTTTATTGCCAATAATTGGCCTTACTCGGTTACAAATCGTGGTACCACATAACATACCCAAAGCGGGAATGAGCGCCCACATCGCGTATTGAGCGGAGGTCATGCCAATTTGATCTTGCATGATAAATGGCATCACAGAGACTGTCGTAATCATTAAGCTGAAGTTTAACCAACTGATACTGGCGAAACTCATAAAGTAACGAGACGTAAGTAAGCTCTTGTATTGGAGTAACATTTTTCGGGGTGACGGAATGACAGAACGTTTTGTGATGGTTTCTGTGAACTTAAAGGCGATGATTACCCAAGCCAGCGAGACATAGCCCAACAGAGAAATAAACACCATACTCCAACCGAAGTGGAAGTTGATAAAGCCGCCAATCACAGGTGCAATAAGTGGCGTGATTGAAGCCGCCATGGCGATGTAAGACATTGCCACTGGGAGTTCATCCCCGCTAAATCTATCTCGAGTCGACGCCCTCGCGAGTACCGCGCAGCATCCTGTACCTAACCCTTGTAAAAAGCGCCCCATCACCATCCCTGTAAATGTGTCACTGAAGAAAATAATTATCAGCAGACCAGACATCGCGATGAGTAAACCGGTAAGTAATACTCTTTTTCGTCCTAAAGCATCTGACACTGGCCCGTAGATAAATTGAGAGGGGCCGAAGCCGAGCAAATAAATACTCACAAGCAGTTGAGCTTGGTCGAGGGAGATGGAAAAGTCTTTTGCTATCCATGGCAAAGAGGGCATAACTAGCCCCATGCTCAACTGGCCAACGCTAATAATAAGACAGGCGAGTAGTATAGTATGAAAGTTGATTGGGCGACTCATGACTGGTCTCCATTCAAACAACCTTTTTGGCGTCGTGAGCTTAAGCCGCCTTCGTCATCCACTTCATTTAGCTTTGCTTTGACCCGCTTCACAGTCGATAGACTGACTTCGCATTGCTCTGCTACGTTTTGCAATGTGTAGCCTTCTAGCAGTAACGTTGCGATCTGTTGGTGTTTGGTTTTGTTTGCGGGGCGGCCGCGAAACTTCTGTTTCCATAATTCTGGCTGCTCTTTAATGGCCTGTCGCCCTTGCTCTGCGGCAAACAGGCGATGTTCAGTCTGCACTTTCCCATATCCAGATAACACTGTGAGTAGTGTTTGAGTCTGAACAGAACCTGGCTCAAAAGTTATTGATTCACATACAGTTTTCAATGTTACCCCTTTATCGAGTAGCATTTTTATCGTGTTCAATGCTTGACTAAAGTCGCGACCAAATGCGGTCAGCCACCAGAGCACAATCGTATCCCCAGCTCTGACGGAATCGAGCAGTCGTAAGAATGCCTCTCTCTCGGTTGGAGGCATGCAACCACGAACCTTATCCTCAAAATGCTGAGCTTCGGGCGCAAAAGCTTTTAGAGTATTAAGGTGCTCTTGGTAAGCTCGATTTTTTGGCGAATAACGAGTGTAAAGATACGTGGTCATAAGGATTATGAGCCTCTTTTTGTTTGGTTCATATAGTGTAATAGCTCATAAATATACATGGGTTCATTAATGCTTGCAACACTAAATGAGCCGTTTGGGAGTCAGAGGCAAATAAAAAAGCCAACCGAATGGCTGGCTATAGCTATTTAAGCTTTTGTTGTCTGGCGCTCGATTAACTTCACTGGCACCATCATTTTTACTAGGCTGCCGTTTTTCGTATTAATTTGATCAACAATGATCTTCACGCACTCGCGAGCGAGGCGACGGAAATCCTGGCGGAACGTGGTTAATTGATAGCTTAACCATTCTGTCTGAGGAATATTATCAAAACCAATGACTTGTAAGTCCTGAGGAATCCTCAACCCGCATTCTATACGGGCGATATCCATGACCGCCATCGCAAGGTTATCGGTTGCACAGAACACCGCTTCAGGCCGATTTTTGTCTGCCAGTATGGCACGGACTTTATCAAGTGAGCTCGCGTAGTCATAGCTGGCTTCAATGATGCGTGGCGTCTTGCCGGTTAGGTCTTCAAATTCAGAGCAGAAGCCGCTTTGACGTTCGTCATTCGTAAAGGTTGGCACTTCTCCCGTCAAATAAACCGCGTTCTTCACGCCACTTTTGTGCAGAAGTTGCGCAGCTTGTTGGCCTGCTTCGTAGTTGTCACTGATAACGTAGCTACTCCTAGTACCTTCAACAACTCGTGCGTATTGAACAATTGGGATATTAAACTCTTCACATTCTTCATAAAGGGACTTATTGAAGGTTGCGGAAGCAGCAATGACACCATCGACGCGATACTGGAAGATATTTGGGATTGAGTGGCCCTCTTCTTCATCCACTTGCCATGGAATCAATACGGCAGAATAACCTTTTTTCTGTAACTCACTGGAAATTAATTGCAGTGTTTTCATATGGATAGGGTAATCCGCATCAGGAAACACCAAACCTATCAATTTCGATTCGTTTGTGGTCAGGCTACGTGCAAAGGCGTTAGGGCGGTAGTTAAGGGCTTTAGCCGCTTCAAAGACTTTTTGCTTGGTCTTTTCGGATACTGAGCTACCCGGAACAAACACGCGCGATACAGTAGATTGAGAGACGCCTGCCATCTTTGCCACATCTTTTGATGTGACTACGTGTTTAATTGATTTCATGAATAAAACTTAGTTGCCAGTAATTGAGGTCATAAGACTAGCATAAATAGGTACGTATTCATAAATGTTCTGACGGGGTATCCTAAGTAGAATAATGGCTTTGGAGTGTTAAAAAGCAAAATGTGGGTTAACCCATTTGGTTTGCTTTGAGCTAGCACTAGGTCTAGAGCGTAGATACTGTCCGTTTGTTGGACGTACAGTATCTACGTAAAGAACATTAATTTGCTTGTTTGACTGCAACTTTACGTTTTGGGGAGAGGAGTGAATACCCCATGTATCCGATGCAAGCGGTAGCGACAAGAATAGAGCAGCCACGCATAAAGTTAATCAGCATAGGAGCGTTGTCGGTAAACGCGTTGATCCCCCAAAGCATCACGATCGAGAATACAAACATCACTAGTAAGCCATAACATGGAGCATCGATTTTGCCGGGAACGACATACCAACCATCTTCCTTGATTGGTTTATTTAGACGAGCATATTCCGCTTGCTGGCCTTTCACTGTGTAAAGATGCATTTCATCTTGTTTACCCGTCAGGAGAAGGCTAGCAATGTAAGCGACAACGGCATTCACAAGGACGCCAATCACGCAATACCAAGGCCACGCAATATCGGTCGCAACGGCTACATACCAAATCACCAAGAAGCTAGCAGCAACGCCAATCAACAAGCCTTTTTCCGTAATGTGTTTTGAGTAGAACCCAAGGACAAACATACAGAAGCTTGCACCGACAAAGTAAGAGCCTGCCTTACTCAGCACTTCCAGTACCGAGCCTGTGCTGGTGGCAAACATGATCGCTGGAATGATGACCAAAATCGCCCACGCCACCGTGAAGAAACGCGATACCTTCAAGTAATGCTCTTCCGACTCGTTTTGCTTGTAGAAGCGTTTGTAAAAGTCAGCCACAGAAACGGTCGCCATTGAGTTGAACGCAGAGTCGAGACTCGACATACTTGCCGCCAGAATCGCAGCGGCAATGATGCCCATCAAGCCTGGCATTCCATATTCACTCGCATAATGAAGAATGATGGTGTTGCCGTTTTCAAACTCTTTACCGTCGTAATAAGCGTTGAATAGGACACCAAGCAAGATAAAGACAAAGTAAATAAAGAAGGCCACGTAGCCCATCATCAACATTGCCTTTTTCGCATCGCCCATGTTTTTCGCGGCCATACAACGTTGTACCATCATCTGGTTACCGCCATACACGGTGGTGTGGAACATCGTCATTGCGATAACGCCGGCCCATACCGTCGTTACTTGGCTTAGGTCAAAACTTGTTTGTAGGGCATCGGTCATTCCTTTCGCTTTGAGTTCTGCCATGACCTCCGTCATTGGAGCAGGCATGCCATTCCAAACGGCTTCAATGATGATGAATGCGCCAATAAATAAGATTACTGCTTGAATCACATCGGTCCAAATGACAGCCGCGATACCGCCCATTACGGTGTAGATAAGGGCGATTGCAGTGACGATCATGATGCAGTACATCACGTCGATACCAGTAATGAACTCTAAAATCATTGCTGTCGCGTAGAGTACGGCTGCCGAACTCAATGCTTGTTTGATAAGGAAGATAAACGACAAAGTCAGTCGTGAAGCCTTGCCGAAGCGTCGTTCTTGATACTCGTAGATAGAGGTTAAACCGTTGTTGTAGAAAAATGGCATAAATACAGCCACGATGAAGAAGATCACCAGCGGATAATTGAGGTGAATCGCGATAACCGACAGGCCTTCTTTGTAAGACCAAGCTGGCCCGCCAAGGAACGACATGGCACTCACGTAAGTACAAACGACAGAAATACCGATCGCCCACCAAGGGATGCTCTTATCACCCAAGGCGAATTGGCTAGCTGAAGTGACTCGCTTTCCAATTACCGCCCCCAGTACTAGCGTGAGGGCGATGTATCCTCCAAGGATGCTCCAGTTAAGTGCGCCAAACTCATGCATAATTAGGTCCTTCTAACTGTTCTTTCATTTGTGCAAACACGTCATAGCCAAGTTGCAGCAGGATATGAACGATGTCGATCGCCACCCAGTTTTCCTTCAGTAAATCGCCTTCGCGTCGCCAAATGTCCATAACGCGAAGTTCGATGTGTTTTCCGGTTGGGGCAAGACCGAGCCAGCCACTGTAACCAGTGTGAGTACCATGCATATGTGGCCAACCACCTGTGGATACGTAGTCATTTTTGGCCAAAAAATTGACCTCAATATCGACACTTCGATCTGGGAACGCAAACACAAATGGCGCTTGATGGTGGTTACGGAAACCTTTGATACCGCGCGTAGTACCAATACCAGCAGGGCCGTACCACATGAAGTCATTGTGCCAGTAGTTTTCAAGATCCATCGAGAAAAGATCTTTGCCATCAAAACGACCCAAGCAAGACAGCATATCTTCAACCAGCTGGGCGCTCTTTTCACTTTCTTCCAAAGACACAACAGATTGTTGAATACCGTTAGAAGTTGCAGGAGAAGGAACCAAGCCATCGTGACCTAAGCTTTTACGAAGAGGGTTGCAGCCTGCTTGATTCATCGCATCGATGAAGTCTGGAATCATGTAAGATTCGGTGATTTGGTCGTTCTCCACACACACCATTTCGGTGTAACGCAAGTAGAGTGTTTTCCCTGTTGCTGGGATGCCAAACAGTGGTTGTTCAAATGTACCGATAAAGTAGCCGGTAGAGTTGTACCAAGTGCGGCCTTCGTATTCGCCGTGCATCACAATCATTGGTCGGCGCTCGGCATCAGGTAAAGCATTAACAAGTGGTGAGAGGAAAGATTCGTGGGTTGCATCTGGGCCATTAAGATCGTTCACAGGGTGCGCCACGCACCATTTTACGTCAGAGTTCAAAGCTTGCAGAGCGGCCTGTTTTTGCTCGATGTCTGCGGCTTTGAAGTAGTTCTGGTAGAACTGTTCGATGATGTTGAGTGACATGTTGCTTCCTTACTGTCTGTGATTTTAATAAATAGTGTTTAGTCAGCCGTTAGCCTTGCTGTAGCAGGGTTTGCTTCCAGATTGCGGTCTCGTCAAACAAAGTGAATTCGCGACGAATACCCCAAGGACCAAACTCAGCGTGGCTGATCCCCATGATGTAAACCTCTTTCCCAGAAGGCTTACCGAACATCCCATACCCTTCATGCTTACCGTGCAAAGACCATCGAATTGCAGCGCGTGGTGACATCATGTCGTCATCTCGGCCAATACGATGGTGAACGGTAAATTGAGCATTTGGGAAAGACGCACGAAGTGCCATCCAAAAATGATCGACTTCCGAGTGTGATAGGGCAGTTTGACCTCCAGTGTATTCGCCGATGCAAGCGCGGTCGTACTCTTTCGGTACTATAGAGAACTCGGCATTCATAAGGCTTCTGAGAATTGCTTCGTAGCGCTGACCATATTCGTTGTCGTTGCCTACGCCCAAATAAGGTCCAGGAATGTCGACTTCAGGTGTGAACGGAAATGGGCTTGATTCCACGCCACCTTCAAATTCGATTTGTTGGCGTGCAAACTCTTCTGACGTCATACCCAGTTGTTTCGCGATATCGGCTTGATCGCGAACCAACCATTCGTCATTGATTTGGTTATTGATGGCGTGGCAATCCGCGATGATACGGAAACGAAGTTTGCGGTTCGAGGCTTGCCCATAGAAGCCGTTGCCACTGTGTGTTGCAGTAGAGATGATTCGATGAGAAGAAAGCATGCCTTGTTCCGGGGTGCCTGACCAAATGACGTCTTCGCCATATAGCGTGCGATCGGGAAACTCGGCCAGTGTCGCCATTGTTGCACTGATCACCCCTTCGTTTCCTTGAACGATAGAGAGTGGAGTACGCACAACAATGTCGGGAGAGTAGTAGTGTTCTAAGGTGTTTAAACCTCGGTCTTCCCAAATCTCTTTTGTGATACCAAGAATGTAGTCGGGAAAATCACGCCACTTTTCATCGAAGCCAACCATGGCCATAAATCACCTCCGTAATTGAATAATTATGTTTTGATTACGTATTCAAAATATATCATGTTGCCATTTTGTCAACGGATTGTTTTTCGATTGTTTAAATAGCGTGCTGATGATCAGATTTTTAACAATTGAGCGGAAAATAAACTAAAAAAGTACAGGAGAGATGGAAGCTATCTCTTATCGAGACGTGTTAATAAGAAAGGAGGTCAAAGTTTTTTGTATGAATTTCCTAATATCTTATTGTTTTTTAATCGCTTAATTTATTTTTATCTGTTTGAATGGAAACAAATGATTAAGCCAAAACTGATAATCATGCAGATCAAGGCACCCAAATAGACTTTATCGCTAATATTCAGCTATTTTGGTGTCAATTATCCTTATATCTTTCAAATTCTCCTTTTGCATACGAATGCTTAAAGGCTTTTTTATTAAATCGGAAGTAGATAACGAATAAGCCACTAGAAAGGTATTTATCTAGTGGCTATAACAGTCATAAGCGCTCTATGAGTGCAACGATCAGGATAAAAGCGCAGGTAATGATAGCGAGATGGCAGGGATGAAGGTAATCAACATCAAGGCCACTATCATTGCTCCAATCCAGCCCATGATGGCTTTAGAGAGCGACTCTATCGGTACTTTGCCTACCTGACTTGCCATAAACAGGTTGGCACCCAGAGGAGGCGTAACAAAGCCAATGGCTAAGTTCACGATCATCACGATACCAAAATGAACTGGGTCCATGCCGAGTGCTGACGTAATGGGTAACAGAATTGGTGTGAGAATAACAATCGCTGCCAGCGTTTCCATAAAGGTACCGACGAGCAACAACAGAACATTGATGCAAAGCAGTATCAGCAGTTTGTTTTCGGTAATCGATAGAATGAACTGAGCGATCTCGGTCGGTAGACGTTCTAGGGTCAATATGCGGCCAAACGTCACGGACGCACCCACAATGACGAGCACGGCGCCAACTAACAGTGACGACTCTAGAATGATTTTCACCACTTGCGCTGGTTTGAGTTCTTTATAAACAAACATGCCAAAGAATAAGCCATAGAGAACTCCGATGGCGGCTGATTCGGTAGGCGTGAAAATACCAGAATAGATACCACCGAGAATGATCACGGGGAGTAGCATTGCCCAGCTGGCTTCTTTTAGCGCAGCAAGACGCTCTGCCCAAGTCGCTTTGCGTTCGTTACCTGTGTAGCCCCGCATTTTTGAGACAATTAGACAGTAGCCGATCAATACCATACCGACGACCAAGCCAGGAATGATGCCCGCCATGAACATCTTAGTTACCGAGACTTCAGCTGTGATCGCGTAGACGATCATCACCACAGAGGGTGGAATAATGACGCCAATTCCGCCGGAGGACGCGATTAAAGCACCTGCAAAGCTGCGGTCGTAGCCTTTCTTCACCATCGAGGGAATCATCGTCAGGCCGATAGCGGCAACAGTGGCAGACCCTGTACCAGAGATGGAAGCGAAGAACATACACGCCACAATGGCCACGATGCCAAGCCCGCCAGTAAAGTGGCCAAAGAAGACCTCCGCCACATGCAATAATCGTTTTGAGATCCCTCCTTGGCTCATAAGGTTACCTGCTAAGGTAAAAAGAACGACGGCGAGGAGAGGGAAAGAGTCGAGCCCTGTTACCATTCCTTGGACTAAAAACTCGATGTTAAGAAACGGCAGACTGAGTATCGCGACCATACTGGCTGCCGCCAGAGCAATACCGACCGGAACGCCAATGAGCAGAAGCAGACCAAAGCTGCCAAACAAAAGTGCAGACGTCATGCGTTAAACTCCAATAGTCGGTTAGAAGTACGATACTTTGCTTTGATATGGCGATAGCGTTGGCGAGAAAAGCGAACTCGTTCATTGCTGGTGGAGCACGCGTTCACACGGTGATAAATGCTTGTCACTAGGCGCGCGCAGCTTAATAGTGCGCAAACTAAAACAGAGGCATACAAACACGCAATAGGAATTTCCATTGCGGGTGCAATCTGACCGAGTTGCAGGCTGCGGTTTATAACCTTAAATCCAAACCAGGCGACAGTTGCACTAAAGGCAAGGTAGATAAGATCAGAGACAATCAAACTGAATTGCGTCCAATTGCCCGGAAGTTTATCGATGAACACACGAATGCGGATGTGTCGATCATCTCGGATACAGTAGCTGATGCTCAGGTACATCGCCCATACGAATAAATAACGAGCCAGCTCTTCAGCCCACGCGATCGTTGCATCGAACAGGCGTAGGGCGATTTGCAAGCACAGTAAAGTTGTCATCGTTGAGATCGCGATAACGATAAGGGTTGGTTCTAGGTATTTGTCTAGTAAGCGAAACCACTTCATATTCACCTCCAAAACGGAAAGTACGACCTGTTTCCAGATCGTACAAAAGAGTGGGAGTTATAGGCGTTCTATCCCGGCAATCACGTTGTCAAACAAGTCTTCACCTGTCTTGCTACGCAGATCTTGGTACACGGCTGCATTCATTTTTTCTTTCATGATGCTGCGTACCTCGTCTGGGACGATGTTAACCGTCATGCCTTTTGCTTCGAGCTCTTTGATTACTTCTTGGTTTTGCTTAGCGGCGAGCTCACGCTGTTTTGCGATGGTTTCTTTGCTTACTTCACTGATCAGCGCTTGTTGTTCGGCCGGCAGTGAATCCCAAAACGATTTGTTCATGAACAACACGTAGTTGGTGTATATATGGTTAGTTAAAGAGAGGTACTTTTGTGCCTCGTAAAAACGTTCGGCATAAATAGAGTAGATAGCACTTTCTTGAGCGTTAATCAGGCCTTGTTGTAACGAGGTGAAAATTTCTCCCCAAGACAGAGGTGTTGGCGCAGTACCAATAGATTTCCACGCGCTTATTTGAGTGGGGTTAGATGCCGAGCGAATCTTAAGTCCCTTCAAGTCCTCAATGCTATCGATTGGCTGTTTGTTGTTGGTCACGCTACGAAAGCCGACCTCCATAAAGCCAAGTCCATGAAAGCCTTTTGATTCCATAGCATTCAACAATGGTTGTCCGATCTTCTCACTGTCGAGCGCTTTGTGTGCTTGCTCTTCGCTATCAAAAAGGTAGAACACGTCGAGCACGTTAAACTCTGGGACGTAGGGAGAGAGTAAAACTGACGCACCAAACGTCATTTGTAAGTTGCCTTGCTGTACGAGTTCAGTCGTCTCACGCACATCGCCTAGTTGTCTTGCCGGATAGATTTCAACTTCTATCTCACCGTTTGAGCGAGCTTCCACTTCTTGTTCGAAATAGAGCATTGCTTTGTGTACGGGAGAGGTTTCTTGACTGTCATGAGCAAGACGAATAACACTGTTTGCAAACGTATTCATACTGCTAAATGCAAGCCCCAGTGCGGTAAGTGAAGTAAGGATTGCTTTCTTCATCGTTCTTCCTTGTTTCTGGTATGACCTGCCATGGGCATTCGTCGGCAAGTCACACAACTTTTTATGTTTTTATAAATTAGTTGAGCAATTCATATCCATTTTGCATACGAATCCAAAATAAAACATTAAAGTAACAAGTCAATAACAAAATTGATGAATTGATGAGGAATTAAATAACGATTGGTGAAAATTTAATCGCGATCACAGAAAATGCCTTACTTGAAAGCAAGACATTTTGTTTATGAAGAATGAATAAAAATGGATTTATTAAATGGTGCTGCTGCGTTCGATTAAGGTGCCTTGTTCGAGAAGATACTCACCCGTTGCGTCCTGATTGCCATTGATGCGGTTCATCAGATCTTCAACTGCGCGCTGAACAATTTTGTCTACGGGTTGAGCGATGGTCGTCAGATCATAACTAGGCCAAGCAGACATCGGAATGTTATCCACGCCCATCACGGAGAAGTCTTGAGGGATCTTTGCTCCTGCTTGGCGTAAACCATCCATCACACCCATGGCGAGGATGTCGTTTGCACAAAAAATTGCATCGGGTTTGCTAGTGTGCGACAAGATCGCTTTCGCCGCTTCTAAGCCTGCTTCAAAGCTGTACTTGGCTTGGATAAACGTTGGTGACGGGGAGCCGAGTTCTTGCAACTTTGAAGAGAAACCCAGCCAACGCTCTTCACTGGTCATGGAGCCAGCATCGCCACTGATATAAGCACACTGTTTTGCGCCTTTATGCGCTAAATACTCCGCAGCTTGTTGGCCCGCCAAGCGGTTATCAATACCAGAGCTGTTGGCATTAATGCCTTCGGCGTAGCGGTTGATCAAGCTTAAGTGAACGCCAAACTTTTCGCATTGGGCAAACGCGCGTGAGGTTAAACGGCTGGTGGCGATAACGAGTCCGTCCACTTGGTATTCAATGGCGCGTGAAATGGCGAGATCGAGGTCGTCCTTGTCGATAGGGCAAAGCACAACTTGTCCGCCTCGCTTTTGAATTTCGACAGCCAAAGCACGAGATTGCATGTCGTACATTGGGTTTGATTCGCTATCTAACGCAATCGCCACTAAGCCTGAACGATTCGAAATCAGACCTCGGGCGATGGCATTCGGTGTGTATCCGAGCTTAGCTGCGGCATCCATCACCATTTTGCGTTTCTTCTCGCTAATACTCGCAGTCGGGCTGAATGCTCTAGATACCGTCGATTGAGAGACGCCGAGCATCTTCGCGACGTCGATCGAAGTTACTTTCGCTTTAATGGTGATACTCCTTATTTAAGGCCATTGAACCTTCTCATACGTGCTGAGTGTATGGGCTAGGGGATTTCTGTGTCTAGAGCATTACATTGATAAGGCGTAAATATCAGAGAAAACTCAAGAATTCATCACATTTCTCTCTTGCTTGAAGCCATCAATGATCATTTTGTGTTCAGAGCCAACACAAAAGAAGCTAACGCCGAGTTCACGCCATTCCCGAGCTTGTTGAGCCGTCGCGACAAACATGCCAACAGGTTTATTGGCGGCTCTGGCCGCTTCGATTACTCGCATACTTGCTTGTGCGACTTTCTCATCATGAACGCTATCAGCACCATAAGCGACAGTGAGATCAACTTGGCCAATGAAGAGCGCATCAATTCCTTCAACATTGGCAATCGCTTCAACATTTTCGACCCCTTGAGGGTCTTCAATTTGTGCAATGACAATCGTATTCGCACGGCTGTCTTTTAAGTGTTCAACCATGGGCTTAGTGGCGTATTGCGCTGCTCGACTGGAACCAGCATACCCTCGGCCACCTTCGCCGTAATGGCAGATTTTCGCCAGTTGCGTCGCTTGCTCAGCAGTACAAACATGGGGAATTTGTACACCCGCCGCGCCACAGTCAAGCGCGTTCAAAATGGTTGAAGGGGCGCTGTCTTGTACTCGTACCACGCACGCGAGGTCATTCGCTCTGGCCGCCATGATGCACAGATCAAGCGAGGAACGACCGAAAGGTGCGTGCTCTGCATCCAGTACCACAAAAGGCAACTCTGCCAGTGCCAATACCTCGATAATGTGAGGATGAGGGGTTTTAACAAATGTACCTAATAGCGTTTCTTTAGTCAGACGTTGCTTAAAATTTCTCATAATTCTCTCCTTTGCAAAGGTATGCAAAAACTAACACGGAGAAATGTAAATGATGAGTAAAAATGATGTGATCTAAAACTCATTTTTGATTAAAAATTAAACTCAATCAAGGTCCTTATTACTTGCCTTTATTTGTTTAAACTAATTAATACAAAGGCTTAAGGGTGGTTTTTGTGGTTTGTTGACTTAACTTGTCAAATGTTAATTAAGTGTTTAATCTTATTTTGCATTCGTATCCAAAAGCATAAAAATAACCGTTCGTCAGCCTCAATGTTCAAGGAGAAAACCAATGGCACGCATTTTAAAAAACGGAATCACTGAAGAAGCATCAGCATCAAACGACGCAAAAGTGCGTCAGATTGTTGAAAGCATTCTTGCTGATATTGAATCGAAAGGTGATAGCGCTGTACGTGAGTTGTCTGAAAAGTTTGATAACTGGTCGCCGGAGCAATTCCGCCTGTCAGAAGAGCAAATCCAAGCCTGTGTGGATGCGCTTGATGAATCGACTCGTCATGATATCGAGTTCGCTCAGCAACAAGTTCGAAACTTTGCTCAAATTCAACGTGACTCAATGAAAGACGTCGAAGTAGAAACCATGCCTGGTGTGGTACTGGGGCATAAAAATATTCCAGTCAACAGCGTGGGTTGTTACATCCCTGGCGGTAAATACCCATTGGTTGCATCCGCTCACATGAGTGTACTGACGGCGAAAGTCGCGGGCGTAAAACGTGTTATTGCTTGTGCGCCTCCGTTTAACGGCCAGCCGAACGTCGCGATTGTCGCTGCGATGGCAATGGCGGGTGCGGATGAAATCTACTGCTTCGGTGGTGTTCAGGCGGTAGGAGCTATGGCATTGGGCACGGAGACTATTGCGCCAGTCGATATGATTGTAGGGCCGGGTAACGCATTTGTAGCAGAGGCAAAACGTCAGTTGTTTGGTCGCGTTGGTATCGATTTGTTTGCAGGGCCAACGGAAACCTTGGTCATTGCTGATGAGAAAGGCTGTGACCCGGAATTGGCAGCGGCAGACTTGCTTGGTCAGGCTGAGCACGGTTACAACTCCCCAGCTGTCTTGTTGACCAACAGCGAGACATTTGCAAAAGAAACTATCAAAGAGATTGAACGTCAGCTAACTATTCTTCCAACGGCGGAAGTTGCGGGTAAAGCGTGGGCAGATTACGGACAAGTGATCGTATGCGATAGCTACGAAGAAATGGTGGAAGTGGCAGACGATATCGCTTCTGAACACGTTCAAGTGATGACGGAAGATCCTAAATACTTCCTAGATAACATGACCAACTACGGTGCCTTATTCCTAGGTCGTGAAACCAACGTTTCTTACGGCGACAAATGTATTGGTACCAACCATACACTGCCAACGAAGAAAGCGGCACGATATACCGGTGGTCTTTGGGTAGGGAAGTTCATCAAGACTTGTACTTACCAGCGTGTGACGGAAGCGGCATCCTTAAAAGTCGGCGAGTACTGCTCTCGCTTGTGTGCACTCGAAGGTTTTGCTGGCCACAAAGAGCAAGCGGATATTCGTGTGCGCCGTTACAAAGGCAAAGTGGAAGAGGCGTAATATGTCGAAA
Source organism: Vibrio sp. 1580 (assembly GCF_033340055.1). NCBI lineage: Bacteria > Pseudomonadati > Pseudomonadota > Gammaproteobacteria > Vibrionales > Vibrionaceae > Vibrio > Vibrio sp. 1580. The sequence goes on from NZ_JAWOVT010000003.1 coordinate 222,000, forward strand.
CTTGCCTTAGTCACAGGCGGCAGTGGCGGACTGGGTGCCGCCATTTGTCGCAAGCTAGCTGAATCGGGATATCGCGTAATTCTGACTTACAACAGTAATCAGAAAGCGGCCGAGGATGTGCTTTCCTCGCTGCCACGTAACGAGCATCTAGCATTCAAATTGAACGTGGCAGATTCTAGTGCGATTGAACAGCTTAAACATCAAGTCAGTGAAATAAGCGACAAGCTGGATTTGTTGGTCAACTGTGCGGGGATGACGAAATTCGTCGCGCACTCTGATTTGCAAAGTTTAGATGACCAGCTGTTTGACCAAATTTTCCAAGTGAACGTCCGTGCGCCTTTTGCCATGGTTCGAGCGTTTGAGCCTTGGCTTAAGCAAGCCAATGGTTGTGTGGTTAACATTACTTCTATCGCGGCACAGACTGCGATGGGGAGCAACATTGCTTACTGTGCAAGTAAATCTGCCGCGGAGAACATGACCCGTTCTTTAGCTCGCGCTCTGTCTCCCGAGGTTCGAGTTCTGGCTGTTGCTCCAGGGCTTGTCGACACTGAGTTTGTCAAAGGCTTGGATGACGCATGGCGTAATCAACAAGAACAATCCACACCGCTTAAGCGTTTAGCCAATGACGAAGAAGTCGCTCAAGCCGTGTACGCCGCAGCAGAAGTTTTGACCTTCTCGACAGGCAATACCATCGCGGTTGATGGTGGGCGACCTTTAGGTCTGTAACACACTTTCGGTCTGTAACTAACTTTAGGCTTGTAACTAACAATTCAAAGGCTAGGTCCAAACAAGGACAACAAGGATTTACAATGACTCTACAATCTAAAATGAATAATAACCTGGTCCGCTACATGGAACTGATTCCGGGTACGAGTGCGTTTATTGATGCGCGCACGCCAGGCAGTGATCTCAAAGATAACTTTTGTATTATCGGTGCAGGGGTGGCAGAGAGCAGTCGTCAGCATGTTCATATTCGCGATACGGCGGGCTTTAATATTGGTGCTGCAGGCCAACCGCCGGGCATCAAAAATTCGTTACATTCTCATCGCACCGCTGAGCTTTTCTTGGTGTTCAAAGGTCAGTTCCGTTTTTATTGGGGGAACGATGGAGAGCATGAGGCGGTGTTGTCTCACGGTGACGTCATCTCGATTCCAACCAATCTCTTCCGTGGATTTGAAGTGGTTGGCCGCGATTACGGCTTTATGTTCTCGGTACTTGGCGGCGACGATTCAGGTGGCGGCGTTATTTGGCATCCAAACGTTATTAAAGACAGTCAAGGTTATGGTTTATACCTCAAAGCCGATGGCACACTCGTGGACACCATTAATGGCGACCCGGTGCCACAAGAATCAGAATTGATGCCGCTGCTTACCGAAGAAGAGCTCGCGACCTTCGATACCTACACCGCAGAAGAGATGATGCCATTTGTCGCTCTGCAAAAAGATTATCGTGAAATCAAAGGCGATTTCAGCGGAAGCAACGTGAAACAATACGCCTTAACGGGTCACCCTTTGGCGAGTTATGACTTCCAAGTAAAGAGTGAAGATGAAGTGAGCATCATGGCTTATGAGCTTTCTGAAGGTGGCTCGATTCCTCAACACTGCCGAGAAGAAAAACAAGTACTTATCAACTTTGATGGCGATACAGAGGTGGTCCTCACGCATCAAGGCGAACAAGCTAATGTTGTTTTAACACGCGGTGATGTGCTGAATGTTCCAGAAGGTGCGTCTTATTCACTGACGAACTTGCGTGGTAATAGTTTGACGTATTGCATTCTTGGGTCTGATCAACCAAAGCCGCTGGCAGGAGAATAAAATGACACAACCCACCTCGTTAGTTTGGCTACCCGGACTACTTTGTGATGGCACATTGTTTGAGGAAGTCAACCGAGCGTTGCCAAGTTGGGTTGAGCCTTCATGCCCGACGCTGGCTTCATTGCCGTCAATGGAACAGCTGGCGCAGAGAGTGTTGCAAGACGCACCGCAGGAGTTTGTCTTGGGTGGCTTATCAATGGGTGGGATTCTTGCCTTTGAGGTGTACCGCCAAGCGCCAGATAGAGTCAGAGGTTTGGTGCTAATGGACACCAACGCGGCGGATGAAAAGCCAGAGGTGACACAAAAGCGCGACGCACTGGTTAGTCGAGCGTTAAGTGGTGAATTTGAAAGCATTACGCCTGATACTCTAATGCCAGTGCTGATTCATCCAACCCGTTTGCAAGACAAAGCGTTAACTGAGCGTATAGAAGGCATGGCGATCAATGTAGGTTTGGAGGCATTTGAAGCACATGCTAAAGCGTTAGCAACTCGCCCGGATGCTCGACCTTTATTGGCGGACATTCAAGCTCCTACGTTGGTGATAACAGGTAAAGAAGATAAGCTTTGTCCGCTAGACAATCATCTGCTCATGGAGAGATGCATCCCAAACGTCACGCTTCATGTTATCCCTGAGTGTGGGCATCTATCTACGCTTGAGCAGCCTTTAATTATTAGTGAAGTGATGACTACTTGGCTTCAAGATAACTTTGCTTAGTGTTGATAAGAACTTCATCACTCACCACCTTAAGGTTACTTGGGTATAGGTGGTGAGCGATGAGTATTATCAGAAGTAGTAGCGAATACCTGCCGCGAATTGATCATCACGGTTTTCGAATTTGCTGCCATCGTACTGATCTTTACCTAGGTCGAACTGGTATTCAGTCCAAACTAGGAATTTGTTCTTCTGGAAGTGGTATTCAAGACCAGGAATCAGCAAGTTACGCTCGTAGCCTTGTGTCTCGTCACCGCGATCTTCCATGTAGTTGTAGTTCAACGTTGGGCGTAGGCCGTTATCGAAGTGGTAGTAAGTGTAGATTTCGCCACCTAGGGTATCGAACATTACGTCCGTACCGCCTTGGCTCACTGCTTCCCAGTTTTCGCCAACGTGGAAAGTCGCACCTGCGTAGAAGCCACCGTTGCTGTAGTTTGCGCCCAATAGCATGATGCGCATGTTGTCGCCGTTTTCTACGCCAACCACGCTTGCGTCTAAATCAGCAACTTCATTTTGATGGTAAGCCGCACCAAGTGTTACGCCATCAACCGGTTTGTAAGTGATAGACGCACCCATGCCGTTTTTCAATGAGGCTGTCGCATTGCTTGCTAGAGCAACATCTTCACGCGTGGTTTGGTAAGTAAAGCCGTAGCTCACTTTTTCATTGATTGAATTACGGTACGTGATTGAGTTTTCTGCACGACCAGCACCGGATGCGATACCCCAGTCAGCTAGGTTGTAAACACCTGAGCCACGAGTACCGAATACACGACCTAAATCGGTGTACCATGCTACGTCGTAGAAGGTAGACCACTGCTTAGTACCTGCAGCAATCTTGCCGTATTTGTCATGTTCCACACCTGTGTATAGCAAGCGGTCGTAAATGTTGTCGCCGTTCGCGCCAGAGTTGTAGCCCCATTCCGCGTGACCGAAACCAGTCCAGCCGTTATCCAGACCCATTTGGCCTTTCAAACCGAAACGTGAGCTGCCGCTGTTCCATTCGCCATTGTCATCACCGCCACGGTCTTGGTAGCGAAGATCGAAACGGCCATCGATGGTTAGGCTGTCGCCAGCGTCATTAACAAAAGTGTGTGCAGCAAAGGCTGAGCTAGAAGTAAGCGCTGCTAAAATCACTGCAGAAAGGGTCGACTTTTTCATCATCAATCTCATTATTCAGGGCGCAGAAAGCCACCGTGCGTTCATGCCCGTTTTGAATAAGGGTTCTATCTTGAGGTTGTGCCCCATCCTTGAGGCACGAGTTGGGAGCATGTCGCCTGAACCGAGAGGGGATTCAGGCAACATAAAGGCGGGTTGACAATCCGCCCCTAGGACTTCTTATAGAGAAGGGTTTAGGATCTGCTGAGTACGCTCGAACACGTCTAGACCTTGCTGTTTTAGCCAGTAAGGAAGGTCGATCAGTACCCAGTTCTCAGATAGCTTGTCGCCGTCACGGTAGTAAACATCAACCACTTGCATGTCTGCACGTACTTCACCACCTGTCATACCTAGGAAACCACCGATAGGCGTGTTAGATAGGTTTGGCCAGCCGAAGAAACAAGAGAAGTTACCTTCTGCGAAACGACATACGTGGCCGTTAAACTTCTTGTCTTTCAGGTTGTTACGGAACGGCAATTGGTGCTGCTGTTGGTAACGAGGGATTGTGTAAGACGCACCGATACCACATGGACCGTACCAGATCATGTCTTTAGACCAGCTCTTCTCAAGAACTTCTGGTGGGCAACCCATAGCGCCACTGTCGTTTAGTGCAGATAGGTCATCAACCATCTTGTTCACTAGTGCTAGTGTCGCTACGCCTTCTTCTGGTGCTGCGTCTTCGAACAGTAGACCGTCGTGGTTACGAGGGCCAGGGTATACGAAGTGCTTACCTGTTGATGGTGGTAGTGGGTAACAACCCGCTTGGTCCATCGCGCCTAGAAGGTCTAGGAATAGGCCAGTCTTAGTGATCTTGCCGTTTTCAACACAGTTAAATTCTGCGTAACGGATGTTCATGATTTTGCCAGTTGGGCGCATGCCTAGGTATTCAGCGTCGAATAGACCCATGAAGTGACCCATGCTCATTACCCAGATTTCACCTGATGTTACTTCGTTCTCACCACCGATGAAGATGTCTTGACGACGCTGCATGCGAGTCATTGATTTCATCAAAGGAGCCCAGAAAACGTCAGCCGCTGCTTGAGCGCCTTGTTGCTCACGGAATGGGTAAACACCACGCCATAGGTAATCTTCTGAAGTGTGTGCTTTTAGTACTTCTGCCACGTTCTCGTGAGTTGCGTTTTCCATTGCGCTGAAGTATTCACGTACAACGCGTTTCGCTTCTTGATATTTAGACATAATAAACTCTCTTATTTGCTGTCGAGTCGGCTTTGGGAACAGGACTCGAAATTAAGTTTTTTCATCCGACCGGGGAGCGAGCCGGAGTTTTTGAAATTCAGTTACGCTTTTGCTGCTTCGGCTTTTTTGCTCTTATCGAACACGCCGCCTTTTAGTGTCTCTGGCAGTGATAGCCATAGAAGACCAGCAAGGATCCATACGATTGGTGAACCCCACATTGCGGTTTGTAGGTCGGTACGCTCTTGGATGAAGATAAGTACCATTGGTGCCCACATACCCAGGATACGACCGCCGTGGAATAGCGCCGCGCCGTAGCTACGTAGGTGTGCTGGGAACAGTTCTGAGAAGTAACCACCCCATACCGCTGAAGAAGACAGGCCGAAGTTGTAAATCAGACCTAGTAGAGCCAGCATGTTTAGGCCGCCAATCACCATGTCGCCAGGTGCAACAAAGAAGATTGAAACCATGATGCCCGCTAGGATGAAGCCAAATGCGTTCACCTTACGACCGAATTTGTCAGCTACCCAACCCCAGAACCACGCACCAAACAGTGAACCAAACGCTGAGATAGAGAAGATGAGACCGATGGTTGCACCGTCGAACATACGCACATCACGTAGGTAAGTGGTTACGAAGCCACCAAAGAATTGGAAACCGTAGAAGTTAAGGCCAGCCAGCAATAGACACGTTAGAGTGATCTTACGGTAAGGCTTACTTAACATTTCGCCCCAAGAGCCTTTTTTCGCTGGTGCATTTGATTCTTCTGCCTTTGCTTGCTCTTCTTCACCGTAAGCAATTACTTTGCTGTCGCTAGGTAGTACAAAGATCATGACCACAGCGGCTGCCAATGGTGGGATACCACCAACAAGCATTAGGCTTTCCCATGGTGCATCGATGCTTGCAATAAACGCTGCATACGCACCCATTACCATCAGTGCTACAGAGAACATAGAAGACGCGAATGCCGTCAACTTACCACGTACCGTTGGCGTAAATAGGCCTATCATCAAGCTTACTGCCACGGTGAAGTAACCACCCAGTGACAAACCAATGATGAAACGCATTGCTGCCCATGTTGTGTAGTCGGTGAACATCATATTGATGATCGTAGCGCCACCGTTTAGGGCTGTGATGGTAATAAGAGTGGATTTCTTACCAAATTTTGTTGCGAACCAAGCACAGCTCAATGCACCGATGAGTGCACCAACCGACTGCCATGTATAGAACTGGGCAGTGTCTGACAGGCTAATACCATCATACGCTTCAACGATGTATGGGCGTACGTAGTCAATAATTACAAAGTTATAACAATAGAAAAAGTAACCAACCAGTATCGCTAGATAGGCAGCTACCCTTTGAATCATAGGAACTTCGCTCATGTGTCTTTTGGCATTCATGACCGATAAACCTCTATTTCACTTAGGATTTGTTGCTATTCAAACTTAAAGAACACGATCTTATTGGGATCATCTTCGATTTCGTGTCGTGGTGAATCATAGTTTTTTTAAGGTTATTAGATCCGTGATCAATATCAATTTTAAAATGAATGCGTACCCAATTAGTGGTTTTTAGTGATGGGAGTCTCATTAAATCGGTCTTTTTGGCATTTTTGAATATATAACCGTCTATATTGGTGATTATAGTCACAGTTATGGCGGGATTATCGTTTAGATATGCTTTTTTAAAGTAATATCCAAGCACAAATAATTAGCACCCAGAATTATGGAAACCCTGAAATGGTTACGTACTCAAGTTTTGTGGTGATTGCGTTATACGTGTTAATCACCATATTAATCAGCTATTTAGTGAATAAGCGCTACAGCAATGGTGGCGACTTTTCTACGGGTGGAAAGCAATTTGGCTGGTTTACGGCAGGTGTTTCGATACTTGCGACTTACATTAGTGCGATGACGTTTGTAGGGATGCCAGGTTGGGTTTATAGCTCTGGGATGGAAGCGATGAGTATTCACCTTAACTATCCCATCGTTATTTTTTTCACCGTCATTTTCTTTGTGCCAGTCTTTTATAAGCTGGGCTTGACTTCGATTTATGAATATCTTGAGCACCGCTTTGGGGTGTATGCAAGAACCATCAACTCGATTGTGTTCATTGTGGTTCAATGTATATCTGCGGGTGTGATTTTGTATGCTGTGGCGCTGATCTTAGTGCAAGTTCTGCCTATCAGTATTTCTGAAGCCATTATCTACATCAGTATTTTCACCGCTTGCTATACCTATGCGGGCGGAATTTCCACGGTTATCTGGACCGATATGTTGCAATCTGCAGTATTGGTGGCGGGCAGTATCGCTATCTTTGCCATTCTAATGACAGAGATTAATGCGGCAGATTACCTTTCTCGTAATCACCTGAATATCATCAACTTAGACTTTGATTTAGGCGTAGATACCACACTCTGGGCTGGCGTGGTTGCCGTGAGCTTTTTGCATTTGAGTGTGTACGGCACCAACCAATTGATCATCCAACGCACGTTAGCGACGAGATGTGAAAAGACGGCGCAGAAGTCGATGCTGTTGTGTGGTTACGGTGCATTTTTTGTGTACTTATTCTTCGCGGTACTCGGTGTTCTTTTGAGTGTTTTCTATCAAGATCAATCGTTTGAAAACAGCAACGAAGTGATTTTGGATTTCGTCTTCAACCACACTAACCCAATCGTCGTTGGTTTGATCATTTCCGCATTGGCGGCGGCCGCAATGTCGACGCTGGACTCGACCTACAACTCGATGGCGACCGTCGCGACGTTCGATATCTACAAGCGTTTCGTTCGCAAGAGTGCCGATGATGGGCACTACGAAAAAGTCGCAAGAAAGATGAGTTTGCTTGCTGCGGCTATGGTGGTAGTGCCAGCTCTACTGGCGGTATCGAATGAATCGGTACTCAAAACCATCGCTAGCTTGACTTCCATCTTTGTTGGTATCCGTCTTGGTTCATTCGTGCTTGGCTTATTCTGGGCAAAAGCCAATGAGAAAGGCGTGATCGTTGGCAGTATCATGAGTGTGATTGCGGTGTTTACTGCGATGTATCTCGACGTGGCTTGGCCGTGGTTCGCGCCAATTGGTACGTTCGTCTTCCTTTTGTTTGGTGTGTTAGTAAGCCGTCGTTGGGGCGCTGTGACTGCCGAGCAACAAATCTTTATCAATAATCAAAAACATCTTTTTGCAAAGCCAACCGCAAGCCATTACGGGTTGTTGGTGTTCGCTGTGGCGACCATCGCTGCTTGTATGGTTCTCCCTGATTGGCTTTATGCTGCATTGTCGTAATAGGTAAGTTTATGCTGTCCATCTTTGATATTTACAAGATTGGTGTGGGCCCTTCTAGCTCTCACACCAATGGTCCAATGATCGCGGGTTACCACTTCACTCGTTTGATTGAATCGAACTTGGCAAAAGTGGTTCGTATTCAAGTCGATTTATACGGCTCACTTTCGTTAACGGGGATTGGTCACCATACTGACCGTGCAACGATTTTGGGTCTGTTGGGTAATAAGCCAGATACCATCAAAATCGCTTCTGCGAACAAAGCGATGCGCAAGGCGATTGAAGAGGGCATGATGTCTGTCGATGGCCGTCATGAAATCGAATTCAACTACAAAACGGACATGTTGTTCCACGAAGAGAACCTTCCTCTGCATGAGAATGGCATGACGATTACTGCCTTAGATGCGCACGGCAATCAGGTTGGGTTTGAAACTTACTACTCTATCGGTGGCGGTTTCATCGCAACGGCGGATGAACTGCAAAATGGCAGCGCGACTTCACCCGTAGAAGTTGAGTTTCCATTCTCCAGTGCAGACGAAATGTTGGCACAAGCAGAGAAGAACGGCATGAGCCTCGGTGGCATGATTCTGAAAAACGAACAAGCGTTTCAGGATATGGAAGCCATCAATCAACGTGCAGAACAGATCTGGCGTGTGATGACGCGTTGCATGGAGCGTGGTTTCGAAACAGAAGGTATTTTGGATGGCGGCTTGAACGTGACCCGCCGTGCGCCTAACTTGCTGAAGAAGCTTGAAGCAAATGAAGCAATCGAAAACGATCCGATGGAAATCATGGATTGGATTAACCTGTTTGCTTTTGCTGTGAGTGAAGAAAACGCGGCTGGTGGACAAGTGGTAACATCACCAACTAATGGTGCGGCGGGTGTGATTCCGGCAGTATTGATGTACTACCATCGCTTCATCAAAGAGCTTGATACTAAACAGCTTAAAGACTTTCTTGCTGTCTCCGGTGCGATTGGCATCTTGTACAAAACCAATGCGTCTATCTCGGGTGCCGAAGTGGGTTGTCAAGGCGAAGTTGGCGTGTCTTCTTCCATGGCGGCAGCTGGCTTGACCGCGCTGCGTGGTGGCAGCAATGAGCAAATTTGTATTGCGGCCGAGATCGCCATGGAGCACTCACTAGGCATGACGTGTGACCCGATTGGTGGCTTAGTGCAAGTACCGTGTATTGAGCGTAATGCAATGGGTGCAATGAAAGCGATCAATGCTTCTCGCATGGCATTAAAACGTAATAGTAAATGTTTGATCTCGTTGGATAAGGTGATTGAAACCATGTACCAAACGGGCAAGGACATGAACAAGAAATACCGCGAGACGTCACTGGGTGGGTTAGCTTTGATTCACCTAGCGCCGCCTTGCGAATAATGAGTTAGGCACATCTAACCAACGAAAAAGCCGAAGCACTGAGATGCATCGGCTTTCCTTTTTTGGAGCGTTTACAACTTAGCTATGCGTTTGCTCACCTTTTGGTGTGCTTTGGTTTGGTTGATAGTGCAAAATCACCATCGAGGTGGGTGACAGCAAGACTTCGCCTTCAGCATGTCCTGGGTTGAGATTACGTACGTTTGTATCACAGATCGTCACCCATTCTTGCTTTCGCTCATTGGGGAGCTTAAAGCGCGCTGTGGCGTTAGTTTGGTTGATGAGGTAGACCAGCTCTTGCCCTTCTTTACCGATACCAAGGTGAAGTGCGACGGAGCTTAAACGGTTCCAATCATCGTGCTCCATTAAGCGACCGTCTGTACGGCGCCAGAAAATACGGTTGTTATTGCGGTTTTCGCCACTGAAAGCTCGGATAAATGGCACCATGTATTGATTTCGGTTGGCGACCATTTGTGACATCCATGCTTTGAAATGTTGCTTACGTTCTGTCTCTTCCCAGTTCAGCCAACTGGTTTCGTTGTCTTGGCAATAGGCATTATTGTTACCGCCTTGGGTGTGAGACAGAACATCAGCAGTGAGAATGTGTGGGATACCGAAGGCAAACAGCAAGCTAGCAATAAGGTTGCGTTTTTGCTTCTCACGCGTGGCGATGATCATCAGATTTTCCGTCTCGCCCTCAACACCGTAGTTTTCTGAACGATTGTCACCGTGACCGTCGCGATTTTCTTCGCCATTGGCTTCGTTATGTTTGTGCTTGTAAGACACTAAATCTTGCAGTGTGAAGCCATCGTGATAAGTGATGTAATTTACGGTGAGTTTGTATGGCCAGTTCGCTGCACTATAAATGTCACGAGAGCCCATTAATCGAGTGGCAAACTCTTTTAAATAGCCTTGATCACCGCGCCAAAAACTGCGGGAAATATCACGCAGTTTGTCATTACATTCGTTCCAACCAAATGGAAAGTTACCCACTTGGTAGCCATTTGGACCAATATCCCAAGGTTCGGCAATCAATTTGGTTTCACGCAAAATTGGGTCTTGCGCAACGGCTTTAAAGAAAGCTGCTTCTGGGTTGTAATCATCGCCCTGTCGACCTAACGTTGCAGCCAAGTCAAAACGGAAGCCATCGACTTTAAATTCGCTAACCCAGTAGCGCAATGTATCCATCACAAGGTTTAAGGCTGGTTGGTAGGTGAGATCCACTGTATTTCCGCAGCCAGTGTAATTGGCGAAGTGGTTGCCATGTTTGATGTAAAAACAGGAATCGAGGGCCTTCAGGTTGAAAATTGTAGGCCCTTCACCACCTTCAGCAGTGTGGTTGTAAACCACGTCGAGAATCACTTCGATACCGTTTTTATGCAATTCGCGAATTGTTGTTTTTAATTCCGTAACGGCGTCTTGTTCTGCGTAGCGCGGATCGGGCACCATAAAGAGATAAGGGTTGTATCCCCAATAATTGACCTTTTCCATCTCTAGTAGGTGAGGCTCATGCATGCATGCTGCGACAGGTAGCAATTGCAGCGTGTTGATGTTTTGTTGTTTGTAAAAGGCCAGCATTTCAGGTGATGCAAGACCTAAATAGCGCCCCCTCAGCTTGTCCTCAACCTCTGGGTGGCGTTGGGTAATCCCTTTGACGTGCGTCTCAAACAACACCATCTCTTCTCTGGGTATACGCGGGTGATCCGTGTTTTGCCAGTCAAAATCATCTTCGATAACGACGCACTTCGGCATATCGAAACTTTTGGCTGGAGAGTACGGAGGGTGATAGTGGAGGGCTTTATCTATTGATTTTGCGTACGGATCAGAAATTAACAGTGGCTCTTCCTTGTGGGAGACAAGGTAACCGTATTTTTGCCCCGGCTTAATATCTGGAATAAAAGTATGACGTATGCCAGCGTATTCATTCGGTAAACCGTGAAGCTCGTAGCTGCCATCGTCTGCAAACAATGCCAGTTGAATGTCTTTTACGCCTGGAGCATGAATAGAGAAGTTACAGCCTTCTTTATTCAATGTTGCGCCCAGGGGGTAGGGGCGAGAGAGAAGTCGTGTCATCGGAGATACTTTATTTAATATTTATTGCTACCTTTAGGAAACTATAAGTTAAAAACTTTGTCTTACTAAGGTCAACCACCCTAAATATAAAAATATTCGTGTAATTTAATTACTTTATGTGACGGCTTAGAGTCAAAAATATGAAATGGCTATCACTTTGTAGCGGCTCAAAACCGAACAAACTTACTAATTCCTCCCTAGATTGGTGATCTGACTCGAAAAAACACCATTCGGTAAATTTTCTACTCCCTTCTCATCCCCCTTAAATTAGTTTAGGGCGGAGGAAGTCATCCTTGTACGCCTCGGGTAATCTCACAACTGTTGAAACAAACGGGGATTCGTTCCCATCTTACCTCTCTTTCTTTAGGTGTGTTTTTACTGCCTATATTCACCTAAAAGAGTGAGCAGGGAAGACAGAATTATAAATACCCTTAATGGAGTTAAGAATGAAAAAAGTAAGTGCAATTGCTGCTGCTGTAGCTGCAACTTTAGCTGCTGGTTCTGCATTCGCAGTGGATTTCCACGGTTACATGCGTGCTGGCGTTGGCGTGAACGCTGACGGTGGTCAACAATTAACATTCGAAAAGAACAAGATCGGTCGTCTAGGTAATGAAAGCGATATCTACGGCGAGATTCAACTAGGTAAAGAAGTTTACAACAACAACGGCAAAACGTTCTACGTAGACTCTATGGTTGCAATGACTTCTAACGGTTCAAACGACTGGGAAAGCACTTCTGCTAACTGTGGTTTGGATAACGGCGAAGTGAAATGTGTAGACGATGCACAATTCGCACTACGTCAGTTCAACGTTCAAGCTAAAGGCCTACTAAACTTTGCTCCTGAAGCAACGCTTTGGGCAGGTAAACGCTACTACCAACGTCACGACATTCATATCTCTGACTTCTACTACTGGAACATCTCTGGCGCGGGCGCTGGTGTTGAAGGTATCGAAGCTGGTCCTGGTAAAGTTTCTTTCGCTTGGGTTCGTAACGACCGCGGCGATATCGCTGACCCAGGCAACGATGGTGGCGCAACAAACGTAAACACTCTAGACGTACGTTACGCAGGTCTTCCTCTATGGGACAACGGTTCTCTAGAAATGGGCTTGAACTACGCAATTCTTAACGAAACTGACGCTGCGCCAAACGGCACTAAAGATGCGAAAAACGGCGTAATGTTCACAGCAGAATTGACTCAAGGTCTAGACGCTGGTTTCAACAAAACAGTGCTTCAGTACGGTACTGAAGGTTACTCTAAAACAATGGCATTCTACGGCGACGGCAGCTGGTACGGCGCAGAAGCTGACAACGGTGCATCTGGTTACCGCCTAATCAACTGGGGTGTAATCGGCATGGGCGACAGCTGGGAAATGGGTCACCAGTTAGTGTACGGTGTTGGTGAAGACATGTGGGCTGGCCAAGACAAGTGGGAAACAATGTCTGTTGTTGTTCGTCCAATGTACAAATGGGATGACAACCACAAAACTATTTTCGAAGCTGGTTACGCTATCGACGATAACGACGGCGAAGAAAACAAATACGGTAAGCTAACTGTTGCTCAAGCATGGTCTGCTGGCTCTAGCTTCTGGGCTCGTCCTGAAATCCGTGTTTACGCTTCTTACCTAACGGCTGACAAAGAAGACAACTCAAACACATTTGACAACGGTCGTTCAGACGATACGTTCCAGTTCGGTGTACAAGCTGAAGCTTGGTGGTAATCATCTAACCACTAAGTCCTAAATTGTCCTAGAATGATACAGCCAGAACTTATCTGGCTGTATTTATTTAAAAAACAATAAAGAGTCGAGGTAGACAGTAATGAAAAAATGGCTTGCTCCCGTACTGCTGGGCATGTTGGCTACTGGTTGTGCGTCTGTAGAACAAGTAGAGATGAGTCCAAAAGGTCAGCAACAAGTGATCACGCAATCGGGTGATATTCAATGGGTACCGCTTAACGTGCCTGTGGTTACTGAATTCGCTTTGACTGATAAAAGCCAAATGTTGTTGGATGGTAACAGTGCTGGCGCTATTGCAGCGTTTGCTCTTCCAGGTAACCGTGGCAGTCTCGATATCAAATTAGAGACATTCGTAAGTAAAGAACTTCAATTTTATGCTCCTAATGTCGCAGTGATGAACTCGGCAGGAGAAACCATTTACCAAGCAGATTTTTCAAAGTTTAAGTACGAACCAGCAAAACTGTTGGACAATGATAAATTCGTACTTGATCTCAATGTGATTCCAGACATGACAGGTAACGATCTGCATGTGTTGGTTTACACGACTTCCGCCGATCTAAAAGGAAGTACACAAGTTTTACACCCAGCAAAAGCCTTCGCCATGGCGCGTCACACTCAGCCGCCAGATATTGCAGACCCTCTAGCGAAACATAGCCCACTAGGTCAGTTCCGCTTTTCGGTATCCGCGAATGATATTGTGAATACTAAGATTGTTGCGAAAAACGACAACATTCCCCAAGGTACGGACCTTACTAGCTACTACTACAGCTCAATTGAAGCGGCAGTCGCAGCGAATGATATTCCGAAAGCGCTCACTTTGCTTGATGAAGCAAAAGAGCTAGGTATTGAAGGTGCACAACAAGTTTTTGTGAAAGCCGTAAATAGAAAATAATCAGATAAAAAAAGGTCAGCATTTCGCTGACCTTTTTCATAGAAAATAAACTAATAAAAACACCCCTACATAGAGTTACCTTATTCACATAATTATTTTTATTACTTTGTTTTTTATATAGGTTGGATCAATAATTAATGGCAGTTCCCTAATTTATTTTTTGTACTTAGGAAATAAACAAACTTCTCGAAGTGATTTAAATTCACAATCTGACGATATTTATTTGGCGTTTGATATTTCCATTTTAATAACGATTAATATTTCTTTTAACCGTTGAGTTTATTTTGCTTTGGATATACTAAAAAGGAATTACGTGAAATGAACATGATGAAGACCTCTCTTGCTGCTGCTCTACTTGTTGCCTTAGTGGGTTGTCAATCGACTGCAGAACCAGAAGCGGCCGCAGAGCCTGTTGTTAATATGTCTCAAGACGAAGTGGTTGCTTTCATGAAAGCGTGTGACAACCCAGATAGCACAGCGAAAGGACCTATTTCTAAACCACTATTTGTGGTGGGTACGTTTGCGGATTCCGATTGGAAACACGTGCCTCAGCGTCAATACACCTACAAAGGGAATAATTTCTACCAAGCCGTGGTTCAAGAAAAAGTAGGCTCCTACAAAATGCAGTACGCGACCGAGTTGTGGTTCCCACAATTTACCGCAAAAGGTAATAGAATGAACGTTGGTGAATTAACACCATTAACATTTGGTGGTTACGGTACGGATACTTCGGTTGATATTAAAGAAGATGGTAAATATGTATGGAGTCTTCAGTTTGAAGGAAAAGGCAAACCTGTTCATGTCATGGTAAATAAGTGCCAATAATATTCCATTCAGTTATTTAAAATCTATTTTTATTTATTAACCCCTGCATGAAACACATGTCGGGGTTAATTTTATTACTCAAATTTCCGTAGTTTATTTGAGTAAGTTAGGGAGAATAAAATGCGTAATATCCTACGTAACCATCGCCTGTCTCGATCGTTGTTTGCGTTAAGTGTGATTGGTGCTTTATCTGCGTGTAATTCTTCTGGTGGTGGCGACACTAATAGCAGCACTCCGCTACCGGATACCAGTTATGCTTGCCAAGCCAATGTCATGGCGCAAAGTAACCAACTTCGTACTTATCAAATCATGGTAGAGAGTTTTGTGGATGGTGATGCGAGCATTGGTCACGGTACAGGTTATGGCACCAGCCATCATAACGGCGATTTGCAAGGAGTGATTGATTCACTCGATTACATCCAAGATTTAGGGATGAACGCGATTTGGTTGACGCCAGTTTTTGAATCGGAAGCGATAGTGGGCCAAGAACACTGGGCCGATCTTCTGGATGCCACGGGCTACTTTGCAACGGATTACTTCACCATTGATCCACGTTTTGGTGATTTAGAAACGGCGAGAACCTTGGTCGAGGAAGCACACAAACGCGGCTTATACGTGTTTTTTGATGGTGTATTTGGTCATCACAAAGATGGTTTGATCAAACCATCTCCCTCCGGTTTGTTGCCATCGGGATCGAGCAATCCCGTTGATTACCCGGCCAGTCTCGATTTCTACAAAGAAGTGGCAACCTATTGGATCAAAGAACTGAAGATTGACGGCTGGCGTTTAGATCAAGCCTATCAAGTTCCGACAGACGCTTGGACACAACTTCGTAAAGCCGTCGATGAAGCCTCACAAAGTGTGACGTACACCAATAGCAAAGGCGAACAAGTGAATCCGTTGGGCTATATGGTGGCAGAGATTTGGAAAGGGGAGTCTGAAATCGCGAATGAGGCGTATGGATCGAACAGCGATCCAGCATTGTGCTCTGCGTTTGACTTCCCTATGCGATATCGCATCGTTGAAACTTTGGCCGTGAATGAGAGCGGCGTGGGTGGTCGCGGTGCGGATTGGTTAGACAACGGCTACAGCACACACAACCAATATCCAACACATGCGCAGCCGAATTTGATGATCGGCAACCATGATTTAGTGCGCTTTGGTGACTTGTTACAGCGCGGAAACTTGGCGGATGTGAATGATGCAGAATATTGGTTACGCCATAAAGCCGCGTTTGCTTTCCAAGCGGCGTACACCGGGCCAATCACGTTGTACTACGGTGATGAAATCGGGGATCAAGTGGATGGTTTTGCCGCAAAAGAAGACAACAGCACCTGCGCCATTCAAGGTTTGTGCGATGATCACGTTGCGCGCAGCAGTGCGAAAATTGAAGGCGTGACGGCGACGCTTGATGCAAACCAAGCCGATCTCAAATCTTATGTGACATCGCTGATGACAATGCGCGATGCGCATCCTGCACTTTATCAGGGGTCACGCACGAATTTAGTTGCGAGTAACGGCAGTTATGTGGACTTGAAACAATCTGGTTCGGACAAAGTCTTGTTTGCGCTAAATACCTTAGAGAGCGCTAGAAGCGTTACTCTTACTCAGGAGAGTGTTGGTACTGGTGAGTTGGTGGATTTGCTCACGAATGAAAAAATTACTCCGAGCAATGGTCAATATCAGATTCTGATGTCGCCACTACAAGGACGATTCTTTGCGGTAAAACCTTAAGGAATTATCCAGAATTGATGCTCACCAGTTGAGCTGACCACAAGCTTTCTTATAAACAAGCCAAGTGTTGTTGCTGACCCCCATAGGCGCACACTTGGCTTTTTTCTGTCTGTTTTACTTTTCTCTTAATGGTTTTACGACGATGTAGCCAACAAGTTGCTTCGCTTTTTGTATTGGCATTTGTTTTCAGCAGATGGATATTTGTGAGATAAGCTGCACATTAAAAAGTAAATTAACACTTGTGCAACGTAAAAATGTGACTGAAGGATTACTTATGCCCCACTAATATGTTTATCGTGTTTGGGATTTACATAACTAATGGAAAAGTATAATGAAATCCATAACGAAACCCCTCTGTCTTCTTGCTGTTATTAGCTCTCCGCTTGCATATAGCCAAATTCTCAATGGTGACTTTGAACAGTGGAATGGCAGTGCGCCTACGCAGTGGTCGGAGATTGACGCTGGCATTACAGTGTCGCCAAGCAGCGAGCAAATCAAATCGGGTGGTCTGGCTGCCCAGGTCGTCGTGAATACAGGTACCCAAAGCAACACCGACTTTTTGCAAACCATTAATGTGGAGCAAGGGAAAACCTATCCGTTTTCTGTCTCGGTTTATCATACCGAAGGAAATGTAAAAGCACGTCTGGTGGTTGATGGTTATCACAATTACTCGAACCCACAACAGATAAACCAGTGGCAAGAGCTCGCGCACAATTACACAGCGAGCTCGAACAAGACCATCAACGTCGGTTTGCGTTTTTACGATGAAGCCAGTTTTGATGGCTCAGAAGTTGTCTACGTCGATAATTTTCAACCGACTGAGACGAGTACACAACCTCCTGTAGAAAGTTGTAGTGATCACCAAGTGGTCTTGACTCTCACAACCGATAACTATGGTTCAGAAACTAGCTGGACGTTAAAAAACAACCAAGCCGAAGTACTGTTTTCTGGTCAGGGATATGAGTCAGCAACCACCATTGAAAAGAGCATGTGCTTAGCTGACGGTAACTACCAATTCACGATTCAAGACGAGTATGGTGACGGCATTTGTTGTGGCAGTGGCGCGGGGTCGTACATTCTGACTGAGGGAGATAAGACTCTTGCTTCTGGCGCTGAATTCTCGAAAAGTGAAACCACCGATTTTACGTTAGGTGACTCAACCACGACCCCACCAGTGGTTGATGGTTACTATCAAGCGGCATCTGGTAAGACGGGATACGCTCTAAAAACGGCGCTGTTTAACATCATCAACAACCACACTAGCCGAGGTTATTCTGCGGTGTGGACCTTGGTAAAAGATGCCGATATTGATCGTTATTACGAAAATGATGGCTCTATTCTCGATATGTACTCTGAAAAGCCATCTGCTAGCGATACAGTAAGCTTTACCAAAGTCACAGACCAATGTGGCCAATACAAAACGGAAGGGGATTGCTACAACCGTGAGCACTCTTTTCCGAAAAGCTGGTTTGGCGGTAAGGTTGAGCCGATGAACTCAGACGG
Organism: Vibrio sp. 1580; assembly: GCF_033340055.1. NCBI lineage: Bacteria > Pseudomonadati > Pseudomonadota > Gammaproteobacteria > Vibrionales > Vibrionaceae > Vibrio > Vibrio sp. 1580. The sequence goes on from NZ_JAWOVT010000003.1 coordinate 240,298, forward strand.
TCATCACTTGTTTGCAACCGATGGTTATGTAAACGCGAAGCGCAGTAATTGGCCATTTGGTGAAGTGGGCACCGCGACCTACGTGTCTAGTAATGGCTCTAAACTTGGCCAAGCAAGCACTAGTCTGGGCTACTCCGGTACGGTGTTTGAGCCGATCGATGAGTTTAAGGGCGACTTCGCCCGTGCTTATTTCTACATGGCGACTCGTTATGAAAATGTTGTAGGTAATTGGGAAGGTAATTCAAGCAATGCGGATGCTGTCCTTGATGGTTCAAGTTCGACGGTTTTTGAACCTTGGGTGTTAAACATGCTTAAGCGTTGGCACAAAAATGATCCCGTTAGTGAAAAAGAACGAAACCGCAATCAACAAGTGTTTGATTTTCAGGGCAATCGTAATCCATTCATTGATCATCCTGAGTTTGTTGAACAGATTTGGGGAAACTAACACCTTTTTGATTTTGGTATCCACCATTTAGTGACGCCAACAAAACAAAGGGGAAGCGTGATGCTTCCCCTTTTTCATTACGGATGTTTTTAAATGAAACTAGTTTTTCGTTACCGTCACGATTGGCGCCGACTTGTCAGCCGCGTTGAAGTGGAAGTTGTAATTTCCTGCTTCTGCAATCGCAATTTTCAGGTTTGCACTACCGCCACCGACTTCCATCGTTAGCGCTTTACCAAGCTCAACACTGCCTTCGCCACCGAAGTTGGTGTCTGCTGCCCAGTCTGCGCTCGCAACTTTCATTTCGTAGTTGCCCGCCGCTAGGTCAATGTCTAGCGAATAAACGTCATTTGCAACATAGCTGAACTTCGCTGTTGAGTCTTGTGCTGGAGCATCCCATGTAGTGATAGTGCCACGTAAGTAAAGTGCTGTTTCACCGAATGTTGGTGCATCTGCTGATTTGGTCACTGACACGACCGGTTTTTCTACGCTTTCATCTTGAACATGCAGCGCGTTCAGAGTGAAGTTGTACTTACCTGTTTCTGCAACAGACAGCTTACAGTTACCTTCTGAACCTAAGTCTAGTGAACCAGAAGCTATATTCGCAATATCACAACCGATGTTTGGATTTGCCCAACCAGAGTCCGCGAATTTGAACTCGTGTGTACCAGCTTCAAGAACGCCAGTTACAGAGTACATACCGTTGCCAATAAAGGTCATCGCCCAATCACTGCTATCAGACCACTCGTTCATCGTGCCTTTCACGTAAACAACGGTTTCGCCGTAAGGAGGAATACTCGATACGTCTTTGTTATCCGTGTTTACTGGCAGGCCAGCACCTTGCGCGCCGTTTTGTGGCTGCACGAATACCGCTGTTGTCAGTGCTGGTACTGTGAACGTTTCATTGGTGAAGCTTGCACCTTTGACGATGTCATCCGCAGAGTTTTGTTGAACTTCATGCAGTTCGAAACCAGTTGCGCCGGCAACTTTGAAAGATTTCTCAGTTGATGTTGAGTTCACAACCGCCACGATAGCATCGTAGTTCGAATCTAAATCGGCACCTGCTGATGTACCATCGTCGATAGACATCACAATCAAGCCTTCCATTTGGTCTTTCCCTACGTTGCGGAAGTCAACACGGTTCATCACTTCTTGCGCGGTATCTAGGCGGAATAGTTCGCTTGTGCTACGGATTTTTAGTAGCTCTAGGAATTGTTGCTTCGTCAGCTCGATGTCCGTTGAGTCTGGTTTCGCCGTGCTGTCACCGACGATGGTTTTGATCAACTCCCAGTTTGCGCCGTCTTTGTCTTCACGTGGTAGACCAACGTTCCAGTTATTGTCGCTTCCGTCGAAGAATACACGGTTGAACCAGTCACCAGAATCGTACGAGTCGCGCTGCATAGATTTAGAGCGCAATAGCTCAGAACCCATGTGGATGAATGGAATGCCTTGACCAAGCATCACCGTTGATAGGGACACAGACTGCATACGTGCACGCTCGGCAGATGAAGTGCCTGTCGCAATCTTGTAGGCGTTGTTATCCCACAATGTTTGGTTGTCGTGCTTAGACACGTAAGAGATGTTCTCTGATGGCACTTTTGTGTAGCCTGCAGGCGCACCATTGTAATCAACGTTCTTACCCAGCTTGGTTTCGCCTTTGTAATCAAGAAGGATGTAGTCAGCCAAGTTACCAGCCATACCTAGACGAACCAGATCTTGGTTGTGTAAACGACCATTCACCGATTCTGCGTCAGTTTTGGTTTCTTCGTTAGGGTAAGCGGCGTTACCAAAGCCTTGGTTAAAGCGAAGTGGGTGCTTACCTTCAGAATCTACACCGCCATCAAATGGGCTTCCGCCACGAACTGCGTCACGCAGACGATCAGAGAAAGTACCGATTTCTGTCCCTGCCATGTTGACTTGTGTCGCCTGATCGAAGCGAGCGTTTTGCGCGACTTCACCAAAGTCCCAACCTTCGCCGTAGAACAAGGTATTCGGGTCAATTTCACGGACTTTTTCAAGTGCGTAAACCATCACATCTTTCGGCTGGTGGCCCATAAGGTCAAAACGGAAACCATCGACTTTATAGTCATCCGCCCATACCATCAATGAGTCAACCATTAGTTTACCCATCATCAAGTTCTCGGTTGCGGTGTTATCACAACAGGTTGAGTTTTCGACGCCGCCAGTGTTGACGTTTAGGCGGTGGTAGTACCCAGGGACAATCTTATCCAGTACTGATTTTTCGTTCACACCAGATGCATTTGTGTGGTTGTACACGACGTCCATGACCAGTTTCAGATCCATTTTATGCGTCGCTTGAACCATTTCGCGGAACTCAAGAATACGCTTAGATCCGTTAGGATCGGTCGCATAACTGCCTTCTGGCACGGTGTAGTGGTAAGGGTCATAACCCCAGTTGAAGCTGTCTAGCATGCGAAGATCGTTCATCAACGCTTGTGCTTTGCCCGTTGTTGGGTCGTAGCTATTTAATACCTCTTCAATCACTTTGCCGTCATTTTCGGTCTCACAAATGGAGGCTTCTGGCTTGATGCCACAAAGTTTACCCACGGTGTCGGTGATATCGACTCGCTTGTCAGCGTCTTCATCCACGGTTGCAATATCAAATGCTGGCAGGATATGTAGCGTTGTTAGGCCAGCATCTTTCAGGGCTTTTAAGTGAGAAACAGACTCACGCTCAGGTTCTGTAAGCGCCAGATATTTGCCATCAAGACTTGGTGTGCCTTTACTGTCGTTAAAACTGAAATCACGAATGTGTGACTCGTAAAGGACGTGGTCTTCGTCTTTTTTAACCGTTGGGCGTGCGTAGTTTTTCCAATCTTGAGGCATTAAGCTTGGATCATCTAAATCAACCACTTGCGAGTATCGTGAGTTCTTAGACAAGCTCATTGAATATGGGTCTGTTACCAAACGCGTTTCAACGACGCCAGTTGTTGGGTGGTATACTTTAACTTGGTAGCGATAGTATTTGTTGACAACGTTGCTTTGTGCCTCAGAAACCCAGATACCTGTTGCTGGGTCTTCCGTCATGGCAACGGTCGCTTCTTCTGCTAAGTTTTCATCGTAGATTATCAGATCAACATCTTGGGCAGTTGGTGCCCATAGTTTGAAGGTTGCGGCACCGCCTTCCACAATCGCACCGAGTTCTTGACCGATCGCGTTACCTGCCTTGGAATCGGCAAACACCGCATCCAAAACGCCCGGCTTTTGCATTTCAGTTGCAGAAATGACGTCACCATTTGCGTTGTAAACCACCATAACAATTTGTGACTTCAGGATCGTACGCAAGGTCGCGTCATCGACATCGATACCCGCAGCTTGAAGGCTAGCAAGGTGACGGAAGCGTGATTTCAGACCATCAGACAACTCACCAGCTTTTGTCAGCTCAACGGCTGTACCGCCAGAGATTTGCTTGTCTTCATCCATTTTGATGTCATTGCTAAGGCTGTAGAACAGCTTCATGGAATCCGCACTGGTCGCCGCTTCCCATGCGATGGTGTTGGCGTCTAACCAATGGGCTTTTTGACCATCAATATCAACAGGGCGCTCTTCTATTGGCTCGTAGTAAAGTTCACTGCTGCCGTGGAAGCCAAACAAACCTTTCGATTCGCCGATTTTCGTCAACTCTACTTTTGAGTTTGCGCTGCCGAACGCTTTCTCATCACCTTTGTGCAGAATGAAGTTCATGCATTCGTGTGGGTCAGAGGCGTCAGGGTTTATTTTCAGTACGTAGTAAGCACCGTAGGTGTCGTTGATGCCATCGAATGGGTGTGGCGCAGACCAATCCGTTCCTGTTCCCGGAATGCCCATTGCGTCTAAATCTGTGCTGGTACAGCCCTCACCGTTCCATAGGTGCAAGCCCCAACCTTCGTAGTCGCTGGCTGTTGAAGCTGATGCTACGTCACGTTTGTAATAAATGACGACTTCGTTCTCTCCCGCAGGGTACAAGCCTGAGCCAGGGGGCGTCGTATCTTCGTTCGTGCTATCACTACCACAACCGCTGATTACCGCGACGGAAATCAAAGGCAGTACGGTTTTGGCAATTGTTGATAATTTAAATGTCTTATTGTCCACGTTTACAAATCCATTGTTATTGAATTGATATTGAGCTGCGCGCTGCCTTCGCTGACTCAATCATCAAGAAGGTTTTGCACACGCTAGAAAGGCAGATGCCAAAAAAGGAAATGTTCAATTAGATGCTAATACACTGAATCATCAGCAAAATGTGAGAGCAGGCTGTTAAGTTTTTTACAGGTGCAAATTTTCTGTCACAGTCGATTTTGTTCACAAATTAAATAACAAAACAGGCGCATAGTGAGAGATTCTGCACATCATTAAAATGTAAATTTTTATGGGATGAGTAAGGGGGGATGATAGGGGATGAGAATGTCTCAGCCCCAAAACCGTGATTAAGTTCTATAAAAATGAGGGCTATATTTTTCTTTTAAAAATAAGTTGCAGTGATGTTGAATAAAATACCGCCATTAAGTCTTCGCGAGCTTCAGATTTTCGCTAAGTGGTCGTTATATAATGACGTTAGTCGGCATTACGTCGGCGCGTAATCATAAGATTTCCCTGAAAGGGAGTTGAATTGGGCCCTGAAACCAAAAGAGGCTATTTATGAGTAGTATGGGCATTGCCATTGCGGCAACTGGCCTTTCACTCGTCCTGATATTTGTGTGGATGATCTCGTTGTCGATGCGGAAACAGAGACTCGAGGCAGAGAGGAAAGCTCGCGAAGCCGCTTATCGAAAGGCGATGCATAAAGCGCGAGAGCAAGAGCGTAAAGAGCGAGAGTTCAAAGCAGAAACCGGGCATATCCCCACCATTTTATTTCTAGCGAAAGAAGCCGAAAAGGACAACATTCGTCAAGCGCTGTATTGGTATGATAAAGCAGCTAAATTGGACAATGTGACGGGGATGTACGGCATTGTTCGCTTAAGTGAACGCATGCGCGAAGATGTGATTTTAAAAGAGCAGGCAAACTTCTGGCGTACCGCAATTGCGGGAATGGAAGGGGATACCGAAGCGAAATTTTCGACGGGCAAGGCCTTGGTCTTTGGTCGAGGAACTGAAAAAAATATCCCAAAAGGTAACCAACTGATTGAAACTGCCGCCGAAGAAGGCTGCATTGATGCCATGATTTATATGGGGGAATGGCAGCTTTCACCAGACAATAGTGCAGGACGCAGTGCAGATGCGCTTTACTGGTTTATGAAAGCGGCGGAAAAAGACAGTGCAGATGGCAAGATCCAAGTCGGCTTATGTTACCTAAATGGCATTGGTACAGAAAAAAGCATGGTTAAAGGTTGCTACTGGCTGGAACGGGCCGCGGAAGGTGGCAGTGCTAAAGCGATGTATCATGCTGGCGAAGCGTGGAAGGATAAAGGTAAAACGGGTAATGCAATTGCTTACGTTTGGCTGTTTCTTTCTGCCAATATGGGCTACCAACCTGCGCGTACGTTGCGTGATGAAGTGGCGACCAATATTGGTGTTGATGTTGTCGTTGGATTGCAGTCCATAGCGAAGCCGTTGCAAAGAAAGCTGGCCTCAGGAATTGTGAGAAAGCACTCTATTATTCGAGCCCTTAACAAAGTGTACAAACGCGAAGCGTATTTTCCTGCGGAAGAGGAGCTCAATGCGGTGTTGAATGATGAGAATAAAGACGCCTCCGAAGCTTGGGAGGAGACATCAACACTAGATTTTCAGCCTAAGATGACAACGGTAACAGCAGAAGACCAGGCAAGCACATCGCCCAACGAAAAAAAACTCTCTAAAGATGCGCTCGATTTCACTCAAAACTTCCTTCAGCCATAACCTATCTTATCCAGAAGCCTCAAGATTGAGGCTTTTCTTTTGCTCTTTTGCCAGTATCTATATCAGTCACGACAACAGAATGTAAACTTACTTAAGCAGTCATTTTACTGATGTGTATACTATTTATGCGATTTTTCAACATATTTTTAGTACTTAACTAAGATGGGATCTGTTTACCTTAAAAAAGAGGTTTTTCCCTCTTTATTTACTTCCGCTATTGGGCTTAGATCAAGACTTTTCAATTGATAGTAATAATTATTGAAGAGCAATACTTGATGCCCCGATTTATAGGTGAATAGTACTCATTACTTTATCTAATAATGTAAATTAAAAAATGTATTATAAATCTTAAATTGTTCTTTTATATTTAGGTGTCGATTATTGATTTTATGATTAATTAGTCGCAAGATAACGTAAAAATAAAATAGCATAGTTAACATGCAGAATTACACTAGGAAGTAACTTTTTCATTACATGCTTCATAATAAATAGAGGTAATTGTTTATCTCTGTTTTTATTTATATTAGAGATTTGTGTATGTTGAGAATCATTAGTGCAGATAAATTTATCTCTTCAAGGTTTATCTTAGAGTACAGTAAGGCTGAGTTCGCTTCTTTATTAGGTGTTTCCGTCGCTAAAATAAGTAATATTGAAAGTGGAAAATCTTCAATCCCCCCGGTGTATGATTACGCCATTAATTACTTGTTGAGTGAACATCCATTTAAAGATAGTGCTGTTGATGCTTTATGTTCTCATGAAACGTTAAACTTTGCTCGTCGTATTGACGTCAATACCAAAGTAAAACGCTTGTCCTGTAAGCGTTGCGATAGCCGTAGACTGCACGTTATGGCTGGCATGAGTGGCTTGTATTTTGTCGAGTGCATGGATTGTAAACACACTATGTACTCGTCAGGCATGTCTGTAAAACGTTATCAGCAATGGTCGAATGATGGAGTCAAACTAGATAGTCATTTATTTAATTGAATTGTGTTTCCTTTGCACCTAAAGTAAAAAGCCATCAATACATGTGTTGATGGCTTTTTTATTATGTGTTTAAATTTAGTTAAAATTAAAATATTTATCATTCCTAATAATATAGTCCTAATAATTATATAGTGATGGAAATCTCAAAAAATTATTTTCTTGATATTTTATTTCTAACAATAATGGTTGTGGTCACACAATTTTTAATTATTTTTCCTTTTAATTCTGGTTTCAATATCATTGGACTATCAATTGGAAAGTGATGAAGGTCGCGAAATTTTAATTCGAGGAAATAAGTCTTTTAAATGTGAAAATTTAATCACGAAATTTGTTTTTTGAATTTTAAATATCGTTTTCGTTTGTAATATCTGCACTTGTCAATTTTAAAGAACAAAAAAGAGATATTCCAAATGAAAAGTTTAATTATAGGTGTTAGTAATTACATGCCAGAAGACTTCAGTTTATTAGCTGAATCTTTAGATGAACAATTTAATCGTCATTTACAACCTTTAGAGCAAGTTGAATTAACCGACGTTGGTGCGACTATTATTACTTCAGCAGACATTAAAGCAGGTCTGCATAAAATGATTTCCGAAACGGGTTACGGTATTCCAGTTTTCTTAGTAACGGATGAAAACCCAGTTTCGGCAGAAGATTACGTTTGGCTAACTGGCGTTATCGATTTAGAAAGACAATCTATAGAGTACTACTGTCGTCAAATCAACGAAGCAGTAACCAAGTACGAATGTCGTCTGCTTCCTCCTTTCTTCAAGCAATTAACGCACTATGTTGAGATGGGTAACTCAGCGTTTGACTGTCCGGGACACCAAGGTGGTCAGTTCTTCAAAAAACACCCAGCTGGTAAACAGTTCTACGATTTCTTCGGCGAAAACCTGTTCCGTAGTGACTTGTGTAATGCGGACGTGGATTTAGGTGACTTGCTGATCCACGAAGGTTCTGCACATCAAGCGCAGGCGCACGCTGCAAAAGTATTTAACGCGGACAAAACTTACTTCGTACTTAACGGCACTTCTGCTTCAAACAAAGTAGTCTGTAACGCGCTGGTAACTGAAGGTGATTTGGTACTGTTCGACCGTAACAACCACAAATCGAACCACCACGGTGCGTTAATCCAAGCGGGTGGTATGCCAGTTTACTTAGAAACGGCGCGTAACCCTTGGGGCTTTATCGGTGGTATGGATGAACACTGTTTCGATGAAGAATACATTCGTGCTCAAATCGCGAAAGTGGACCCAGAACGTGCACGCGATGAACGTCCTTTCCGTCTTGCTATTATCCAGCTTGGTACTTACGACGGTACTATCTACAACGCTCGCTACGTAATGGATAAGATAGGTCACCTTTGTGACTACATCCTGTTTGACTCTGCGTGGGTTGGTTATGAGCAGTTCATCCCTATGATGAAAGACTGTTCACCACTGCTGCTGGATTTGAAACCAGAAGACGCAGGTGTGATCGTGACTCAGTCTGTTCACAAACAACAAGCTGGCTTCTCTCAAACATCGCAAATCCACAAAAAAGACCGCCATATCAAAGGTCAAGCTCGTTACTGTAACCACAAACGCTTTAACAACGCGTTTATGATGCACGCATCGACTTCACCATTCTACGCACTGTTCTCTGCGCTTGATGTGAACGCGAAGATCCACGACGGCGAAGCAGGTCTGCGTTTATGGCGCGATGCGGTTAAGACAGGTATCGAAGCGCGTAAAGAAATCCTTAAGAGTTGTGAATTGATTCGTCCGTTCATTCCAGATGAAGTCGAAGGCCAACCTTGGGGCAGCTACGACACTGACGTGATCGCAACGAACAAGAAATTCTTCATGTTTGAGCCAAACGCAAGCTGGCACAAATTCGAGGGGTACGGTGAAGGTCAATACTTCGTTGACCCATGTAAATTGCTACTAACCACAGCAGGTATTGCTGAAGATGGCAGCTACGCAGACTTTGGTATTCCTGCAACGCTTTTAGCGAACTTCCTTCGTGAAAATGGCATCATCCCTGAAAAGTGCGACTTGAACTCTATCTTGTTCCTACTCACTCCTGCGGAAGATATGGGTAAGATCCGTCACCTTGTGGCTCAAATTAACCGATTCGAAAAATTCATCCGTGATGATGCCCCTTTAAGTATCGTACTTCCAAGCGTCTACGAAGCGAATAAAGAACGCTACCGTGGCTACACCATCCGTCAGCTATGTCAGGAAATGCATGACATGTACAAAGAGCTGAACGTGAAACAGTTACAAAAAGCGATGTTCCGCAGCGAGTACTTCCCACAAATGGTTCACAAACCTGACGTAGCAACACGCAAATACTTCCGTGGTGAATGCAATTACCTACCACTTAAAGAGGCCGTGGGCCGCGTAGCCGCTGAAGGTGCACTTCCTTACCCTCCAGGTATTATCTGTGTGATCACTGGTGAAGTCTGGACTCAACAGGTGGTGGATTACTTCCTATCTCTAGAAGAAGGCATCAACCGCTTCCCAGGCTTCGCGCCAGAAATTCAAGGTGTGTACCTTGAAGATGTTAACGGTCGCACTACCGCACATTGTTATGTCCTAAAAGATTAATCTACCCGTTCGCACCACGCTCCGGCGTCGGTGCGAACCGCTTATTCGTGGAGAATAATTTATGAGTACTGAAACTAAAAAAATGTCGGTGGTGCAGTTAACCATTCTGACATTCATCAACATGGCCGGCTCCGGCATCATCATGCTGCCAAGTAAACTGGCGCAAGTGGGCACCATTTCTGTGTTGTCTTGGCTGATCACGGCGGCGGGCTCTTTGGCGTTGGCTTACGTGTTTGCAAAATGTGGTCGTTTTAGTAAACGTGACGGCGGTATGAACGGTTACGCGTCTTATGCATTCGGTAAATCGGGTGCATTTATGGCGGGCTGGACTTACGGTTTGTCGCTCCTTATTGCGAACATTGCGATCGCGATTACTTGTGTGGGTTACGGCTCCGCATTCTTTGAAGTGACCCTATCTCCGGTCGAAACCTGTTTGTACACCATCGCCATTCTTTGGATTTGTACTTTCGCGAACTTCGGTGGTGCGAAAATCACAGGTCAAATTGGTACATTCACCGTGTGGGGCGTAATCCTACCAGTGTGTTCATTGGGTATTGTTGGTTGGTTCTGGTTTAACCCAACCATGTACATTGAAGCTTGGAACCCACACCACCTACCATTTGGTGAAGCTGTGAGTGCTTCTATTGCGATGACTCTATGGGCATTCCTTGGTCTTGAATCGGCCTGTGCGAACTCTGAAGCCGTAGAAAACCCAGAGAAGAACGTACCAATCGCAGTGCTAGGTGGTACGCTAATCGCGGCTGTGGTTTACATTGTATCGACAAACATCTGTTCTGGTATCGTTGCAAACTCTGAGCTTGCTGCATCTACAGCGCCATTCTCAACCGTATGGACAGTGATGCTAGGTTCTGCTGCTGGTAAAGTGGTTGCGGGTATGGCGGTATTGGCTTGTGCGGGCTCTCTATTGGGTTGGCAATTCACTATCGCGTCAGTGTTCAAATCGTCTTCTGATGCGGGCTTCTTCCCTAAATTGTTCTCTCAAGTGGACAAACGCGGCACACCGATCAAAGGTATGATCGCGATTACTATCATCCAATCAGTATTGTCTCTAATGACGATTTCTCCAACGCTGAACGAGCAGTTCGAAGCACTGGTTAACCTAGCGGTAGTAACAAACGTTATTCCTTACATTTTATGTATGGGTGCAATATTTATTATGCAGCAAGTGGCACATGTGCCAGAGCGCGAGATGAAAACCACCAACGTTATCGCTCTGATTGGCTCTCTGTACAGCTTCTATGCGCTTTACGGCTCCGGCTACGAAGCGATGATGTGGGGCTCTATCGTAACCTTCCTAGGCTGGAGTGCTTACGGTCTGATTGCTGCGAAGCATGAGCCTTTAGCAAATTAAAAAATAATACAAAAAGAGCCTTCCCAAACGCGGTGTGGAAGGCTCTTTGTTTTTAGGCATTTACGCCAAACCCAAGTCAGCTTAATGTATTTGAGGCTAGACATCCAATGACGTGAAAACTCATTTTCGACATTTGGAGGACGAAAGATGATAAGTCAACCTGTTAAAATCGGTGACGACACCGCCGTAGTCATTCCAAGCGTAATCCTGGCTCAGCTCGGGATAAGGGAAGGAGATACCCTAGAAATCGCACTGAATAAAGACAAAATGGAAATTAAGAAGATGGTGTTGAAAACCAACGTTCCAACTTACTCTGAAGATATTGAGGAGAATTGAGTTAGAGAATCTTGGTTTGTCGGATACACTACTGGTTTCGCAAAACTGGCGCTTGCCGCTGTCTTTGAACTATCGATAACTACAATAAGAGGTAAGGTACTATGCAAGGTATCCTCTCTATACAATCTCATGTTTCTTTTGGTCATGCTGGTAACAGCAGTGCCGTTTTCCCAATGCAACGCATGGGTTTCGAAGTATGGCCGATTCATACCGTTCAATTTTCTAACCACACGCAGTATCAAGAAGGCTGGACTGGGCGAGCGTTTGCGGCTGAAGACATCAGCGAGTTAGTTCGTGGACTTGGTAACATCGGCGTGCTGGAAAAGTGCCAAGCGGTATTGACGGGCTACCAAGGTAGCGCAGAGCAGTGCCTTGCTGTTGAAGATACCGTGACGAAAGTGAAGCAAGCGAACCCGAACGCACTTTACGTTTGCGACCCTGTGATGGGCGCGCCAGACAAAGGCTGCATTGTGGCTCCGGGCATTGCTGAAAATCTTCTAACGCGTTTGATGCCAATGGCGGACGTGATCGTTCCGAACCAATTCGAGCTAAGTCAATTTGCTGAGATGGAAATCCACTCACTAGACGATGCGATCACCGCATGCCAACGTGCGCTAGAGAAAGGTCCAAAAGTTGTGCTAGTTAAGCACCTTTACTGCCTAGAAAATGGCAGCTTTAACATGCTACTGGCTACGCAAGAAGGCATTTACCTTGCGAAGCGTCCTCAATTTGAGTTTGCTAAACAACCTGTTGGCGTGGGCGACCTTATCTCGGCGATCTTCACTTCAGGATTGCTGAAAGGTTGGTCTCCTAAACAAGCTTTCCAACATTGTCACGACGCGTGTTACGGGGTGTTAAGCGCCACTTACCATGCAGGCGAATGGGAACTGCAAACCATCGCAGCGCAGCAAGAGTTTGTTGAGCCAAGTAAGCATTTCTCAATTGAAGAGGTGGCTTTGGTCACCGCGTAATTGAGCGCAATTAAACAAAAAAGGGGAGCCATCATCGGCTCCCCTTTCTCTTTGTTCTGTCAGTCTTACTGAGCTTTTTGCTGCTCTGATTTACAAACTGCTGCCGTAAAGACAACGTCTGTTGAGCTGTTTAGCGCAGTTTCTGCAGAGTCTTGAATCACACCGATAATGAAGCCAACCGCTACAACCTGCATTGCTACGTCGTTTGAGATACCAAACAGGCCACACGCAAGTGGGATAAGTAGTAGAGAGCCACCTGCAACACCTGATGCGCCGCATGCAGAAACCGCAGCTACAATACTTAGAAGTAGCGCAGTCAGTAGATCAACTTCGATACCCATAGTGTGCACAGCTGCAAGCGTTAGCGTTGTGATAGTGATTGCAGCACCAGCCATGTTGATGGTCGCACCTAGAGGGATAGATACTGAGTATGTATCCTCGTCCAGTTTTAGTTTCTCACATAGTGCCATGTTTACTGGAATATTCGCCGCACTTGAACGAGTGAAGAACGCAGTTACACCACTTTCACGTAGACAACGGAATACAAGTGGGTAAGGGTTTTGTTTGGTTTTAACGAACACGATCGCTGGGTTTACAACGAGTGCGATGATCATCATTGCGCCAAGAAGAACCGCCAGAAGGTGTGCGTAGCTTGCTAGTGCGCTAAAGCCCGTTGTCGCAAACGTTGAAGCAACCAAGCCAAAAATACCAAATGGTGCAAGACGAATGATAAAGCGCACAATGTGAGACACGCTGTGGCTTAGATCTTCAAATACGGCCTTCGTTGTCGCCGATGCGTGGTGTAGTGCAAGACCCAGACCCACACCCCAAGCAAGAATGCCGATGTAGTTTGCTTCTACTAGTGCATTTACTGGGTTGTCGACCAGTTTAAACAACAATGTGCGTAGAATTTCAGCAATACCTTGAGGAGGCGTTGCACCTTCAGCGCCGGTGACAAGCGTTAAATTGGTCGGGAAAAGGAAGCTTAGAACCACTGCTGATAGCGCCGCGAAGAATGTACCCATCAGGTACAGTACAACGATTGGGCGCATGTAAGTGTGTTGGTTTTTCTTTTGGTTTGCAATTGAAGCGGCAACCAAAATAAACACAAGAATTGGCGCGATCGCTTTAAGCGCACCGACAAAAAGGCTACCAATTAATCCCGCGCTTTCGGCATGGCTTGGAGAAATTGTCGCGAGCAAAATACCAAAGACGATACCGACAAGGATCTGGACGACGAGGTTACCACGAGCATATCGGGCAACGAGGCTGTTGTGTTGCATACATCATTCCTGCAATTTTATGCCAGAGTGGCAGGGCAATAGTCCATCATTACACGGCGATAATGCCCTTATATTGCAAGGGGTGAGCATTGCTTCTGGTCACTAAGACACATGATTATCAATTATCCTGTTTTTATAAATTCAGCCATTTTCTTGCTGAATATCACATATCTTAGCTTGGTAATATTTTGTGTCTAGTTTTAGTTTGTTTTTGGATTAAATGTTTGCTCAATGTTATTTAAATAAGATTTTTATGTTGAAAATTATCATTAGTTATGAGTAATGGTTTTTAATAAAGTTGTTAAAAAGGAGACTTTCGTCTCCTTTGATTTTATTGACAACTCAAACGCAACAAATTAATAACTTTGTTGGCGCCTGCGCTTATCACTCATGGCATTTCGAGTGAGTTTCCCGAACTGTCGACTTTGAGCTCGTTGCTCTGCCAAAGTCGCACCGTTAAAGGCTTGTTCTCGCAATAGTTTTTGATAGTTATTGAAACGACGAACTTCCAGTTTGCCATTTTCAATCGCAGTTTGAACTGCGCAACCCGGCTCAGTTTGATGCTGGCAATCACCAAAGCGACAACGCTGAGCGAGAGCCTCAATGTCAGAAAATGCCTCACTGACCCCCGATTCACAATCTGCTAGTTGAAGCTCGCGCATTCCCGGAGTATCAATCAAGATGCCGCCATCAGGTAATAGATGGATAGAGCGCGATGTAGTTGTATGTCGCCCTTTGCTATCGTCTTCACGAATATGCCCAGTTGCCTGTTCTTGTTGCCCGAGTAATGCATTAACAAGAGTTGATTTGCCAACGCCTGAAGAACCGATAAAAGCGAGGGTTTGTCCTTCTTTGCACCAGGTCATGAGTTTAGAAGCACTCTCTATTTCTAAGCCGTTGACTGTCTCTATAGCTAATAGAGGGTCGAGCTTCTGTACTTGGCTTTTTAGTTCATCAGTATTGTCACACAAATCGGCTTTGGAAAGCACGATGACGGGTTCGACTTCGGCTTCATGAGCCAAGGCAAGATAACGTTCAATACGACTTAAATTGAAGTCGTCGTTAAGGGAACAGACGATAAACACTGTATCCACATTGGCTGCGATGAGTTGCTCTGCCACTTTGCTGCCAGCGGCTTTGCGGCTAAAGAGGCTCAAGCGATCCAGTAAGCGAACAAATTGCTGATCTTCATTTAAGATTACCCAGTCTCCGACGGTCATATTGGGTAAAGAATGGTGGGCATTAAGATGAACTTGCCCAGTTTCTGTTGCCAATAAATAACCACTTCGGTGATGCGCAATTACACGAGCAAAAATAGTGTTGTCGTAATCGTCTAATGTCAGTTGTTGCGGAAAAAATGGTTTCCAACCCAATTGTTTTAGAGGGTTTGAAGTTGAAACTAATGTGTCACAAAAAGTATGTGTTTGATTCATTATTGAATTATCCCTGACGCAACAAAGCGCCTTAATACAAATCGCATTAGGGTCTAATTCGGATAGAGTTGACCCCGGTGAAGACCGGGCAGAGAAGGGGAGTTGTGGTTATGCCACAGAGTTGGTGCTGTTAGGGTTACCCTTGCGATGCCCAGTTAGTGTTATTCAATACAATCATCTTGTGTCCTCTTCGTTGGTTAATAAATAAGTGAGTTAATTAAGCCAAAAGAGTATAGCTGCCCTTTTTTAAAGAGGGTAGCTATACTGCAAAAATATTAACTTTGTTTTGTGATGCGCTCTTCCATAATCTGCGAATACGTGTTGGCTTTTAAGCCGTATATGATTTGGATATGACGATCATCCAATATCACGACGCCATGCGCGCCATGATTTTTGAGTGCGTTCTTATCGATGACGGACGTCGCTCTGAGGGTAAGACGCAGCCGAGTCGCACATGCACCAGTTTCTAGCAGGTTTTCTATGCCCCCAATGGCGTCAATGATCGTATCGACGTCTTGTTCGACATTGGGGTTGGTATGAGTTAGGAAATTGAAAAATTGCTTCAGCACTGACTTAACCGTCATTTGAAGAGCCTTCGGTCGTTAGTTTTGAAATGGCTTCAACAATCGGTGCCGGCGAGAGCGTATGCGGTACTTTAGTGATTAACGTGCCATCCGGCTTCAAGAAGTAAAAGTAAGAGCTATGATCCAGCGTGTACTTTAGTTCCGAGCCTTCCAATTCTGTCTTGCGGAAAATGACACCATAGTTGTGTGCCAAAGGTGTCGTTACATCAAGTGGTGCCGATAGGCCTTCAATCATTGGATGGAAGTAATGGGCATATTTTGCTGATGCATCGGCCTCATCACGCTCTGGGTCTAAAGAAATGAACATCGGGCGTAGTTGTGCTTTTTGCGCGTCGTCAATTTGATTCAGTGCTCCTGCCAGCATTGCAAGAGAAGTTGGGCAAACGTCTGGGCAGCGAGTAAAGCCAAAATAGACGACTCGGATGCGAGGGTCATTCACATCGAAGATATTGACGGCTTGGTTATTTTCCCCAAACAATACCGTTTGTTGAGAGGTGGAACTGTCCACTTGCTCTGGCTTCGTTTTCTGATTATCTAAATAGCTCTTTACGCCAAATCCGAGTGCGAAAGCAGCTACGAGAAATAGGGACCAATTGCGGCTCATAACGATTCCTTATCTTTGCATTTTTATAGCAGGGTAAACGGTATTCTCTCCATCACTGAGTTCACCAACCCAAGTCATTGCATCCTCCGTGCAAACCGGGAGAATGATGTCACCTTGATATTGGCCAGGAGCGATTTGCTTCAGTAAAAACTTAGGCTCACCCATCTCCATTTCTCTTCCTGAAAGACTTAGGATGAGTTGCTTAGCATCGCTTGTATGCCACTCAACATTTAGAGTGGTAGGAACCAAGGGTTGAGCAGTTTCTGAGTTTAGCGTCATCGTAACATTTTCTTGGACGCAAGAGGTTGTAGAGAGAAAGCAGTATTCATCTATTGACTTGCTTTGAGTGGAAGAAGAAAAGCTTTTTATTAGAGTCGGGGCATAAAATCCCGCAACTAATGCGGCTGAAACAGCGGCGATTTGTAACAGTTTCATTAAGGTTCAGCATTTATCACTTAACATTACGAGCATCGTAGCACAGATGCGCCGCTCGCCAACTCGTGACCTCGGTAAATTGTGCGTTATACCTCGGTGACCAGCTTCTTAGTAACGCGACGGACGTTATTGCATCAAATACAGCAGAGTTTTCAATTGAGATGTTTTTGCCCTTAGCCAATAGATAAAAACGGAGCCAATTGGCTCCGTTTTTATTTGGTTCAGTATGTGTTTGATACCAAAGTTATTTATCTGAATCTGCGAATTTCTCTAGACCCAAAACCAGAGCAATGGCTGCAAGCATCATTACGACAGCAAGTACTAACTGAGAAGGTTGTGATGTCACGTGTTCAAATTCAAATGGTGATAGGTTGTGCTGTAGCAATGGCACTTGTTCGCCCTTCGAATTGGTGCGCCAAGTGATGGTTTCTTTCCATGGCCAAATCTTTGGCAACGTACCAATCATTAATCCAGTCAAAAACATCAGGGTGAAATCACGGAACTTGCGTAGTAACCACGACAATAAGTGAGAGAAGGACAGTAAACCGATCACGCAGCCAGACAAAAATAGCGCTAATGTATCGACTTGAAAACCTTTCACTGCGGCTAATACAGGAGCATACATGCCAATCAGCAGCAAAATAAAACTGCCAGAGATACCCGGCAAGATCATCGCACAAATCGCGATAGCTCCAGCGAATAAGGTGTTAATGGCCGTTGGTTCCATGTGTAAAGGTTTGAGCACAGTAATACTATAAGCAAACCCGACACCAACGAGCAGAATGACAAAGCGGACAAGATCGCGTTGCTCAACCTGACGAATAATGTGATACACAGAGACCAAAATCAGACCAAAGAAAAATGACCAAAGTGGGATCGGGTGTGTGTCAAGAAGCCAAGTAATCAACTTTGCTAGCGTTGCAATACTGGTGAAAATGCCGGCAAACAGAGCGATAAGGAAGAATCCGTTGATGTGATTAAACGCGGCTTTAACCCCTTCTTTTCGCCAGATAGAGAAAAGTGAGGGGTTAATGCGTCGAATGCTTTCAAGCAGCGTATCGTAAATACCAGTGATAAACGCGATGGTGCCGCCAGATACACCAGGTACAACATCTGCTGCACCCATGGCGATTCCCTTGAAGAAAGTAATTAAGTAGTTCATTGCTCTAATGCTAAGTCGTTTCGATGGCAGAGAGTATACAAACATTGCGATGAAAAAAGTATGAAATAGTGCTGTAACTACTTGGTTTTATATCCAATCTATTGCCTATCTTTATTACCCGCCAAGAGACAATGCCGCCGTAACGAGCTTTTAATGCTTGGTTTACATTTTTGAGATGATTAACTCTACTATCAATTATCAATCTTGGTTGCATTGTGCAATTGCAATTTGCATTATCAAATTGCATTTTGATAATTTGCGCGTGAATAAATCCAGCTTATATGAGATCTTGTGCCCAAAAATAAGTCTTTGCATTTTGGCATGATTAATGCATAATACTGCTCGACCCTTCTTAAGCCGAGGGTCACCTAGCCAACTGACGTTGTTAGTGAATACAATTTGTTCACACTAAATATAAGCCAATCGCGATTATTGCGGTTGGCTATTTTTTTATATGAACAACGTTACTTACGTGCTTTGCAAATTGCACTTCTCTTACTGTCAGTCATAAAAAAGGGCTGACGTGTTACGCCAACCCTTGTGTTTTACTTTACGTTTTAACCCGTTTATCGAGCAGTTCAGTATCCCATCAACTGCAGCAAATTTTCAGCTGTCACAATGGCTTCTTTACGATTAGCAATATTAAGCTTTTGGTACAGGTTGCGAATGTGGGTTTTAATTGTCGTACCTGCCACATCCAGCTCTTGTGCGATTTGCTCGTTACTAAAGCCTGAATAAATCAGCCCCAGAACCTGCCATTCGCGTTGTGTTAATGGGCTGGTACGTACTAGCTCTGGCACATTAGGGTGATTCACCAACTTTTCAATAAAGTCTTCATCAAAGTGAATCGACCGGCTACGTTGATTCGATGAAATGTCCTTCATTAACTGTTGAGCACGGTGACGCTCAAGATCGCCCAGTTCATGGCGGAGGCTCAACTTCTCCAGCAGACCGCCAATGGTTGCACCATCAATCAGGAAGTTTCCGACCATGCCAGTTTGGTTCGTCATTACTAATGCTTCTTTTAACAGAGCCTTGGCTTGCTCCTCATCTTTTTGGCGAGCAGAAAGGACCGCTTCAACCACTAAGTTGCGATTAGTATCTGTGATTAGGTTAGTGCGACGAGCTTCACCTTGGAGGAAATCTAACGCAGCACGAGCGTCGGTATATTGGCCTAAGTTAATGTGGGCGCGGGCAATGTTACGCCATTGCAATTGAGAAAAGTGGTTGCATGCCGATTCAGGACGAACCGCAGTGTTGAGCCATTCTTGCATTGCATCGGTATTCCCGCGCGCTTGCCAAAATAGAATCAACGATAGTGAAGCGTTTGCAGTCCAATCTACGTGGTAAGTCGACTGTTTCATCAAGTGCTGTATATGCTCAATGAATTTACCGGCTTTGTCTAATTCACCGCGTCCAATCGCAATACGCGCCAACATCGAATAGCTATGTAAGTGCTTGCTTGGTGAATGGTTTTCGAGAATTTGCAGACCTTTGTACGCGCATTCTTCCGCTTCATCAAGTCGGTTCCAGCACCAAAGTACTTGCGCGCGAATACGCAGCAAAAATTCATGAAGAGGAACATGCTGAAGCTGCTGATCTTCAATCAGACGAAATGCGGAATCTTGTAGTTCAAAGGCAGCTTGCACGTAACCTTGTGCAATTAAAATCTCGCTTTGCTGCAATATTGCCCATAACGCTTGGTGATATACCTGATACTGACGAGCTAGCTTTTCAGTTTGTTGCATCATCGGCAAAGCACGGTCTAGTTTACCTAGCACGTGGTTAACTTCACCAACAACCGAAGTCGCCACAATTCGGCTACGGTAAATTGTGTTATCAAGTTGGCTAAGCGCTAACTCCGCTAATTCGAGAGCTTTTTCTGGCTGGTTACTGTTGATAGCCACTTGAGCAAGCAACGCGTTTGCTTGACCTTGATAATGAATATCTAACGCAATGTTACGCTTTTTGTGTTCCTCTTCCGCTTCTTCAAGCAGGTGGCCCACTTGGTTATAACGATGCTGACTTTGAGCCAACCATGCTCGGAGCATCGTAAGTTTTGGGTGGCTGAACAACAGATCATCGTCCAACTTGTTAATTGAGCTTTCCAGCGTGCTGAGTTCGCCTTGGTTAAACATCTTCCAGCCGAATTCGTTTAGGATCTCTACCACTAAGTCCTTATCATTCGATTTTTGTGCATGATGAATCGCTTGGTGTGGTGCTTTTTGCTGTAACCAAGCGATAGCAGCATTGCGGTGGAGATCTTTTTCTTGCTGAGGAATACGAGCTTGGCGCTCATGAGACAAAAACTCGCCAAATAAGTTATGGAATCGGAACCAGTTCTGTTCCCCTTCGAGCGGATAAATGAATAAGCCGTAACGGTTAAGCGATTCAATCATTCCCAGTGCATCTTCGCGTTGGGTAAGGGCAAACACTAGCTCATCATTGAAGTGGTCAAGCACGGATACTTGCATTAAAAAGTGACGAGTTTCGTGATCGAGTAAGTCAAACACTTCTTCGACCAAGTAATCCCACAAGTGCGCGTGATTGAACTGCGATACCGACTCTACGGTTTGTGCCAATGTGCGGTTTTGATGTTGGGCTTGCAATGCGATCAACTGCATCGCCGATGGCCAACCTTCAACATAGGTTCTTAGGCTGTTCGCCATGTCTTCATCAATACCATCGGCGATACGCTGGTTAAAGAAGCGAGTTGTTTCTTCGGTATCAAACGCCAACATCTCGTTGCCGATTTCGATCATTAAATCACGAACACGTAAGTTTGCAGTGCCCAGAGGCGGCGCTGCACGACTGGTTACCACAACGGTGAGGTTGTCTGGCATGTGCTTTAAAAAGAAACGCATGGATTCATGGATTTCATCATTCGTGATTAAATGGTAGTCATCAAGCACCACGTAGCACTCTTGATGAAAGTCAGCCATTTCAGCGAATACTTCGCTAAATAGGGAGCGTAAAGACGAGATCTGACGTTTTTCCGCCAGTTTTTGTGCGTTAGCGCAACTGAAGTTGGTGGCTTTGTTTAATGCTTGAAGCAGATAGTTTACAAAGCGAAAGCCGTCGTTATCGCTGTCATCAATGCTGTACCAACCGACGTTTGGCTTATCGGATAGCCACTGCGCTGCCATTGTTGTTTTTCCGTAACCTGCTGGGGAGCGGAATAAAACCAATTTGTAGTAAGGCGCTTGCTGTAGTAAGTCCAACACTCGTGGGCGCACGATGGCATTGTGCAGGCGTCCTGGTCGAGTAAGCTTAGATGGAATCCACATTAGTAGTTATGTCCTTATTTATGTATACCCAAATGACAGCAACGTGATCATTCTAGTAAAGCCCCCTTGAAAGCCGTCTTACTGAATGATGTCATCAGCATCAAAAACACTGTTTGAATGCCGGATAATGTCGCTACTGTTGGGGCTTGCGTCCGTCTGAAAAACCATTCCATACGGTCACTTAGATATAAAAGCTAGCGAAAACTAGAAATAACTCACATCGCCTAATTCTAGTTTGTATAAAAAGCGTACAATCCTGTGAGCTGAGTGGGATGTTACGACATCAGAAATGTTCGTTACTTTGATCCACTTCCTAATTCTCAAGGGTTGATGGATTTACCATCAGCTACGCCCTTTATTTGTGATTGTCGTCACTTAAATATCGTTTGTTTCGTTAGCGTTAAGATCGCGTTGCACATAGATTACGAAAAGTTCTTCTACGCTGACCGAGTTAATGTGACCGATATTACAATTTTCACATCATCAGATGAGTGGACTATAAAAAGCGTCATGAACGGGTTTTAACCTTTCTCACATTCCATTGTGATCAAAATCACTAAGAACTGGTGCAAAGTTCACTTTGTTGAGATTTGGATCACTAACCTAGCAATGGTACCCCCTCTACGCCCTCAGCCCTCCTCCTTCAAAGGATGAGAATTAGGAGGATGTTTATTCACAGAGGTAAATGCACGATGTATGGCAGATGAATTACCAAAAGACGTGAGAATTTCGTAATGAAACCTACTCAACAAAAACAATTTGACAAGAAGTCGTTCCAAGAAAGCGTAAAGAAACACCTATCTGTAACTTACGCTCATACGATTGAAAACGCAGACAGCCGCGCATGGTACCTAGCAATGGGGCATGCTCTGGCTGAATTTACTACTCTAGATTTGCTTGCGACAGAAGAAGATCCACGCATTAAAAGTGCGAAGAGCGTTAACTACCTTTCGCTAGAATTCCTTATCGGTCGTTTGACTGGTAACAACCTAATCAGCATGGGTCTGTACGAACAAGTAACAGAAGCAATGGCTGAACTAGGTTACAACCTAACTGATCTGCTAGAAGAAGAGCGCGACCCATCATTGGGTAACGGTGGCCTTGGTCGTCTGGCTGCGTGTTTCATGGATTCATGTGCGGCACAAGAATTCCCAACTGTCGGCTATGGTTTACATTACGAATACGGTCTATTTAAACAGTCATTCAAAGATGGTCGCCAGCAAGAAGCACCTGACGCATGGCGCGGTGTAGAAGGCTACCCTTGGGAAATTGCGCGTCCAGAACTTGCGCAAGAGATCGGTTTCTACGGTCACGTTGAAGTGATTAACGAGAACGGTAAAGAGGTTCGCAAATGGGTACCAGGCATGACAGTAAGAGCAATGCCTTGGGATCTTCCAATTGTGGGTTACGAATCAGACACGGTTTACCCGCTACGTCTTTGGGAATGTCAGGCGATTGCACCATTCTCACTAGCAAGCTTTAACAATGGTGATTACTTCGAAGCTCAGCACGCACTGATCGACGCAGGTAACATCACTAAAGTGCTTTACCCGAATGACAACCACGAGAAAGGTAAAACACTGCGTCTAATGCAGCAGTACTTCCACTCAGCAGCGTCTGTACGTGACATCCTACGTCGCCACGAAGCTGCGGGCTACTCGCTAGCGGATCTACCTAAGCAAGAGACTATCCAGCTTAACGATACACACCCAACGATTGCGATTCCTGAACTAATGCGCATCCTGATGGATGAAAAAGGTTTAGCTTGGGAAGCGGCTTGGGAAATCAGCTCTAAGACATTTGCGTACACCAACCACACGCTACTTCCAGAAGCACTAGAGACATGGCCAGAGTCGCTAATCCAGCACCTGCTACCACGTCACATGGAGATCATTTACGAGATCAACCACCGCTTCCTACAAGACGTACGTGCAATGTGGCCGGGTGATGTCGCGAAGCAACAGAAGCTTTCTATCATCGAAGAAGGTTTCCACCGCATGGTTCGCATGGCAAACCTATGTGTAATCGGCTCTTACGCAGTAAACGGTGTAGCAGCACTTCACTCTGAATTGGTTAAGAAAGACCTATTCCCAGAGTTCCACGAAATGTACCCGACACGTCTACACAACGTAACGAACGGTATTACGCCACGTCGCTGGTTGAAGTTCTGTAACCCAGGTCTGTCTCAGCTTATCACTGAGAAAGTCGGCCCAGAATGGCCAGCGAAACTAGAGCAACTTGAAGGTATTGCGAAGTACGCTACTGACGCGACATTCCAAAAAGAATTCATGGCAGTGAAGAAAGAGAACAAAGAACGCCTAGCAACTTGGGTGAAAGAGAACATGGGTATCGAGCTCGATACTAATGCAATCTTCGATGTCCAAATCAAGCGTCTGCACGAGTACAAACGTCAGCATCTAGACTTGCTACACGTACTGTCTCTGTACCACCGTATTCTTAATGAACCAGGTTTTGAGTGTACGCCACGCGTTGTGTTCTTCGCAGCAAAAGCAGCACCGGGTTACCACCTAGCGAAAGAAATCATCTTCGCAATCAACAAGATTGCAGACAAGGTGAACAACGATCCTCGCATCGGTAACAAGCTGAAAGTGGTATTCATCCCTGACTACCGCGTGAGCATGGCTGAAATCATTATCCCTGCGGCTGACGTTTCTCAACAAATCTCGCTAGCGGGTAAAGAAGCATCAGGTACAGGTAACATGAAGATGGCGCTAAACGGTGCGCTAACTATCGGTACAATGGATGGTGCAAACGTTGAGATTCGTGAGGAAGTAGGCGATGAGAACATCTACATCTTCGGTCTAGATGTTGAAGGTGTGAAAGCGCTGAAAGCTCAAGGTTACAACCCATTTGATTACTACAATGCGGATCACCTACTCAAAGCGTCAATGGACTTGCTATTGGGTGAAGAGTTCACACCAGGTCAACCAGGCTTACTGCGTGCAACGTATGACAGCCTACTAGACGGCGGTGACCCGTACTTATGTCTTGCGGACTTTGCATCTTACGTGAAAGCGCACGAAGACATGAGCGAACAATATAAAGATCAAGCTGGCTGGGCGAAGAAGGCCATTCTTAATACCGCCCTTGTTGGCAAGTTCACGTCAGACCGCTCAATCCGCGACTACGTGAACAATATCTGGAAACTTGAAGCGGTGAAACGCTAATAGAACCTAGTTAAGACCAAGGTAGCCAAGCGCTACCTTTGGTCATTTTCCAAAAGAAGTTATTGATAACAATAAAACCCTACATGGAAGGTGTTGGTATTACCTTCGGAGAAAGCGATGAAAGAACAAACAGCATTAAAGAAAGTCGCGGAAATGGCGAGATTGGCTGATAGCTATGTCAGTGCTTGGGGAGATGAGGCTAAAGTGTCTGAGGAGACGCTACGCCGCTTGCTCGCTTCGCTTGGCTACGATACTAGCAGTGATGAAAAACTACTGGCTTCTGCTGAAAAGAAACATAAAAAAGACGTACTAGCCCCTGTTCTTGTTTTACGCGACGGCGAACCAGTCGAAGTGGAACTAAACCTAGGTACGAGTGCTCGTGAGAGTGAATTCAGCTGGCGTTTAGAAACAGAACAAGGAGAGGTACTTGAAGGCTATCTTCAGTCCCAAATTGTTCGTGATGAGCGTGCTGAGGGTGGCCCTCTAGTGTTTGCATTGCCAAAGAACTTGGCTTGGGGTTATCACAAACTGATCATCAGTCGTAAGCGTCGTAAAACACCTTACGAGATGTCATTGATCATTACGCCGAAAGCGTGTTTCAAACAAGACGATCTAAACCAACACAAAAAGCTATGGGGTCCTAGTATCCAGCTTTACACACTGCGTACTCAGCATAACTGGGGCATCGGTGATTTTGGCGACCTAAAACAACTGGTGAGTGATATTGCCTCTCGTGGCGGTGACTTCATTGGCTTGAACCCTATTCACTCGCTGTTCCCTGCGAATCCAGAAGGGGCAAGCCCATACAGCCCGTCTTCTCGTCGTTGGTTGAACATCATGTACATCGACGTAAGCTCTGTACCTGAGTTCGCGCTTAGTGCAGAAGCACAACAGCGAGTGGGTAGCGCAGAGTTCCAACAACGTCTACAAAAAGCGCGAGACTCTCATTGGGTGAATTACACCGAAGTTTCGCAGCTAAAAATGAGCGTTCTTCCGCTGCTATTCAGTGAGTTTAAAGCTCGCCATTTAGACAAGAACACCGATCGCGCTCGTGCCTTCTTGGACTTTGTTGAAAAAGGCGGCGACAGCTTGCTACATCAAGCTGCATTCGATGCACTTCATGCTGATTTACATGCAGAAGATGCAAACATGTGGGGCTGGCCAGTATTCCCTGAGAAATACCGCACATTCGACGCAGCTGGTACTCAGAAGTACATTAAGGACAACCAAGATCGTGTTCACTTGTACATGTACCTGCAATGGATCGCAGACGATCAAATCAAAGAAGCGCAAGCGCTAGCCGAAGAAAAAGGCATGGCTGTGGGTTTATACCGTGACCTTGCGGTTGGTGTTGCTGATTCTGGTAGTGAAACATGGGCTGATGAAGGCGCGCTAGTATTGGATGCAAGCATCGGTGCACCACCAGATGTACTTGGTCCACTAGGCCAAAACTGGGGTCTGCCTCCGCTTAACCCTCAGGTTTTAGAAGCGACTGGCTACGACGCTTACATCAAATTGCTACGTGCTAACATGAAGCATTGTGGAGCATTGCGTATCGACCACGTACTTGGCCTGCTTCGTCTTTGGTGGATTCCAAAAGGCGAGAAAGCGACAGAAGGCGCATACCTGTACTACCCAGTTGAAGACATGCTAGCCATCCTAGCGTTGGAATCTCACCGTCATCAGTGTTCTGTAATCGGTGAAGACTTGGGTACTGTACCTGATGAAATCGTTGATATCCTTCGTGATGCGGGTGTGCATTCGTACAAAGTCTTCTTCTTCGAAACATCAAAAGACGACGGCGGTTTTATTTCTCCGAAGCACTACGCTGAGCAGTCTATGGCTGCGCTGTGTACGCACGATATGCCAACACTACGCGGTTTCTGGCACTGTGATGACTTGAAGATGGGGCGTGAGATTGGTCTGTACCCTGATGAGCAGCAGTTGGAAGGCCTATTCGCTGACCGCTTGAAGTGCAAACAAGGCATTCTAGACAGTGTTCGCTGGCATGGCTATCTGCCAGAAGGCATTGGTCATGATGCTCAGTACGTGCCAATGGATTCATACCTAAGCGAAGCGCTGCAACTGCACGTAGCCGCGGGTGACTCTGCACTGCTTAGCGTTCAGCTTGAAGACTGGCTAGAAATGGATCAACCTGTCAATATTCCTGGTACGGTGGATGAGTATCCAAACTGGCGTCGTAAATTGTCGATGAACCTAGATGAAATCTTCAGCCGTGAAGATGTGAATCGTATTTCTAAACGCCTTACTGAAGTTCGCGCACAGGCGAGTAAGTAAGATGCCTAGAGTGGCGTAGATGGACGAGCTGATTACCAATTTTGTTAGCTCAGAGGTACGAAAGTTCCGTCTAGGTCACTCATTCCTAAAACACAATCCGTTAGGATGAAGTACCGTTATTATGCCCGCGACAATAGCGGGCATTTTTGTATTTTGACGCCGTTTACGCAACGAACGTGAGAAGCGGAGTCTTTTTGTGAGTTCACAACGTTGGCTGTGGAGAAACCGATGTTTGATTCAGATCTCTGGTCTTGAAAAGGATGTTGGCTCTAGGGAGAAAGATTTGAAAACCACCAAAACCAAGAAAATAAAGAAACAACACGAACGCGCATACGAACTGCTTGCTGAGGCGGCTTACTCAGATCCATTTGCGGCGCTGGGTCCATTCATTGACGACGAAGCTTCGCTGAGAGTTTGGATGCCGGGCGCAAACAAGGTTGAACTGCTTGTTAATGGTGAACCTCGCGTGGCGCTTGAGCGTGATGGCGACAGCGGTTTCATCTTAAAAGAACAACGCGATTTACACCTGACCCACTACCGTTTAGCGGTCGATTGGAATGGTGTTGAACAAATTATTGATGACCCGTACCAGTACCACAATATCTACCAAGAGTACGAGCATCTGCATACGCCAAAAGACATGTATCACTACATGGGCGCGCACTTTGTCACGCTAGAGCGTGGCGGTGAAAACATCTCTGGTGTGCGTTTCCTTGTTTATGCACCACATGCATCTGCTGTTAGCCTTGTGGGTTGCTTCAACCAATGGGATGGCCGTCGTCATCCAATGCAACGCTTAGACTACGGTATCTGGGGCCTATTCATTCCTGGTTTGGAAGAGGGGGTACAATACAAATTTGAGCTCAAAGGGCCAAATGGGGAAGGGTTGCCACACAAACAAGACCCTTGGGGTTTCTACTCTGAGCAATACCCATCGTTCGCATCCATTACCTACGATCACAAGCGTTACCAATGGCAAGATGCGAAATGGCAAAACCGAGCAGTGACACAAAAGCGTGATGAAGCGTTATCGTTTTACGAGCTACATGCTGGATCATGGAAGCGCGACGAGAACGGTGATTTCCTGAACTACCGCGAACTCGCGGAGCAGTTGGTGCCATACCTTGTGGATATGGGCTACACCCACGTTGAGCTGATGCCTGTGTCTGAGCATCCATTCTATGGTTCATGGGGCTATCAACCTGTTGGCTTGTTTGCACCAACTAGCCGTTTTGGCTCACCTGATGATTTCAAATTCTTCGTGGATGCGTGTCACCAAGCTGGTATCGGTGTAGTGCTGGATTGGGTTCCTGCGCATTTCCCATCGGATGATCATGGTTTAGCTAACTTTGATGGTACGCCTCTGTTCCATGATCCAGATCCTCGTCGCGGTTGGCACCAAGATTGGAACTCCTACATTTACGATTTAGGCCGTGAACATGTACGTCGCTTCCTTGTCTCGAATGCGCTGTACTGGTTTGAACAATTCCATATTGATGGCATTCGTGTCGATGCTGTTGCGTCGATGCTCTATCTCGATTATTCACGTAGCCACGATCAGTGGGTCCCGAACGTTGATGGTGGCAACGAAAACTACGACGCAATCGCAACCTTAAAATGGATGAACGAAGAAGTGTACAAGCACTTCCCGAATGCGATGACGATTGCGGAAGAGTCAACGGCGTTTCCGGGTGTGTCTGCGCCAACCTTTATGGGTGGTTTAGGCTTTGGCTTCAAGTGGAATATGGGGTGGATGCACGACAGTCTTTCATACATCAAAGAAGATCCTGTTCACCGCAAATACCACCACAATACCATCACATTTCCGCTAGTTTATGCGCACAGCGAGAACTACGTCTTGTCTCTCTCTCACGACGAGGTGGTGTACGGCAAAGGCTCTATTCACAACAAGATGCCGGGCGATGAATGGCAGCAAACCGCAAACCTAAGAGCATACTACGGTTATATGTATGGTCAACCGGGCAAAAAGCTGAACTTCATGGGCGCGGAAATCGGTCAAACGGCGGAGTGGAACCACGATGATCAGTTGCAATGGTTCTTGCTAGAATACGAGCGTCATCAAGGCGTTCAAAAGCTGATGCGAGATTTGAACCACTTGTACCGAAATGAAGCGGCGATGCACGATCAAGATTGTGTTCCTGCTGGTTTTGAGTGGCGTCTACAAGACGAGGCAGATGCAAGCATCCTAGCGCACGAGCGTATCAGTAAAGAGGGTGAGCGTATTCTCATCATCACCAACTTTACGCCCGTACCACACGAGCGTTTCCGTTTAGGTGTTCCAAATGCAGGTCAATACGAACTGCTGCTGAACACGGACGACAGCAAATACGGCGGAAGCGATTTTAAAGTGCTGACCAGTGTGAAAACGGAACAAGTCGAAAGTGAATCACTGCCTCAATCACTTGAGCTTCGTTTGCCTCCACTTTCAACCGTGTTCTACAAGCTGCACAAATAATTTAGTCTAATCAAATTCTAAGCCCGTTTTACATTGTAAATCGGGCTTTTTTTGACCAAGTTTTCACTAACGATAAACAGACTGCATACTCTATACTTGCATCATATTGTTTTGTTAAATCAGGCTAGGTCGGACTTTGAGAAAGATTAAATCCCTTCTGTTCAATATCTTATTAGTGCTTTTGCTTTTACCAGTGATGCTCGTTGGCATAGTGAAATACATCGATCCACCAATTTGGGGATGGAAGCTCAGCCGCATGATTTCTCCTCCTGAAGGATTTCCTGAAGAGAGTCAAAATGAATGGGTGCCTTTGAGTGATATTTCTAAACACATTCAACTGGCCGTGATTGCGACAGAAGATCAAAAGTTCCCGACCCATTACGGAGTGGATTTTGATTCCTTGTTTAAAGTGATCTCAGAGTCTGGCGAGAACGGTCCCTCTCGCGGTGCGAGCACGATTACTCAGCAAACTGCAAAGAACGTGTTTCTGTTTCCTTCACACTCTTATGTGCGCAAAGCGTATGAGCTTTATTTTGCTCTGCTGATGGAAGCAATGTGGAGTAAAAAACGCATTCTTGAAGTGTATTTGAATGTGGTGGAGTTTGGTCCAGGTATTTATGGCGCGGAAGCCGCTGCGCAAAACTACTTTGGTATTCCTGCTAAACAACTTTCAACACGCCAAGCAGCAAGGCTTGCGGTGGTGCTGCCAAATCCGTATCGCATCAAAGTTTACCCTCAGACTTCTTACACCATCAGCCGCGTCAATTGGGCGATGAGACAAATGCGTAACCTTGGTAGCATTCAGCTTTAAACTCCTTTTTACCCTGCTCATAAGTAGAACTACGCCCCCATAAAAGCAAAATGTGAAGCGTCACAAGCTTTAGGGCGTAGCCTTTCAGAATGATGTGCTCAGTTTTTCATCCATTTACTATTAGTGTGAATAAAACTACAACACGAATACTGCGCCTATGCGCAACCAATGGACTGAACGATGAAACTGAATCTGATTACGACGACCTTATTGCTTGCATCGGCAAGTGCCATCGCCGAGCCAAACATCACCATTTCTACCACGACCAACAGCCGTGACTTTCCTTTAAGTGCAGAGCAACCTTTGGTTGTGCCCTTAACCAAAGACGGATACACGCTCAAAATCACGGGTGTTGAAGGCGACTGTGTCGCGCCTGATGGTCAGAAGGTCAAATTCAACAAACCTATCGCGCTGAACTGCGGAAAACCAACAGAACTGCCGTTAAAAATCCGTTTTACTGGCGATTACTCTTTTGCTTTTGATGCGGAAGCCAAAACTCTACGCTTCATGCGTGAACCTAAGAAAGCTGCCAAGACAGAATTCAAACGCCCAATCCCACAAGTGCAATGTGAGGTTTACCAAGGCGGCGAAGTCACCATCGCGCTGGGTGACAGTTTCCCCGATGGCACCAAGTTGCGTGATGCCTATTCTGGTCAAATGGTCGAAGTAAAAGATCAGCAAGTATCGCTGACACCAAGCAAAGATTCCGGCGGTTTGGTGCTACTAGAGCCAGTGAAGAAAACCAAAGAAGCAGTACCGTTTGATTACCGTAATGCCAACATTTACTTCGTGATGGTCGACCGTTTTAACAATGCCGATACCAGCAATGATAACAGCTATGGGCGCAAGAAAGACGGCAAAGAAGAGATTGGTACCTTCCACGGTGGTGACCTAAAAGGCGTGATCGAAAAGCTAGATTACATCAAGAGCCTAGGTACAGATGCAATTTGGCTGTCGCCAATCGTTGAGCAAGTGCATGGTTTTGTGGGCGGCGGCGATAGCGGCTCATTCCCATTTTACGCTTACCACGGTTACTGGACGCGTGATTTCACCAAGATTGATGAGAACTTCGGTAACGAAGATGACCTGAAAAAGCTGGTGGAAGAGGCACACAAACGTGGCCTTAAAGTATTGATGGACGCAGTAATCAACCACACCGGTTACTCAACGTTAGCCGATTTGCAATTTGATGGTATTGAGGTGTTAAAACCAAACGCTGAACTACCTAAGAAGTGGGGGGATTGGCAACCAAAAGCGGGTGAAAATTGGCATAGCTACCACCAGAATATTGATTACCAGAGTCCAAACTGGGCGAAATGGTGGGGCGGTGACTGGATAAGAACAGGTCTACCGGGATACCCAGCTCCGGGCAGCAGTGATATCACCATGTCATTGGCGGGTTTGCCTGACTTTATCACTGAATCAGACAAAGCCGTGAAGCCAGCTCAATGGCTATTGGATAACCCTGGCACTCGCGTTGAGGCGCGTGATAATTACACCGTCTCGGACTACCTAATTGAGTGGCAAACTGATTGGGTGAAACGCTTTGGTATTGATGGTTACCGTGTCGACACGGTGAAGCACGTTGAAGGCGATGTGTGGAAACGCTTGAAAGAAGAGGCATCAAGCAGCCTTGAGCAATGGCGTAAAGAGAACGGTAAGTCAGGTCAGCCATTCTGGATGATGGGTGAAGTATGGGGACATACCGCTTATCGCAGCCCTTACTTTGACGATGGCTTTGACGCGTTGATTAACTTCGACATGCAGAAGAAGTTAGACAAAGGCGCGGCGTGTTTCAGCCAAATGGCAGACACTTACCAAAGTTACGCAGATACTATCGCCAATGAGAAAGACTTTAACCCTGTGAGCTACATGTCTTCTCACGATACCGAGCTGTTCTTCTCTCGCTTCAAAGATTACGGTATGCAGCGTAACGCCGCGAATGCACTGCTTCTGAGTCCTGGTGCTGTTCATGTTTATTATGGTGATGAAATTGGTCGTAACATTGGTCCTTACGCGGATGATTTCCACCAAGGCACACGTTCTGACATGGTGTGGAAGCTATCGGATGAGAAGCAAGCGCTACTCAAACACTGGCAAACCCTTGGTCAGTTCCGTAAAGCGCACCCAGCGATTGGTGCAGGTCAACATCAAGTGATTGAACAAGAAGGTGCGTATGTGTTCTCTCGCTCGCTTGGCAATGACAAAGTCGTTGTGGCGTTTGTGGGTCGCGAAAAGTAGTTAGAACTTCGTTTTAAGCCTAGATAGAAAAAGCCCTTCCTTGAGTTATCAGGGAAGGGCTTTGTTGTTTTAGTTCGCCAGTTCTTGGTCGATGACTTGTTCTAGCTCGTCAAACGGCACATAGCCAGGAATGACTTGATCATTAATGATCAACGCAGGCGTGCCGCGTAAACCAAGTTGCGTGAAATACTGATAGTTTTTATCAAGCAACGCCTTGGTCTCTTTGTCGTCGACAAGCTGCGCTTCTGTCCCCGTTTTTTTCGCGATTTGATTTAAGGAACGTGCGTCATGTGCGCCCGGTTTTTTCACCAATAACTCATGCACTTGTTCGTACTTATCTCGCTGGTTTTGCCAAACATTTAATGCGTAACTTGCCGAGTTGTAGCCGTTTTTCTCGTATTGTTCTTTAAAAGAGACATTGAGGTTAAGCACTTTTACCTGCGGATATTCCTTACCAACTTTGACCAGCTCTCCTTCTAAACGTTTACAAAAAGGGCAGCTGTAGTCCGTTACGTTAATAATGGTTAACTCAGGGTTTTCAGCACCAAAAGAGGAATGTTTGCCATCACTTAGATATTGACGAACCTCCTTTAAGGTGTCTCCAAATGACTGTTGATAAGCAATGTATTCTTGAAGGTTTTGGTGCAATGAATCAAGAATTTGAGGGTTATCTTTTAGTATCTGATTAACTTCCTCTAGCTTTTGTTCTGCGGTCTTTTCTGATGCGAAAGATACGGCAGATACGATAGCCATCGTTAACGCCAAAAGTGTACGAGTGAATGTCATAATATTTCCTAAAACTTTTAAATTTCGTTGTTTGTTATGTGAAGTGAATAAAATATGTACAAAAGTCAGGCGGAAAGGTCTCTCGCCTTGCTGGCTTTATTCTCTAAACACGCAAAGTTTTAGGTGAACCCGATACTTTTCCGGTATCGGTTCTGTGTATTCCAGATAACGAATTGCTGTGGTTGTCATCGGCAGCGCCACAATCAAAGCAAACAGAAAAAATGGAATAAGAATATGATCAAACTGATGTTGGTACGCTTGAACCAGCTTTTCTGAAAGGTCGCAAGATGGTGATAAATTCACACTCTCATCTTGCTGACCCTGTATTTGGTGAGCCTTCGGGCAGCTTTTCGAGAAACCAGAATTTTGGCTTAAGCATATCATCACCACCCAAAGAACGAGGGCGAGTGTCCATTTGGCTATTTTATATTGTGAGCGTAACAATGGGTCGTATAGTCCTGTTAATTCTGGTTTATGCCGTTTACATATGACCGGGCCATCCTAACCTAAATTTCGTGGCTGAATGTTACTTTCGAGTTAATCGATATTGCCTCAATGCCAAAGTATGAAGTACGTCATGAATGTTGTAGAAAGCAATATTCGTCAGAATCATTTGTTGAGTTGATGAAGAAGTCGTGAGCTATCGACATAGATTAATATACCTAATTGTTAGCACAAATTTTTATTATCTTTCAATTGTGATTGGAATCATAAAATAAAACTTCATAATTGAGTGGCATGATTGTTCGGTAAATGGATTGATTTTGATCATCTCTCTAGCACGTCGTTCAAGGGATCATCTATGCGTTCTGTTCCACATACATAGGTGAATTTATGACAAGCCCTGTTCATGCTGAACGCAAGGTGACGATCGGGTGTTACATTGCACTCGCGTTTGCGGTTGTGTTCTTTTCTGGTCTGATGCAATCCAACGAATGGTACGGTGTATTCGACTTTACAACGCTTAATGGCTCTTTCGGTAAAGTGGCTTACGGCGTAACGGAAGGTGCGGATGGCGCGGTACAAGCTGCGACTACCTCTTTCCGCGGTACTGGCGGTAGCGGTGCTCGTGACGGTTTCATTTTCGCACTTACTTTGATTCCAACCGTTATGTTCGCATTAGGTATGATCAACGTACTTGAGCACTACGGTGCGCTTGAAGCCGCTCGTAAGCTTCTTACTCCTCTTCTACGTCCTCTAATGGGCATCCCTGGTAACTCTGGTCTGGCTTTGATTGCTTCTCTACAAAGTACCGATGCTGGTGCGGCAATGACGCGTCAGCTAAAAGATGAAGGTCACCTAACTAAGCGTGAAACGGACGTATTTACCATGTTCCAGTTCACTGCAGGTGCAACCATCGTGAACTTCTTCTCATCGGGTGCTGTGCTGTTCACACTGACGATGGCTGACGGCTCTCTAGCAGTAACGTCTTCTATTGGTTTAGCAGTTGTGGTGATGTTCGCATTTAAGATCATCGGCGCGAACCTGTTCCGTATCTACCTGAACATGACGGAAGGTAAAGAAGACAAGCAAGACCAAAACAAATCAGAGAACTTAAAAGAGGAGACGGCATAATGGGTGACGTTAAAGCGAAAAAACCAATGGTGACGGATATCTTCGTCGAAGGTGCTAAGAAAGGTTGGGTGATTGCGACTACCTCTACGGTGCCTAACGTATTGATGGCATTTGTTATCATCAAGGCGCTACAAATCACTGGCGCGCTGGATCTGATGGGCACGGTGTTCTCTCCAATCATGGCGGTGTTTGGTCTTCCGGGTGAAGCTGCAGCGGTATTGATCGGTGCTTGGATGTCGATGGGTGGCGCAGTGGGTGTGGTTATCACGCTGTTTGACCAAGGTCTCCTTAACGGCACGCACATTGCGATTCTTGCACCTGCTATCTACCTAATGGGCTCTCAAGTTCAGTACATGGGTCGTATCATGGGGCCAATCGGTACTGAAGGTCGTTACATCCCAGTTATGATTGCAATCTCAGTATTGAACGCATTTGGCGCAATGCTGGTGATGAATCTGTTTGTCTAGGAGTGAGTCATGCAATTCTCTCTAAATGAATATCTAGAAGAGCTACGTCCGCTGATTAATGTGGATTGTGGCACTTACACGACTGATGGTATCGAGTTTATCGCTTCTCAATTTGAAGAGAAGTACCAAGCGATGTCAGGTTGGAGCGTAAAACGCATCGACTGTGGCAAAGCGGGCATCGGTCTTGAAGTTCGAAACAAGCCGGAAGCTGAGCAAATCGACGTGATGCTGATTGGTCACATGGATACCGTGTTCCCTGTGGGTACCGCTGAGCTTCGACCAATGTCTCAAGATGCAGAAAAAGCCTACGGTCCGGGCGTCTCGGACATGAAATCTGGCTTGCTGAACATCGTATACGCGATGCGCAATCTAGACCAAGCGGTGTTGGATAAGTTGTCTATGGCTATCTGCATGAACCCAGATGAAGAGACTGGCTCTCTGGACTCTGTGGATTGGATTCAATCAGTTGCGAAAAACGCTAAGAATGTACTGGTTGCAGAAGCCGCACGTGCAGACGGTGGTTTAGTGAAAGCGCGTAAAGGCATGGCTCGCTACAAAATGACCTTTAATGGCGTTGCTGCTCACGCAGGTAACGAGCCAGAGAATGGTCACAGCGCAATCACTGAGATGGCGAATTGGATTCTGGCTGTCAATGCAATGACCAACTTTGAATCTGGTACTACGCTGAACGTCGGCATTGTTTCTGGCGGCAACGGTGCGAACATCGTCCCTGATCACGCTGAAGCGAGCGTGGATGTGCGTTTCTGGAACAACGAAGAATACGATGATGTCGATAGCAAGCTAAATGGCATGCTGGAAACACCATTCGTTGATGGCGTGAGCATTGAGTTGGTTCGTGAAGCTTATAAGCCTTCTATGGTGCCAAGCCCACAAACAGAAAGCCTGATGATGCTAGTTGAAGAAGCGGCAAGTGAACTGGCTATCGACATCAATTGGAAAGAAGTCGGTGGTGGCTCTGATGCAAACAACACGGCTATTCTTGGTGTTCCAACTTTGGATGGTCTAGGACCTATCGGTGCGGGCTTCCACAGCGATCAAGAGTACTTGTTGCTTGAGTCTATTGAACCACGTATCAAAATGTTGATACGTGTACTGGAGACGATTGTTCAATAAGGCATTCTGCTTCTAAAGCTTGGCTCCCAAAGCTTTTGGTTTCAAAACTTTTGTTTTCCAAGACTTTTTGTTTCCAAGGCAATAATCCCCGGACTTCGGTTTGGGGATTTTTCTATCTGTGTTTCACTTTACTATCATTTCTTGTTATTAATCTTGCGTTCAGGTTCGATTTATTAATATGTTGGACATAGTCATAAATTTCGGAGGCAACGATGAGCACAACAATGTCTGTAAAATCGGCGCCGAAAGACGCCAAAGATCAAACGATGCAAGCGCCAGATGAGAAAACATTCTGGCGAAAAATGAAAGGGTCGGTTAAGAAAGCGGGTGAAGAAATTGCCGTAATGGGCATTAAATCATGGCTCGCGATGGCAGATT
Source organism: Vibrio sp. 1580 (assembly GCF_033340055.1). Lineage (NCBI taxonomy): Bacteria > Pseudomonadati > Pseudomonadota > Gammaproteobacteria > Vibrionales > Vibrionaceae > Vibrio > Vibrio sp. 1580. The sequence continues at coordinate 276,971 of NZ_JAWOVT010000003.1, forward strand.
CCAACACCTCTGTTCGCCACAAGGCTATTTTAGGTGGCGCGCTGGCTTACTTCGTCCTACCAACAGATATGGTGCCAGACGTACTAGCTGGCGTCGGTTTTACCGATGATATGGCGGCACTGACTCTGGCGGCGAACTCGGTCGGCAATGCCATCACCGACGAGCATGAAGAACAAGCGAGAGAAAAGCTGAATTCGATGGTGGATTAGAAAGAGCATTTCTAGACGCGGAGAAAACAAAAGCCCCGATGTTTCCATCGGGGTTTTCTTTTAGACAGGACTATATAATTTCAGGATGGTAATCGTAGAACGATTTAGGCGTCAGCGCGTTTCAGGTGCACTTCTTCTTCGGCTACGCCTGCCATTGGGTCGTTGAAGCGAGCTTCATCCAATGCACCTTCTGATTTCGCAACGATGACGGTTACAGCACTGTCACCAGTGATATTTACCGCGGTACGAATCATATCAAGAAGACGGTCAACACCCATGATGAGCGCGATACCTTCAAGCGGTAGACCAACTTGGTTCAATACCATAGCAAGCATGACAAGACCCACACCAGGAACACCTGCGGTACCGATAGACGCCAGAGTTGCCGTCATGATAACCATTAGGTAATCGCCCATAGTTAAATCAATATTGAAAGCTTGAGCAATAAACGCAGTTGCTACGCCCTGCATGATCGCCGTACCGTCCATGTTCACGGTTGCACCAAGTGGTACTGTGAACGATGATACACGGTTCTCAACACCCATGCGGTGCTTTGCTGTTTCCATTGTCACTGGAATCGTCGCGTTCGATGATGCTGTAGAAAAAGCAAACATGATCGCGTCTTCCATCTTACGTAGGAACGTAATTGGGTTTAGACCTGTGAAACCTTTTAACATTAAGCTGTAAGTAACTAGACCGTGTAGGACAAGCGTACCAGCCAGTACTAAGAAGTACTCTGCCAGATTGACGATCGCGCCCAGACCAAGACCAGTAAATAGCTTCGCCATTAAGAAGAACACCCCATAAGGCGCCAAGTTCATCAAAATCGCGACCAGTTTCATGATCACTTCATTCAGATCAGAGAAGAATGCTGCGATGCGTTCGCCTGGTTTACCCGCTGCACTGATCGCGATACCGAATAGCACGGCGAACACGATAACTTGCAGAGTTTTACCTTCTGCCATTGCGCTGATTGGGTTGGTCGGGAACATATCGATGATCACCTGACCTAAAGATGGCGCTTCGGCTGATTTGAATGAACTTGCTGCCGTTAGATCTGCCCCTGCCCCTGGCTGGAATAGAGTACCCATAGTTAGAGCAAGCGTAATCGCGATAGCCGTTGTCGTAACGTAGAAAGCGAGGGTTTTACCGCCCATGCGACCCAGTGTAGAGAGGTCTTTGAGAGAGCTAGTACCACAAACTAACGAAACAAATACTAGCGGTACAACAAGCATTTTTAAGCTGGCAACGAAGATCTGTCCACCAACTTCGAATAATCCATTAACAATGTATGCGTCGACAAATCCGTTGTCGGCAAAAAGTGTGCGAATTGCAAATCCTGTCAAGATACCCGCAACCATACCTAAAATTACGCGGCTGGTAAGCGACATCGGTTTCTTGGTATTCATGAGAACACTCCTTATAGTTATGCACCTTGAGTTCACTTCAAAGCGGCGAGCAGATTAGCAGCGGAGTGAGAAAATACGAAAGAATAATCCTCTAAATGGTTAATAGATGTGAACTTTATCACTAATAAAAATGGGATTTTAACCAAATATTAACGAATTGGCCGGATGAAAAGTTTGTATTTTAACACTTTTATCGAATATACAACCGATAACAAAGAGGATTTACAATAAATTTTAATAAGAGATAGAGTGCATACTCTCTTTGAGTGGATGCATTTCTGCATAACTATTTAAGTTATATTCAGGCTAGCGGTCGCTTCTTTAGGGATAATTTAGTATTGAGTGTTCATCAGAGCCAACGAACCCTTTATGCTTTCATATTTGTCAACTCAATGATGGTTGGCAAGTGTAGTTAGTTGGAGGTGATCCCAGCTCCAATAACTTTGACTGGTATTTTTAATCCCTCCAACCCAATAGCATTGTTTCGCTCGTATTAAGCCTTCCAAACACTGCTTGCCAGCCTCAGTGATACGGACGCTTTGTTCCCACCAGTGCCTTTCACGTGACTCAATCGTGATCAAAGGTGTTTGACACTGTGCTAGAGGGAGGAGTAACGCGTAAAACATCACGTCTCCTAGGTAAGGAAGAGGTTCTAGTTGTTGATATTGCTCAAACCAATCTTTGATGGGAATTGAACGATTTTGCGAGCTCAAGACCTTTAGTGCGAGGTGTTGTGTCAAGCTCAATCCAGTTTGTGAATTAGGTAACTCTTGCAAATGGCGTTTAAGCACGTTGAATATATTGGGCAAGCAATCCAGGTTATGCTGCTGAATCAAATTAACTATGGAAATAGGTGTCGGTGATGTAATAGCGTGCCAACACCGTTTAGCCTGACTGAATAATTTTGCTGTCACAGGTTTACGGTATCGCCAACAAGAACGAATAGCTTCTTCAGGCAACTGCCCAAAGCCGATGAATCGTTCAGTGCCCGGGAACTGGTTCAACTCAATGATCTCTATCACTTTATTCTCTACATTCTCTAACTGTGTTAGAGCACGAATTAGCATCAATTGATCATAACTGTCATGTTCGACCCAAAAGACGATTCGTTCAAATACATCACTTTGCAACAGGTCGAGGTTTGATTGTTCCAATGTGACTATATCTTGAACCGAGTCTTCACGCTTCATCACAGGCAGCAGAGTCTCTACGACATATTGGGCACGAATGGCAAGGAAGTTCTGCGGTGTTGCTGGTATGGGGCCAATACAAAGCGGATCGATCAGGGCTAAAAATGTCCCTTCAAATCCACTGGTTTTAAGCTGTTGTTGTATATCGTGACCGCAACGAACGTGTAGCGTTTTTACTTTCGCATCTAGGGGCGGTTTTTGTTGTTTGATGGCTAGTTTGTGCGCTTCTAGCTCTTCGACATGAGCTTTTAGTTTACTCCAACTGGATAAGCCAAGTTCTCTTGCGAGTGCATGTTGAACGTCAGCCAATTGAATTGTATTGGGAGCCAAAGATTCTGGTTTGGAGTGAAATCGCTTAACTAACTCCAACATGGCGTCATCGTATAGGCGGATAGCTTTGAGCCTTTTTTTAGCAATGGATTTTTGCTGATTGATATTGATCGAGAAGCTATTTGTAGAGTTCATATTTCACCTTTCTTATTTCTTCCACACTCGCCTATATAGAAGCAAAAAAGAAGGTAAAAACAGATTGTGCCTGCTAAACCAAGCAGGTGAGGATATTGCCGTGAACCGAGTTCTTTCCGCGAGTGTTGGGTGCTTTAGGCATGAGCAGAGTGATAGTAGGTGGTCGCTATCCTTCGTGCAACCTTTTGTGAGAGTGTAGCGTCACAAAATGGCCGTTTCTCTATATTTAGGGAGAATCAATAGCCGATAACACTAGCGATTCAACTCAATACCACTGTTGCTAGACTCGAGTTTCTACACTTTTGAGTAAAGTACGATAAAGCGCTTGAGTCGCAGGACCACTTTTGGCTCCTTTGGGCAAAGTGAGGTGCAGCGCAACTTGATATTGATGGGAGTGTTCGATCTCCAATACGTTAATTTTATCGCTCTTGCGGGTTGCGACTAAGTGCGCTGGTAGCCGACAAAATCCAGCGCCTTGCTCTACGGCGTGAAAAGCGTGGTCGAAGTTATCGACGGTAATACGCTGACGTGCGCGTAACCAACCCACATCTCTTTTCGTTTTGTCTGAATCACCTAAGTCACGGATGACAATTTGGCTGGTGGTTGCAAAATCGTCGATGGAAACATGCGGCTTTTTAGCGAGTGGATGGTGTGCTGCGATTACAGGCAGCATGGTTGTTACGCCAAATGCTTCGGCAGGGTAGTTGGTTATCGGTAAGTTGATGATTGCGATGTCAGCGAGCTCATTTACGACCATTTCGGTTGTTTTGCTCAGTGACGTTTCAACCACTTGAACGGAGGTCGTGTTGTTGTCCTCCAAAAATTGACTGAGTGGTGCATAAAGCCAACAAGGGTCACAAAGATGATCTATTGCGACCGTGATTTGAGATTCCACCCCACTTTTTAACTGCTCGCTGATGACTTCTAGTTCCCGCGCTTGTTCAAGCATGGATTGTGCACGACGCAGTATGGTTTTGCCGTGCTCTGTCAAACCCGCTTTGCGCCCTCGTACTTCGATAAGTTGAATACCAAGTTGGTCTTCTAACTTCCTCACCGAGTAGATCAATGTGGTATGGCTCTTGTTGAGCAGTAAAGCTGCGGATTGAATGCTGCCTTCTTGATTAATCGCTTGTAGCGTTTGCCATTGTTCTAAGGTCGTTTTTAGTCTCATGAGTCAATTTTTTAGACAGTTAATGGCGAAATTATGAACTTTTCTGTCAGTTTTATAAAGGTAATAATCTTGTCATCGAAAACGAGTCAATAAGAAGAGGAGACTCAAGATGGCGAAATTATTGCAAGTTGATTTTGAATTTCATGGTCCGTTTGGTGACGAGATGTCGAATGCTCTGGTCGACTTAGCTAAGTCGATTAACCAAGAGCCGGGCATGATTTGGAAAATCTGGACGGAAAGCGAAAAAGACAAACTCGGTGGTGGTATCTATCTTTTTGAAGATGAAGCCACGGCGCAAGCTTATCTCGAAATGCATGCCGCACGCTTACGAAAAATGGGCGTAGTCGAAGTACGAGGTCAAATTTTCGATATCAATGTGCCGTTAACGACGCTCAATCAAGGGCCTATTAGAGGATAAGGAGATGATGACCAACCGCACTTTTCTAACCGTTCATGGTGTCGTATATACGGTATTCGCTTTTGCGTTGTTTTTTGTACCAACCATAATGTGGCCGATGTATGGAGTACAAATTAACGACCAGTACGCGCTGTTTTTATCGCAGCATACTTCGATCTTTTTAGGTGGAATCGCAGCGGTGAGTTTGATGTTACGTAATGTGGAATCAGGGCATACTGCGAAACAGCTGTTTAAAGCATTATTGATTACTAATGGCTTAGGGGCAGTGATTACTACCTATGCCGGCATTATCGGAGTATTTGTCGGTTTTGGTTGGAGTGACCCAATATTCTTTGTCTTGCTTAGTTTGATTACGTACAAGCAATTAAGAGTGCAATAGAAAAAGCCCTGCTGTTTCTAGCAGGGCTTTGTCATATTTGGTTTAATTAGCGATCTAAATTCAAGTTATGATTCGCTTTTGTACGCGTAGTTATAGTAGCCGTATCCATAGCCGTATGAGTTAGATGCTTTTTTCTCAACTGCATTGAGAATCACACCTTTAACTTCAACGCCTGATTGCTCGAAGCGACCTTGCGCGACTTCAATCTCCTTCAAAGTCGTTTGATCAAAACGAGCGACCATCAGAGTTGTTCCTGCAAGCGCGCCAACAATGCTTGGGTCGGTAACTGCGAGTACAGGCGGCGTATCGATGATGACTAGATCGTATTGTGCAGACATCTCGTCAACAAAGCTCTTGAAGCGAGGGTGCATAAGAAGTTCTGACGGATTTGGTGGTACTTGGCCGCGAGTCACAACATCTAAATTATCAATGGATGTAGATTTAATGATGTTGCTAAGGGATGTCTTACCGCTCAAGTAATCAGAAAGACCGTTGTCCCAACGTAGACCGAAGCATTGCTGCAAATAACCTTTACGCATATCCGCATCAATAAGCAGCACTTTCTGACCGGTTTTCGCAGCGACGGCCGCAAAGTTGGTCGATACAAATGTTTTGCCGATAGATGGTGCAGGACCTGAAATCATAAGAACGTTATTCTTCGCTTCCATCATTGCAAAGTGCAAGCTAGTGCGAAGACTACGTAGAGCCTCAATGGAAAGATCGGCTGGGTTAGCTTCCGCTAGAAGGACTAGCTCATTGTTGCTGCCTTTGTTGCGCTTAAGCTTGTTTGCAAATTCCAGTTGTTGAATAGATTTTGGAACGCTTGCGTAAACTGGCATGCCAATCTGTTCAATTTGATCTGGTGTTTCCACACCACGGTGGAATGCTGCACGAATTAATACGAAAGCAACGCCTGCCATACCGCCAAGCAGTGTTGCTAGCACAACGATAAGCGCTTTTTTCGGCTTAATTGGCTTAGAGAAAGATTGAGCGTTATCTAAGATTCGAACGTTGCCAACTGTTCCGGCTTTAATAATGTTGAGCTCTTGAACCTTGTTCAATAGTTGGATGTAGATTTGTTGGTTTACTTCTACATCGCGTGTCATACGTAGAACTTCACGCTGTGTTTTCGGTAACTTTTGAACTTGTTTATTAAGACGTTCTTTCTCTTTTAGTAGTGTTTCACGTTTATCAAGTAGCGACTTATAAGCTGGGTGATCCTGTGTGAAGCGTTGGCTGATCTCACTTTCTTTGAATGTAAGCTCATTTAGCTGTGCTTCTAACTCAACCATTACTTTCAGCGTTGACTGAGCTTCAAGGCCTAAATCGATAGATTCATTTTCTTGACGGAATCGATTTAAAACGTCTTCAGAAGCGGTCAGTTTTGTTTTGATGTCTGGGAGGTGACCTTTCAAGAACTCGAGGCTTTGCTCTGCCTCTGCAGAATTTCTTTGAACGTTTTGTAAGAAGTAGTTTTGGCTAATGTCGTTCAAGATATCTTGAATCTTAGCGCGGTCTTCACCAGAGAAGCTTAAAGATATAATCCCGGTTTGCTTACCACGTTCGCTAATCGATAAGTTTTCTTGAAGTTTATTAATTGCATCTAATTTACTGATTTTGCTGACCGTGAATGAGTCACCAGTTTGAGCCACAAGTTCAGTCGCCAAAAATTGGTATCCATTCTTCTCAAGCAGTTCACCAACTTTACCTTCTAAAATGACGTTATTGTCATCTTCTAAGAGCCTGAACGTCTGTTTTTCAGAATCAATAACTTCAAGAGTTAAAGGAACGCCAACTGCGTAAGAAGGAGCATTAAATCGTGAAACGCTCAGACTGATTTGCTCACCTTGTAGTCGAGCTAGGCCTTTACCAATAATTGGCATGTAGTTTGGAGAAACGACAGTCGTTAAGTTGAACTTATCAACAGTACCGCCCAAGATCATACGAGATTTGATGATCTCTATTTCTGTTGTCGCTGATGATTCTGCTGAAAACAGCTCTCCCATATCACCAACCATCGCTGAAATACCACCTGAACTCTTACTTTCGATTTGGATAAGAGCGTCAGCTTTATAGATAGGTGTTGATAGAATGGCAACGCCGACGCCTATAATTGAAAATAGGACTACGGTACATAGAATGAGCCATTTGGCATCGAGAATGATCCCAAATAACTTTCCCAAATCGATCTCATCGTCGGCTTGACGTGATTGCTTAATAGTTTGTGTTGTCATTACTTTAACTTCTTAAATACCTTGCCATTGGCGTTTATTTAGCCTTGCGGCTTATAGTTTTTGAGACCACGCTTTTGCTGCTTTTTCTATAAGCGTATATGCATGTTCGAAAGCTTCTCTACTTTGTCTGTATGGATCAGGGATGTTTTGTTCATTTATCCACTGTCCAAACAGCATCGTTTTACCTCGTGCCTCAGGAGCGATTTTGGTTAAGGCTTCTAAATGACCTTTTTCCATAACCAATATCAGATCGTATTGAGCGCAAAGCTCAGGTGTTAATTGTCGTGCTTCGTGTCCATCTAAGCTTACGCTATGTTCGTTCGCGATAGTGGTTGCCATCTCGTCAGCAGCTTTTCCCGTTAGATGGCTCTTATCTACTGCGATTCCTGCTGATGCGACATGTTTGTTTGGTAGTAAAGACTGCAAAAGCCGCTCTCCTGTTGGAGAGCGGCAAATATTACCGACACAGACGACAAGAATATTAGAAAACAAATGCTTACCCTACTTTAAATTGTATGCTTATGATCTCAACTGAATTGCTGGCTTCTTTATATTGCGCAATTGAGCTGAGTAGCTATCGATTACGTGCCGCAAGAGATAAGTTTCTTGCGGCACGTTGTTTTACGGCCAAGTGCGTACTCGTAGTACACCTTCAGTTAGTTCATTAAAGCCGGAAATGGTTGGAACGAGCTGAGCAATCACACGATTCCAACGACTAACAGGTGCAGCCGTCACATAGACTATGTCGTAAGGGTTGAGATCAAACTCAGTACCAATCACCAAAGCAGAAGCGTCAGAAACATCTAGCTGATAAATGTCCGCCATTTTAGCTTCTTCTTTTGAACGTCTGATGACAAACACACCGGTAGCATCTGCGGAGATTTCACTGATACCACCAACGCTGCTAAGAGCCTCAGTAAGGCTCATGCCGCTACGATCAATTTTGAGTAATTTCGGATCGTTAACCTCGCCCATAACAAATACTTTTTGCGCATCGTTTCGAGGAATATGAACAATATCACCAGGCTTTAGAAGGCGGTTTTGAGTTAAATCGCCTTGTTGCATCAGAGCATACAAAGAGACGTTTTCAACAACGCCATTGCGTGTCAGTGTCGCATTACGCCAATCAGCCTCGGCAGCCAGTCCGCCAGCTCTATTCACAGCATCTAGAAGTGTAAGGGGGATGTTTGTAATTGGTTGTTGTCCTGGCTTGTTAACTTCGCCAGTTACATAAGTCTTTTTAGAGCGAAATGCCGCAACGCTTACATCGACCTGTGGGCTCTCAATGTATTTTGCAAGGCGGCTTGCAATGTCTGCACGAATCTGACGTACGTTTTTGCCTTCAACATGTACGACACCTATGTAAGGGTAGAAGATCGTGCCATCCGAATGCACCCAGTTACCCGCTTCGGCTGAGCTTCGGTATGAGCCCGCTGGGATCGTTAGCTCTGGGTGATCCCAAATAGTGATATTTAGGATATCGCCAGGTCCTACTTCGTATTCATATTTTGCGATTTCAATATCTAACTCTGGGTTTGGTTTTGAAAAAGGGTCCACTGAATTTAAAGACGTTACGCGCTCCAAAGTTAAGGGATAAACGGTAACCTGAGACTCTATATCACTCGATTCAGTGCTCATGACTGTTTTGTCACTGACCGAAAGGTGGCTACCAGGCAAAGTACACCCTGTAAGAAGGATTGGAAGTACTGATATCCCCAAAAATTTATTAAATGTGTTCATTGGTTTATAACTACCGAAAGAAAGTTTGCCGACTGAAATTGATTCATTCTAATTGAACTGAGTTTCATCAATATTGACGATTTACTGCAGTTTTAAGCCTTTAGAAAGCGAGTCCATTCAGAATTATTTGTGTAATAAACACTCCAAATGGCTGCTAGCGACTTAGAGCTCTTAGTTTTATTAATGAAGGTGTGAAAATCCGACCCACAAAAAATAGTCAACTATTATCCATCTGGTTGCAATAAAGGCAACAAGTTACTCGAAAAAATACTGACGAATACATGACAAAATTGTGTCTATTTAGCGTTATTGAGATGAATGCATGATTTTGCACAAGCAAACAGGCAGTAATGTGAAAAAACTCATGCCAAAGTTGTATGCATCCTATTTACACTATATGCAACTGCCGTTATGCTTCGTGTTGCGGTCGGATATAACAACAAATATTGGAGCTAATTTTGAAAATCAAACTTTTAACGGCAAGTGTGGCTGCTGTTCTACTAGCAGGTTGTGGTAGTGACAGCGATCCTGAGGTAAAAACATACTCAGTACAGGCTTATGACCCAGCTGTTATCGGCATGGAAGTATCTTATGACTGTGGTGGAGACTTAAAAGGTCAGGCTGATGAGCTAACAACAAACTATGAAGGCATGGTTGGTAAAGCTCGCATTAGCCATATCGACGTAGTGAGTGCACCAGGTGAATGTACTTTCACATTGAAGCATACTGATAAGAGTGTAGATGCATCTAACGGAAAACCTATTACGTCTGATTACAAGATTCCTAAAGGTCTTGCCCAAGCTGACTCTTTAGTTACAGGTTCTCCATTTACAACGTTGGTAGCTAACTCTCTAGATGACGGAGAGGTATACTCATCAGATACTGCTGAAAAAGTATTTGCCAATTTAGGTATCGATATCAATGCAAGTGGTAAAACAGTTGACGAAATCCTTCGTGATACAGAGTCTGTAGTTGCTAACCTTCAAAGTGAAGGCGGCAATAGTGAACTTGCTACGAAGCTAGTTGCTACGGCAAATATCGTGTCTGATATCATTAAAGCGAACCCAACAGCTGCACCTGAAGCCGTGGCTGTAGCTGCAAAATCAATGGCAGAAGAAGTGATTGCGAAATACCCGCATTACCCTAAAGCAGGCGCGGATTCTGAAGAAGTGATTTACGTAGAAATCTCTGAAGAAGATACGAAGAACGTTGTTGAGCAGGTTGAAAAAGACATTGCTGCAGGTAAGCCTGTAGACCAAATCAAACCTACCGTTCCACCAGTTCCAGATGCGAAGCCTGGTAAGCCAGTTGATCCGGTTGCTCCACCATCAGGCGGTTCAGGCGGTAACTAAGCAAGTTTTTGCTGATAAATTCTAAAGGCCTCTTCAGAGGCCTTTTTTGATCCTATCGTATTGTAGTCATCACCTTTTAGTGAGCCCTTTTCTGTTTAAGTAAGGCAGGATGTGCGGACGTGATTCGCCAGCCAGTTTACTGGTGACTTCTTGTGACCAAGTACTCTGTTTTTGATTGCTCGAACGGTTTGCATAGTAGTTTTGCATAGTTTGGTCATACGTCTGAATATCATCCAAGCTTAGGTCTTGATACTGATTTTCATGCACCACGACATGCTTAGGTAGGCGAGGTTTTACTTCAGGGGCTTGATCTGGATGACCAAGACACATACCAAATAAAATGGCGGTATTTTTAGGTAAACCTAATAATTCGTCTACTTTTTGGGCATTGTTTCGTAAACCACCAATATACACACCTCCTAGTCCCATCGACTCCGCCGCAAGCAAGCAATTTTGTGCCATGATGCCCGAGTCTACAGCGCCTATTAGCGTTAACTCGGTAAAATTAGCTTGAACATCTGGGTTGATACTGGCGTGGCGCTGGTAATCAATACAAAACACCAAAAACTCAGCCGCGCTTTCAACGTACCCTTGATTTCCGGCATATTGAGCTAATAGCGTACGTTTTTCTTTGTCGGTCACGCGGATAATTGAAACGACTTGCAACATGCTTGATGAGGACGCCGCAAGGCCGGCTTGAAGAATGGCATCTAATTGTTCGCTCTCAATCGGTTGTGAGGTGAATTTTCGAATTGAGCGGTGATTGAGAATTGTTTGAATCGTGCTGTTCATGGTGACTTAACATCCCCTGTTACGTGTAAAGGCTGAAGACTCACCTTAGCGACATTTGATGAGTCGGTAAACTATCTCAAAAGAAAAACAATGCTTGGCGCATAAGTGTGAAGGCGAATCGAGAATACACCACTCGTTCTGTTTGAGAGCGTATATACTGTTTTTAGAATCAATAATTTAAATGCAGTGGAAAATATGAAAGAACTCATTGTTCATACAGTTACGGTGTTTATGGGCTTCTTTGCCATCATGAACCCTATCGCCAATATTCCCATCTTTTTGAGTTTAACTGCTGATGAAGATAAAGAAACCATCCGTTCCATTGCGCTTCGCTCGGTTTTTATTGCATTTATTATCATCGCGATATTTTCTATTGCCGGTAAGTTAATTTTTGATTTGTTTGGTATCACGCTTTATGCATTGCGAATAACAGGCGGTATTTTGGTGTTTTTGATAGGTTTTAACATGCTTCAAGGTGATTCGACGCATCAGAAAACCAAAGAGAAGGCGTATTCACCAGCTCAGCAACGGGCGGCATTGAGTATTGCAGTGTCTCCACTGGCGATGCCAATATTAGCTGGGCCTGGAACGATTGCTACCGCGATGAACTTTGCGACAGCGGGTGGTTTCGATCAAACCATTATTACTATCGTTTCTTTCGCTGTCCTCTGTGTGATCACCTATGTACTGTTTTTATTTGGAGACAAATTGGTCAAAGCGGTTGGACCAAGTGCTCTAAATGTTGTGACTAAAATGATGGGCTTAATTCTAGCGGTTATTGGTACTCAAATGTTCATTGATGGCGCGGGCGAAGCCTATAAAACGGTTTTCTCCTAGATTTCTCTTAGACCTTGCCACCTTGGTTAAGCCCGCAATTACATTTCTAACGGGTACGGATTTTTTGAACTTTAGTTTTCATTTTCTAAGAGAGAAATAAATAGACTTCACCTATTTCAATAATCAGAATATTCAATTGTTGTGATTGCACGAATTTCATTACTCTTTTGGCAAGGAGAATGGGGGAAATATGGCAACAAAAGCAATTGTAGTAGAAGGTGGCGCGATGCGAGGCGTCTTCGCAAGCGGAGTGTTAGATGCGTTTTTAGAGCAGAGTTATAAACCGTTTGATTTTGCAATCGGTGTATCTGCTGGTGCATCAAATTTGATTGGGTATTTGACCGACTACCCGCATCGCAGTATTAACGTCATTACTAAGCTGGCCACAAGTAAACGCTTTTTTGACCCGACTCGCTTCGTTAAAGGTGGGGACCTCATCGATGTGAAGTGGTTGTTTGAAGAATCTAATCGCTTGTATCCCGTCGATGAAAATAAACTGTTTAATGGCGTTCCTTTTCTCGCAGCGACAACAAATGTAGATACAGGGCAGGCAGATTACTATCGCGTGACACGTGATAATTTTCACCATGCGATTGAAGCGACAACAGCATTACCGATTGCCTACAAGCATACCCCTTGTTTTTCTGGCGGTTGTTATACCGATGGTGGGGTCGCTGACTCTATACCAGTGCGTGAGGCTTATCGTCGAGGGGCTCGCGACATAACCGTAGTACTCTCTCACCCGCTGAATTATGCCAAAAAGCCAGTTAAGACCACATGGCTGATGAAGAAACTGTTTGCGGAGCACCCCAAAATGGCGGGTGCGATGTTAAGACGTGCAGATAACTATAATCAATCATTAGAGTTTATTCGTAACCCTCCACCAGGAACACATGTTAGGGTAATTGCCCCACCAGATAATTTTCATGTTCAGCGCTTATCAATGCGACAATCCGTTTTACTAGAAGGGTATGAAATGGGGCTGATTGAGGGGCGAGCGCATCTCACTAGTTTATCTGGTGTTCATGGTTTAGACCGGGAAAATTGTCATTTTTGCGTTTGATTATAAAAGAGCCTCATAGTGAGGCTCTTTTTACTTAACGTTCGAAGGGTGATTTAGTTGACTTTATCCCAAGCCATCTCCCAGTGTGAACCTATTCCAGGCTCGTAATGGTTTGCGCTTTCTTTCCACTGCATACAGTAACCAGAGTATGGGAAAGGTTTACATTGATAAATGCCCCCGTCGCTGGCAAGCACTTTTGTGCCCGCAGTGTAGCTAGATAGTCCTTCAGGGAAGACAAAATCGTACTCACCAGATGGTGGTGGAGTAACTGACTCTTCTTTTAAGTGAAAGTCGAGTGTTTGCTGATCCACCAAGTTGCCATCTTTGTCCTTAATACGTGTCACGAGCATATGGTGACCCGGCTCTGATTTACTTAAAGCGAGCGATATCGCCTCTACCGAGCCGTCTTTCATTTCGTTTGCCCAACTTGCAAGTGGTTCGCGATGGTGATTGTAAACGGTGAGTTCTGCATTTAAATCGCCTTCAGCAGTTAGTGTCAGATCCAACGTTGTCGGTGTTGACTCAATGATATACTCGTCTGCTAAGCCATCTACTGTGAGTGAGTATTCTGGGACAGGAGTTTCAATGTTATAACCGATCTCTACTCGCTCAAGGCCGCTATTTGCTTGCAGATACACCGGATTAGTACCATAAACAGGAGTGAATTTATCCTCTGCATACTGCCCGGCTTGCAGTTTTGCTTGTTCTTGGTTTAGCTTAGTCGCGAGTGCGTAAGACCAGTTTTTCGCTTGGCCCATTGCTGCATCGGTAATTTCTAGTTCAGTTCTATACGCCACGTTTTCACCTGCTTGATCAAATACGCGCGTATAAACCGAATCCCCAATATTTAAATCCATTGTAGGAATAATTTGACCGCCTTGCTTCCAATCTGGAATTACGGGACTGTCACCATCAAATTTCACATCGATCACGTTATAAAATGAGGCTGCAGTGTCGCCAACATCCCATACTGCCAGGATGACATGGTATCCCTCGCGAGTAGGCACATTACATTGATGGCTTACCTGTTTCGGGGGTTGAACCATATTGCCGTCGACGACACAGAAAGGAGTTAAATCAAAAGAGTCTCGTGATAGTGAAGCGTTTGGGTTCCAATCAGGCTTGGTGATGTAATATTTCCAGTCGCGCGTCACGTGGTTAGCGGTAAATGTCCATTCAAAAGTTTGTGTACCTGCTTGAATAGGGCGTTTTACCCAACGGTCGGCAGTTTGCTCATCAAGGGCAGCTGCTAAAGCGGTTTCGGCACTCGCTATTTTACCATCGCGAGGCCCTGTTTCGGGAAAGCCATCAGGGCCTTCAACGCTTTGCGGTTCATATTGAATCGCACCGCAGTTATTATTTTTTTCGTTAGTATCTGGCGTTGGATACTTACATAGTGCCGAGCGACTTGCAGCGACACCACCATTGGTTTCTGATACATAACCGTGAGCCGCAGTACCTGAGCTAATGCTTGCAAGTGCTAACGCGAGTACGGATTTGGTTGGAAATGATTTCATCACATGTCCTCTGTTATGGCTGACAAACTAGTGTCACACCCCGGCGCATGCTGAGCATAAAGCAACGCTACAGAAATTGGACTTCTGTAACACTGCGTCATGGTAACCCCGCTATCATGAGCATTCTTTTAGATTTTTAAATGCTGACAGACCGGAAGCTTTGCGTCCCACCCTTTCGAATGGTTTGCCGAAATGTGATTGAGCAGCCAAAATTTAGCTTAAGAATTTACATGTGGAAAAGTAAACGTCACTGACATGGAATCCTGTTCTCAAATTGAAAGATAACGATATCTTAACCTCGTCAATATTGTGCAGTGTCGTCTTGCAAGGTATTGATTTTAATTTTGTTTTTATCTTTTTTATAGTCATGGTGAATGTGTGGAGGTTTGTTGGGGATAAGTGGAGAGGAATCGTGCTAAGGGTGGAAGAAGTTCTGTCTAAAGGGCGGAGTGTACCGCCCTTTGAATGGTGTTATTTCGGCATGATGACAGTATCAATCACGTGAATGACACCGTTTTTAGCTTTCACATCGGTTGCAATGACATTTGCATCGTTAACCATGACTTTATCCCCCATGGTTTTAATCATCACATCTTGCCCCTGAACCGTAGTCGCTTTGTCTAGCTTAACAACATCGGCAGCCATCACTTTCCCCGGGACGACGTGATAAGTCAAAACAGATACTAACTTGTCTTTGTTTTCCGGCATTAAGAGCATGTCGACTGTGCCGTCTGGCAGTTTTGCAAAAGCGTCATCCGTTGGTGCAAAAACAGTAAATGGGCCTTCCCCTTTGAGAGTGTCAACCAAGCCCGCTGCTTTCACCGCAGCAACAAGCGTATTGAAAGAGCCGTCGTCAGCGGCAACGTCGACAATATCGGCTTTCATCATGCCATGCTCATGAGCCTTGACGGGAAGCATAAAAGATAATGTCGCCATCAGTGTCGCCGCGATAACTAAGATACGTTTGAACATAGTGTGTTCCTTACTAGTTGAGGGTACAGCGGGTTCCCTTGAGTGTGTTTGCATTTGTACGCATCGTGATTGAAAGATGATCATCGCGTCCTACTTTCTTTTGAGGGCCTAACATGTCGCGCAAGAATTCGTCTGCCTTCTTGTTTCACATCGGCTCGTTTCCGCCACGCCCATAAGCGCTCTCTTGCTGCCTTAGCTGTGTTGTCTGGTGCGATAATAGGTGCAAGGTAACGGCTATCTGGCTGCAACTGATACATGACAGCTTCCATCTGGGTCATTGTCCAGGGCTCGAATAAAAGAGGGGGAGGAACCATTTGTAACTCAGGCACCCACTTGTAGATGAACGTACCGTTAGGATCATGTTCTTGGGCTTGCTTGATCGGATTATAAATACGGATTGTGTTAGTCCCGGTTACTCCTGCTTGCATTTGGAATTGTGGGTAATGAATTCCAGGCTCAAAGTCGAGAAACAGTTGCGCTAAATGCGTTACACCTACTCGCCAATCCATGTTCATGTGGTGAGTAAGAAAGCTAACCAGCATGGCACGCATGCGAAAGTTAATGTAACCAGTGTGGTGCAAACAGCGCATGCAGGCATCAATCAAAGGTACGCCAGTATGCCCGGATTTCCATGCTGCTAACTTTTCTTCATCGAAAGTACTACTTTGTTTAATCAATGGTTCGTAAGCCCGATTAACGCAGTAAAACTCCATGTCGTATTCCGATTCGAATTTTTGGATGAAGTGACAGTGCCAATGAAGCCGTGAAGACAATGCAATTAAGCTGCGACGAAACCCAGCGACTTGCCAGTGTTTCAAAAGGTATTGATACACTTCACGCAAGGATATGTTACCCCAAGCGAGATATGGAGAAAGTCGAGTACAGGCTGTGCGTGAGGCTGTGGGACTAGAAATGCTTCGATAGTAATCACGACCTCGACGATGGAAAAAGTCCTCTAGTGTTTTCCAAGCGAGCCGGCTTCCTCCCGTTTGCATTCCTTTGCATTTTGATAGCCAGGATGATGGTGGCGAAAACGAACAGCCGAGAGCTTCTGCATCCAATGAATGCAATAAGTCGGTTTGGAGCTCAATAGGGCTTATTGAGGCTCTCATGACAGAGTCCCAATGTTTGTCCCAACCTTGCCGGTTTATTGCACCTCTGATTACAGCACCGTGTTCGAATTCAAACCAGTCGATGTTATGCTCATACAGCCAAGCGGCAACTTGTCGGTCTCGTTCAAAGGTGCAGTTGAGTCCTATTTCTTGGTGAGAAAAAACAGCGTTGATTTGATATTGCGCTTGAATTGATTGGAAACATGCTAAGGCATCGTCAAACAGCACCGTGATTCGATGCCCATACGCTTTGAGCGTTTCATCCATGTCTTGCAGTGATTGCCAAACAAATCGCCAGTGGCGCTCAGAATAGTGTGGGTTGTTCAATAGCAATGGTTCAACAATATACAAAAGCACAGTTGGGTGCTTTGTTGATAATGCTTGAGTTAGTGGTTGATGGTCAGTCAGCCTTAAATCTCGCTTTAACCACACGACATTGATTGTTTGCATCGGAATCCTCTTTGTTTCCGATGTTGTACGCAAGTAAACCGAAGAAATCTCATCCAATGATCGGTTTTATTCTACAAAACGTAGAGGTAACTTTCAGGGAGGTGACACATGGCAATACCATTGAGTAAGTTACAAAAATACTTCTATGTAGACAAATTGGTCATTCATTCGCTTGATCTCGCATTGTACCAGGCATCTGTCGTGATTGATGGAGAAGCGCAATTTATCACTGATGACAACGGTATCTTTTTGAGGGCTCATTCCCTGATCGAGATGCAAAAGAAGTGCAGGAATATCAAAGCAAATAAGCAGGTTCTAGTGCATCAAAGTGCTTATGATGAAATGGTGGGGCTACCCGAAGGCAAAAGAGACAATCAACTAGAGGTATTGGTGAGGGATACAAAATTGTATTGAAAGAGTATTGGTGCGTAGTAAAAGCGAGCCACCTTACGGCAGCTCGCTAAATATAAGGAGAGTTGGGCTTAGTCTTGTTTACGCTGCGCTTCTTTTTGCGCGTACTTAGCGGCACGTCGGGCTTCTCTTTGCTTGGCACTTTCACCACCAACATGCTGCTCGCCTCGCTGCTCTGCAAGAACAACTTGTTTTTCACGCTCGCGGAATCGAGCAATTTGTTCTTCTGAGTGTGTGCCGTGACATTTTGGACAGCTCACGCCTTGCTCGAACAATTCTGACTGTTTGTCTTCTTCAGTGATCGGTAGACGACAAGCGTTACATAAATCGTAATCTGCTTTTTCTAGCTGGTGGTTCACTGCAACACGACCGTCAAATACGTAACAATCGCCTTCCCACATGCTCTCTTCTTGAGGAACTTCTTCAAGATATTTAAGAATGCCGCCTTCTAGGTGGTAGACCTCATCAAAGCCCTGTTCTTTCATGTAAGCCGTTGATTTTTCGCAGCGGATACCACCGGTACAGAACATCGCAACTTTCTTGTGTTTTGCCGGGTCCATGTTTTCTTTTACATAGTCTGGGAATTCACGAAAGGTTTCAGTATTTGGGTTTACAGCGCCTTTGAATGTCCCGATCTCGATTTCGTAATCATTACGTGTATCGACAACAAACACTTCAGGATCAGCAATAAGATCGTTCCACTCTTGAGGTTTCACGTAAGTACCCACTACGTGGCGAGGGTCTATACCTTCAACACCTAATGTTACGATCTCTTTTTTCAGTTTCACTTTGGTGCGATTGAATGGCTGGGTCTCAGAATACGACTCTTTGTATACGGTGCCAGTCAAACGAGGTTCGTTGTTTAGCCACTCCAGTAGCGTATCAATACCTGCACGATCAGATGCAACAGTACCGTTGATACCTTCACTTGCCAGTAGTAATGTTCCGCGAATATGGTGTTTTTCCATCAACGCAAATAATGGCTCGCGTAGCTCTTGATAGTTATTCAGCTCAACAAACTTGTACAGCGCACAAACTACATACTGACTCATGAGGTTTCCTTTAAAAATACAGGTGGTCAACGACCTTAAAATTTTAGCGGCACGAAGTATACCTGACTAAACCAGTCGGAAATACGGACAAATTATACGGATATTATGAGTAGGCGGGGCCTGGCGGTCTTTGATAGGGGGAGCATGTCCGCAGGTGAAGCCGCTATGTGTTCAAATTATAAGCATTAATTATAGTGGGTTAGGTAGGTTGGGGCCGATACTTTTGGTTTAAATTTATGCTGTTATTCTGTTTTAGGCCCTTCAAAAAAGTTAGGCGCAAGAAGCACCAAATAATCACCGGAGTCATTGACAAGGAAAGGACATGTCGCAGTTTTATACATGAGGTGGTGAGGGATAAAGGTTTAGGGACAAAGAGTGAATGACTGATCGCCATTGTTCATAAACTGCTATAAACGCCTTTTCACCAAATACTGAAAAGGCGTTTTTCTAACGTCTGCCGTGCTTATTTCAACGTAGCTGCGGTCTGTTTGCCCATGGCTATGAGCCTGTCGAGAATACGTTCACCGTCGGCACGCAAACCGTTGTGCTCGTACTCGTTGGTGATCCACGCTTTTGAATTTGGGATTAACGCGAGCGTCTCTCGGCTGATATCCATTTCAACAAACATATCATCGGCGTAAACGGCGCAACTGACAGGCACTTTATTTTGAGCCAATTGTGTTTGATCGTACAGCGCAGCCCAATCTTCTTTCGCGGCCAATATTTCTGCGGCGTCTTTTAGTGGCTTGAGGTTAACGTATTGGTCGAACATCCATGGGAAGACCATTTCCCCCGTAAAGTAAAATGGCTTGCCAGATTCATAATTAAACTCTGATCGGGTTTGGCGAACGCGGTGCGCACTCCAATTCGACGCGAAGCTTTGACAGTAAATCGATTCATGCAAAATGGCGTAGATCGGGTTGGTTTGGAAGTTTTGCTGCGCCAACATATCGTTTAAGAACTCATAACGAAGTTGTGGTTTGCCGTTCACTTCAATCAACGCGCTTTCTAGCCAATAGTAAGTTGGTAAGAAAGTATCACTCACACCAAAGTTGATGCCGATTTGTTGAAATTGCTCCACCGTGAAGCGTTGACCATTTGGTAGGTACTCTTCATTTTCCAGCAAGTGATTCGCAATGTTTTGGCAAAGTTGTTGCGCACTTGGAAATTGTTGGAAGAACGCTTGGTTTTTCTCCATGGTGCGTTTGAAAGTGGCTTCATACACATCGTCGGCATGACGTGAGACTGATGGCACGCCACCTGTGATGTAGCTTTGTAGCAAGCTATCTGGGAACAAAGACAAATAGGTGAGGGAGCAAAACCCACCAAAGCTTTGACCTAAGATCGCCCATTTTTCGACGCCAAATTGCTCACGAATGTATTCCGCGTCGCGCACGATGTTATCCGCTCGGAAGTGGCTCAAGTAGTCTGCTTGTTGCTCTGGCGTGAGGTGAGCAAGCGTCTGGTGATTAATTACGCTGCTGTTGCCCGTACCGCGCTGGTCGAGAAGTAAAACTCGGTACTCTTGCAGGGCGCGTTTTACCCAGCCGTTATTGCCGTTTTGACGTGGAGAAGGAAAGCCAGGCCCGCCCTGAAAGTAAACCAACCAAGGTTTGGTCGATTCTTCATCGCCAACTAGGCAAACCGAACGGGCGAAGACTTCAATGGTGCCTTTGCTCGCGTCTTGGTAATCCAGAGGAACGGTAAAACTGTGGGGAGTGTAATGCAATCCTGCGTCGATAAATGATTGAGCGTTCATTGTTATCTTTATTTCCTTATTGAGGGGTAGCGCTACTTTACTGCGAATGGCGCGAAGAACCAATGCTATTTCCCAATTGCCTCTTCAGTTCTATACCTTGGTCAAATCAATGTAAGTTCAAGAAAATGAAACGATTAGCGACTGGTGCAACTGATTGAGTGAGCTATGCTCAATAGAGTTGCGACAAAGTAAGAGCATGGAGGAAGTCGGATGAAAGTGTCACTGGCTCGATGGACAATTGTGACTTGTTTAATAAGCGTACCTACTTTTGCCGTTGTTACGCCTAACCCACCTCAGTTACAGGCAAAAGGCTACGTATTAATGGACTTTCAATCCGGTGCCATTATTGCCGAGCATAACGGGCGAGCAGGCCTTGCTCCGGCGAGTTTAACCAAGTTGATGACCGCTTATGTAGTTGGACAAGAAATCAAAGCGGGGCGTTTGAATTGGGATGATGTTGTCACCGTGAGCGAAAACGCGTGGTCGGCCAAGTTTCCCGGTTCTTCTAAAATGTTCATCAAACCGAAAGATGAAATTAGTGTTGCGAACTTAATGCGCGGCGTGATCATCCAATCAGGAAATGACGCGTGCGTTGCACTGGCTGAGCACGTTGCAGGTAGTGAACGCGGCTTTGTCGCCTTGATGAATGGTTGGGCGGAGAAATTAGGACTTCAAGACACCTATTTTGTGAACTCTCATGGTCTTGATAGTGATGGCATCCAAACCTCACCAACCGATATGGCAAAACTCATGCAGTCGATCATCAGCGATGTTCCTGATGTGTACGCGCTATACAGCGAGAAAGTCTTCAAGTGGAACGACATTACGCAGTACAACCGCAATAAGTTGTTGTGGGACAATTCCATTGATGTCGACGGGGGCAAAACCGGCTACACCAGCAATGCCGGATACAGCTTGGTGAGCTCGGCCAAAGAAGGAAGAATGCGCCTTATTTCGGTGGTGATGGGCACGCCAAGTAAACAGGCTCGGATCAGCCAATCGAAGAATCTACTCAGCTATGGTTTTCGCTTTTATGACACCAAGCAAGTTGCTAAACAGGGAGAAGTTGAGTCTAAAGTTCGCGTTTGGAAGGGAAATGCTAATCAAGTTGAAGCGATCTTCGCTAAAGATGCCTATCTCACTCTACCTCGTTCAATGACGGCTGGGCTTGATAAGAGTGTGGTGTTAAATGAACCGTTGATTGCGCCGATCGCGCAAGGAGATGAGATTGGTAAGGTCGTTTGGAAAAGCGATGACAGTACCGTGGCGAGTTATCCCTTGGTCAGCAGCCAAGCGGTAGAAGAGGGCTCGTGGTTCGGTCAGCTTTGGGACAGTCTGGTGCTGTGGGTGAAATCGTTCTTTAACTAGAATAAAAACGAGCAGAAGTGTCTTTCTGCATTCTTTTGTTGATGGCCGCCCAGCTAAACGCTGGGCGGTGTCTTTTTTAACGGTTTATTCCGACAAGGTGATGATTGGTAAATCGTCCCAAATCTTACTTTCATCCGATGCGCCACCGGAGAAGTTCCAAGGGCCTTTGTCTTGCTCTAGCGGACGGTAAGTTGCTGAAAGACCGTCTAAGTCCCAAGTCGTCACATAGAAACGGATACCATCGAGCGAATCTGGGCGGCCTAGTGCATCGCTAGCAAAGTCCATTGAAATGGTGTTGTTGGCTTTGTCTACTGTCACTGTTGGTGCTGGCGTTACGGCTTCTCCCCATGTCGTCGCATTTGCTCCTTTGGTGTTGTAAATAGAGCTTTGCCAGCCAAAAACAACCGCATTGCGACTCCAGGTTCCGCTTGGCATAGAAGCGTTGATCTTCGGTAGCTCAGACAAGTTGGTTGCGGCTTCTTCAGGTAAATCAATGAAGATGGTGAAACCTACGTGGTCGAAGCCGTTTGGTGGTAACCAAGTGTCGGTGATTTTGTCCATAGTGAAGGTCAAACGTACGTTACTGCCAACGGTAAACACTTCTGCTTTATTGATTGCGAGTTGGCTGTTGTCTTTGTCGAACGTTGGATCAGTTGGTAGCGAGTAGTTACCATTAGGGCCGCCCATGCCGTCTTGTGCATCGCCTGCATCATCAATGGTGTCATCCGGTGTGTTTGACCAGCTTAGGTTAGAGACAAAATTCACGTCCTCGATGCCTGCTTTTTTCTCGGTGGAGTAAATCGCGAAGCGGTGTTGCTGTTCGCCAATTGCAAAGTGACGAGTCGACAGCGTGACGCTAAACTGACCATCAGCGCCTACAGTAATGGTTTGTGCTGTTTCCAAGTTACCATCGACGACAAGGTTCAACTTCTCGTTGGCGTTCGCACTACCCGCGATAACAATATCACCAGTGATGGTTTGTCCTTCCCAATCTTGCGCCAATTGGATGTTGAGGTCTGGGGTATCTACAGATTGATTGCTGCTTGTTTTTGAGTAAATCACTGCTGACTTGGCTGGCAACTCAAGGGTTACGTGACCATTTTCATCTGCGATTAACTGTTGTGGAGCTTCTGCCCAGTTCGACATGATTTGTTGTTGGAAGACGGTGCCGCCAACTTGTTCTACATCGAGTTGGTTCATCAACATCGGCGAGTTGGATGTATTCATCACAACCAAGACTTCGTCGTTATCCAACGTTCGGGTAAAGGCGAAGACGCCCGCGCCCGCTTTATCGCTGCCAATCACTTTTATTTCGCCACGTGTCATGACTTTGTTTTCAGTGCGTAGCTTAGCAAGCTCTTGGATGAACAAGTACATATCGCTGTTTTGGTCGAATGAGTCTACGTAGTTGCCATCTTCACGATACCCTCCGGCGAACATCGCATCACGCGCCGCTGACATTGCTTGCTCTGTACCTTGGTAAATCACAGGAATACCCGGAACGCTCATCATGGTGATCAGTGCTTGTTTCATGTCATTCACTCTACCTTGCGACAGAAAGCGCGGCATGTCGTGATTATCAATGAAGTTCGGCATGATGTATGGATTCGGGAACATCTCCATCATTTTCTCAAGACGGAAACGCAAATAGTCGGTCGGTTGCCCTGATGCAAATACGCGCGTCATGGTCGCTTGCAATGGGAAGTTCAGTACCGAGGTTAGCTGTTTCGGCGAGCCACTTTCACCGATGTAAGTCAACATCTTCTCTTCGCCTTCGGTGTGGTAAGGCGTCGATGTTTCGAATACTTCACCAAAAGTGAGGAAGTTGTCACGACCGGTATCAACCGCTTGCGTCATCACACCATCGTCGGCGTGTAGGAAGTCATTCCAGAAATCGTGTTCAACAAACTTCACCGTATCGATACGGAATCCGTCGACGCCGACTTCGCGAATCCATTTTCGGTAGCTCTCTTTTACGTAAGCGCGCACTTCGGGATCGGACGTATTAAGGTCATCCAAATCAGAGAGTTGCCAGGTTTTTTCTTGTACCGGATCGTTGTGGTCGGTGATGGTTGGCGTCCAGTGGTAGCTGCCTGTGCCGTCTATTTTACACTCGTTCATGTTGAGTGGGTATGGCAGTTCTTGCCCGGCGGGTAGTGCATTTTTAATCAAACGGAAGCCTTGGCAAGGTAGGCTTGGATCATAGCTGTAAGGATCATCGTAGGTAAAGAAGTTGCCTACATGGTTGGTCACGATGTCCTGAATTAAGAACATGTTACGCGCATGCACTTCGCGTGCTAACGCTTGGTAGCTTTCCATGTCACCAAAGTGCTCATCCACTTTTTGGAAGTCACGCGCCCAGTAACCGTGGTAGCCACCATAGTTTTGTTCTGCATCCCACCATTGGTTTGCCACTGGCGGAGTAATCCAGATCGATGTGGCACCGAGAGTTTCGATGTAGCTTAACTTATCACTCACGCCAACGAGGTCGCCGCCGCTGAACTTTTTATCCGAAGTCGGATCGAATTCGTTTTGCCCTTGATCATTAAGAGCGCTGTCGCCGTCGTTAAAACGGTCGATCATCAGGAAGTAAATGATTTGATCTTGCCAATCAGGAGATGCCACGTGGCTGCCTGTATCGACTGGTGCGGTTTCGTCGCTTCCACAGCCAGAAAGAGCTAGAGCGATCGATAAAGGAAGTATTTTTATTTTATTCATTGAGTTAGGTAGAGTTTCAAACACGGTCTTTGCCTCCGTTATGCAGCAATGCAGAAACGATAAAGCAAAGGTTTGAAATTGAGAGTGTCATTTCACGCCAAAAAAGACGTGATATGATGTCACGAAGAGACGATTTTGATCTGACCGACAGTTTTAATTGAGCGGTTGCACAATAGGATATTGTATCGGGTAATGCTCTTTCGCGAGCTCGTTGTCGGATTCATCATAAAGGCGGAAACGGCACTGCTTTGCAGTTTGAGTGAGCGATAATTGCAGCACCCAACAAGCATAATGTAGCGAGTGTTGGGTCAAGCGCATTGCGTGAGGTGTGGGGTCATCATCGACGTAACAGTCAATCCTCGAAACGTTTTCAAGTCGGCATGCCAGTTCGATAAAGAGTGTGTATTGCGCCTCAATATTAATAAGCTGCCGAGTCGGGACAATGTATTCCGTTGCGCCAATTAAAAGCCCCTTAGAAACCACATAATCACGCTGGTGGTTATTCTCAATGTAACGTTCCCCATCGACTTCATAACACAGGCGAAAGGTAAGGGGATGCGCTACCGGAAGTTCGGTCGTTGCCCAGAGTTCGGTGCCATGACTTAAAAAACGCTCGAAGAAGGCGGGGTAGCGCCGCCATGCGCCATCACGGTCACGGCATTCTACCGAGACCACTTTTTCAAACGCAATATTGTCCACTTCCATCCAGATTTTGCCAACAGGTTGGTCGATGTGGTTATCGTCGAAGGTATTGGCTTTGGCGTAGTATAAGCGGATCGGTTGTTGATTTAGTTGAGTTCGGTTATCCAAACATTGTTGGCGATATTGCATGGGTGAAAACGGATACCAACGACGAAAAGTGCGGTGAAAGTTCGAAGGTTCTTCATAACCAAGTTGATAGGCGATTTGCTGCGTTGTGAGTTGGGTGTCGGCAAGCAAAGTGAGTGCTTGCTTTCTTTTAGCGAAATCAACGCATTGAGAGTAGCTCATTTGCTTCTCTTGCAGTCGACGTTGCAAGGTGCGTTTGGAGACGCCCAGTTGCCTTGCCGCTTGCTCTAACTTGAGTGCGTAATTGCTGTTTTTGATGAACAAGGCGTTCAAAACACTCAGTAATTCTGGTTGCTCAATTGGCTGGTGAGAAAGCAGCAAATAAACATGTTTCACCAAGTCAAACACGCTTGAACTCGTTTTAGAATCTCGCGTTTCCTCTAGAAAAATATTGGCCGCGAGTGGATTGTTGGCGTGAACTTGTACCTGTATTGATTCGCTTAACTCAAGCATTTCCAACTGCATTTTGAGCAAGCCAAGCACCGACTCCGCCCAATTTGGCATATCGCCCGTTCTACATTCGACTTGCAGATGGATTTGGGCATCACCATGTTGCAATGTGACGTACAAACGGCGGTCGAATAATGAGACACTTTTACTCCACCAAAGCAGCCCTTCTTGGAGGTTAGGCGCTTCTTTCAACATCATGCATTGCAAGGCCACCAACTTCTCAATGTGCCAATATTCGCCGGCAATTCGAAGGTGATTGTGACCGAGCTTTTTGCACAGAAAGGATGTAATAACGTTATCTTGAGGCAGCATGAGTTGAGTTTGGTTGCGAGCAAACATGCATTATTGCCGAAAAGATGAAGAAGTTCAGTGAGAACGCTCAAAGCCTTTCTTATCGTTTTATTTTCAAATTTATTTTGAAAATGTTTTTAATCGAAATCGGTTTTTCCCTTTATCTCATGAGGTTATGCTGTTACTCAGCTTAAACTCATTAATTGGAGAGCCTCATGGATATCGTACAAGCTGCAAAATCTCGTTACTCAACGAAAGTGTTTGACCCAACGCGCAAGCTATCTCAAGAAAAAATCGATGCAGTTAAAGAGCTGATTCGTTTTAGTCCATCGAGTGTGAACTCTCAACCTTGGCATTTCATTCTGGCAAGCACAGAAGAAGGCAAACAGCGCATCGCTAAAGCGGCGCAAGAGAACTACGCATTTAACGCAGCGAAGATTCTCAACGCTTCTCACGTATTGGTGTTTTGTGCGAAAACAGGCATTGATAACGACTACATTGAAGCGCTAATGGTGCAAGAAGAAAAAGATGGTCGATTCCCAACTGAAGAAGCGAAAGCGGCTGTACGCGGTGGTCGTAGCTACTTTGTGAACATGCACCGTTTTGATCTGAAAGATGCAAACCATTGGATGGAGAAACAAGTTTACCTCAACGTGGGTACGTTGCTGTTGGGTGCTTCGACGTTAGAAATCGATGCAGTGCCAATTGAAGGGTTTGATCCCAAAGTGCTGGATGAAGAATTTGGCTTGCGTGAAAAAGGTTACACCAGCGTTGTAATCGTGCCGCTTGGCTACCACGCGGAAGATGACTTCAACGCGAAAACGCCAAAGTCTCGCTGGGACGCAGAAACCGTATTCACCGAGATCTAATTCGAGCTTACTTGCAGGTGACGTAGAACCTTGTAATCAATATATAAATCGGAAAAGAGTGATAAAACGATGATCCACTTAGTCGCAGAAGTGAAAGCCTATCCAGACAGTAAGGATCAGGTGGTGAATTTGCTTGCTGGTTTACTAGAGCCAACTCGCAAAGAAGAAGGCTGTTGCCAATACGAGTTGTATCTCGACGAAAAAGTTGATGGCCTATTTATGTTCCAAGAAATCTGGGCATCGCAAGAGGCCTTGGATAAGCATTTGCAAAGCCCGCATATGGCGACGTTTCTTGAAACATTGGAAGAGAACGATTGGGTTGAATATACCCAGATTCGTCCTCTTCGATTTATCGCCTAATGACAGAAGGTTGCCAGCACGTTGGCGCGTTGCTGGCAGCATTTTTGTTGGATAAAGTCGCGGAAAGTCCGAATCGTTGGCGTCAATAATCGACGATCGGCACATACCATGTAGAGCGGCACTGGGCCGCAATCCCACTCTGGTAACACTCGCACCAATCTTCCCTCGATTAAGTCTCGGCTGATGTCCATCAATGATTTATTCGCAATGCCTTTGCCTTTGATCGCTAACCGGTGTGGCAAGTCACTATCGTTGCTCAACAAGTTACCGCTGACCACGATTTGTTCTTTCTCGCTGCCACGCGTGAGCGTCCATTTGTTGTAGACCGAATCCGCGACCATGTAGCACAAGCAATTGTGTTGCGTTAAATCGGCAGGAGAGGTGAGTTCTGGATGTGTGGCTACGTACTCTGGCGATGCACATAAGATCCGCTCGTTTGCCCCACACAATGCCAACACGACCAGATTGGAGTCGGCCGGCTCGCCGTAGCGAATCGCAATATCGACAGGCTTGGTGTACATATCCGTCAAGCTATCGGACAGCTCTAGTTTTATGGAAACATTTGGGTAGAGATCGATGAACTCATCCACCCAATCGAGCAACATATTGCGACCAAAATCGGAGGGCGCAGTAATGTGCAGTTGACCAGATAACTCGCCACGCGCACTTGAGATCTGATCCAACCCCTCTTGCAATGTAGCCAATGCTTGCGTGGTTTTGTCTAAAAACAGTTCGCCCTCTGAGGTTAAACGCAGGCTTCGGGTGGAACGCACAAACAGTGGGAAACCGATTTGCCCTTCAAGACGCTTAATCGACGCACTAATGGCGGCAGGTGTCATGTCCATGCTGTTAGCGGCTTTTGAAAAGCTGCCTTGGCGCGCGGTTTCGACAAAAATATTGAGGTCGTTGAGGGCTTTCATCGTGAAAAGGATGTTTGTGAAGTTTGAGCTACTATAGGGGAGATGAGCAAAGTAATTCAAGCTAAACGCCTTTGAAGGTGAAAACATTAGGTTAAGTGGTCACTTTGAGTTAGATTAGCCCGCCACTTACATCGTTACTGGATCAACAACATGAGCAACGAACAGCCGAATAACCCTCTGCATGGGTTGAGTTTAGAAAAAATCGTCACCCGACTAGTTGAACACTTTGGTTGGAATGGCCTGTATGAGCGCATTCGAGTGAACTGTTTTAAGAAAGATCCGTCGATCAAATCTTCTCTGAAGTTTTTGCGTAAAACGCAATGGGCAAGAGACAAAGTCGAAGCGCTGTACATCGAGACATTCTGCTAACCGCTCTATAGTCTGCAGCAAGCGGCAAGTAGATTCTTAGTCTCGCTATGGCTCGCTAGAATGACGTAGCTTTTCTTATCGCGTAGGCTAGAAGAGTCGCTCTGCTGTTACGTTTAAAGCGTGATTCAGAATCTACCCTCAGGCTTGTATTGAGTCTATTCATAGCTCTATGGGCCTACAGCAGCGGTAAGTAGATTCTTAGTCTCGCCTTGGCTCGCTAGAATGACGCTAGTTCTCTTATCGCGTAGGTTGGAAGATTAGCCATACGTTATTCCCGACAGCGATGAAGAATCGCTGTCGGGAACCTCGCCTTTAATCTCTCATTTCTTGCTACTCTAAATGATGCGTGCTACCCACAGTTCCTTCCAAATCTAAAATCGACTGGCGAACGTGGTCTGGAATCGCCGCTTTTACGTTGTTCTTAAAATCAAACATCACACCAGTGGCGGTCGCGATGGTCACAATTTTACCCCACTTCTTACTCAGCACTTGGTACTCCATCGTGATGCGATCTTCTTGCATGTCGATTACGCGAGAACCGACTAATAGCGTGTCTGGGTAAGTAACAGGCAATTTGTAGCGGCATTGAGTCTCGCTCAGTACTGGCCCAATTTGCGAGGTCTGCAGGTCGACCAGCAGGTTAATTTTGTTGAAGTAATCTAAACGTGCGGTCTCGAAGTAGCGAAAATAGACCACGTTATTAACGTGTTGCAGAGCATCCATTTCACCCCATGCGACTTTTATCTCTGTGATAACGGGAAAGTCCTTTAACAGTGTGTCCATTTCTATTGCTCCTTTTTCATCTGCTTTGCCACAAATTGCGACGCGACTTATCACTTTGAGCATTTATTCTAGATGTAATCATTTAATATGTAATAAAATTGTTTTTAAAATGTGAAATGAAATAGTGGTTTGATTATGTAAACCAGAAACTTTACATAATCGAGTTGAAGGCGTAAGTTTAACTAAGAGTAACCAGATAGGAGGTGTCTCATGATTGAACTCAAAGGTTTCAACCTCGCAAGAGTTGAGAAACGCATCGATTGGACAGGTGAGCTGTTCAGTTTGAGAATATCTGGCGCGCCTCTTTCCTTTAAAGCTGGCCAATTCACCAAGCTTGCTTTGCTTGATGATGAAGGTAAGCCGATCAGCCGCGCTTACTCTGTGGTTAATGCGCCAAGCGAGCAATTCGATTGGTTGGAGTTTCTAATAGTAGCCGACCCTCAAGGACAACTTTCTCCACGGCTCCAAAAGCTTAAATCTGGTGATAGCATTTATGTCGGTACCACCGCACATGGCGATTTAATCCATGATTCTATTCCTAAACAGGCTCATGACCTGTGGCTGCTATCTACAGGTACGGGGATTGGACCGTTTTTGTCGCTGCTGGATGATATAAACTTACCGCCTCACAATGAGCGCATTATGCTGGTTCATGCCGTTCGTTTCGAAAAAGATCTGGTTTATAAA
This sequence comes from Vibrio sp. 1580, assembly GCF_033340055.1. Taxonomy (NCBI): domain Bacteria; kingdom Pseudomonadati; phylum Pseudomonadota; class Gammaproteobacteria; order Vibrionales; family Vibrionaceae; genus Vibrio; species Vibrio sp. 1580. The sequence goes on from NZ_JAWOVT010000003.1 coordinate 307,146, forward strand.
TACCTAATTGAACAGCTTCAGCAACGATATGAAGGCAGATTAAAGTATATACCGATAGTCAGCAGGGAAGTGGTTGATGGTAAATTACAAGGCCGAATTCCTGAACTCATCGAATCGGGTTTACTGTCCAACGCCGCTGATGCGCCATTCTCAGCTCAGCGTAGCTTTGTCATGATGTGTGGGAATCCACAAATGATCAAAGATACCGTGCCCGTTTTACAAGAGCTAGGCTTGGAAAAGTATCGCCATCAAACTGGGGGAAATATCATTTACGAACGTTACTGGTAGCGTTTTGTTAAATTGATACGGTTATGCTCAAGATGTAATGATTACTTTTGAGATACGACCGCGATTTAGTATGTTCTTAGTTGAATATTATGTTGGCAATACCTAAACTGCGCTCACCATTGCGCGTCTGTACACTCAGTCATTCTCGCTTAACCAATTACATTGAGGTGACTGAAGTCCATGTATGCTTTTATCGCGAGCAAGCAACAGAGAATCATTGCTGGTTTTATCGACCTGCTCTTTACGATGGTGGTCGTGTTAATAATTGCATTGAGTATTAACTCTTTTCTTAACGACTTTCAGCTCTCTTTAGCAGATAACCTCACGCTTGTTCGTGAAACTCAGGCGTTTTACTTGCTTTCTTTACCAACGGTTTTAATGATCAACTGGAATGCATTGAGTCATGGGCAAACCATTGGTATGCGCATGATTGGTATTAAAGTTGTAATGAAAAATGATAGTAAGGCAACGAAAGTTACAGCAGGGTTAAGGCTTGTTATTAGCTACTTGCTGGAGATGCTCATTCCGGGGATCCCGTTGGTAAATTTGGCATTGTTGTTCTTTCATCCGGAGCGACGATTGTTGCATGACTTGATCGCCAATACTAAAGTTGTCCAAGCTTCCTAATTTTTGATCAAAAAAGCCACGTGAAGTGGCTTTTTTAATATCGATAAAGTTAACCAGATTTACTGTTGATTAACATATTTCTTAAAGCGAGCTTTGGTTTCTGCGTCTGCTTTTTGGTACCAGAAGTGCAGCATCTCTTCAGCTGTCGAATCCGCTTTAACCGCAGTTGCTCTCACTTGCTTCATATCCGCAGGAACCTTTGCAGGAAGCGTGACTGGCTGCATGGTTGCTGCGCCAGCAAAAGCCACGGCTGCTGCACCGCCAGCTTGGTTATAATCTTCGATTTCACGTACGTAATCACGACCGATTTGCATACCCGGTTTGAGCAACTTGTCTTGGTCAACCGCGATTGCGTTGCCAGAATCATCAACCAGTTTCCAATCTAAGTCTTTGATCTTCTCTTCCGCATCACGTAGGTTGCGGTATTCTGGCATTTGTAGAGTGAGTTCGGCATTGGTCGCGTCAAATCGTGTAACGATAACATCGCTTTCAACACTTAAACGGTCATTACCTTGGTTGAAGTAAGGGGCGAAACGAAATACGACTTGGTTAAGGCCATCAGGTAACGTCAGTGTTCTTTCAGAGGCGAAAAAACCACCCGAAAGATCTGCTTTTTCACCGTTAGCCGCTAATACTGAAACGTTGTCAGGAACACTCACGGTTACATCTGCGAATGCCATGCCACTCATTGCGAGAGCAAGCGCACAAGTTAAAGGCTTGATCAATTTCATTGTTTTTATCCTAAGCAAATTGGTGGTCATCGAGAGTGCATCGTTCATTGCCCGATTGCAACTCCCAAGTGTAATAAGTATGAAAATTTAACAAGAACGTCATTTTTATCGCATTTATTACGACGAAACTGTGATCCAAATAGAATCAAACCGCTGAAATGCAGCGGTTTGATATCATAAGTTATGGATTAAATTTCTTTCTAACTTATTGATTTATTAAATGCCAGCACCGTGTCCAGGTTCTGATTGGTCATCAGAAGCGTCTTGTTGTTCTGCCATTTCTTCTTGCTGTTGTGCTTTCTCAATGCTCAACCACCAAACAAATAACTCATACCAAATTGCTAGGATAACGGCACCTAAGAACAGACCAACGATGCCGTAGAAAAGCATACCACCGATGGCACCGAGCAGAATCACAGGCATTGGCACGTCGACGCCACGTCCCATTAACATTGGTTTGAACAGGTTTTCAGAAAGAGCAGCAACTACGACCCAAACAGTAAACATGGTTGCTGTTGAGGTGTCTTGGGTCATGTACATGAAGCCAATCACAGGTAGCACAGCGAGCAACGCCGGGAGCTGAGCGATACACAAGATCATTAGAAGCAGTGTGAGTAAACCTGCTGCGGGAACGCCAAATACGAAGAAACCAGCACCGATCAACAGTGCTTGAATCGCCGCTACACCGACTACGCCAAGCAGTACGCTTTTAATTGTCGCAGCGATAAGCGTGGTCCAGCTTTTTGCGTTTTCACCAGCGGTTCGAATCGCGATGGTTCTTAGGCCTGATGCTGCAGATTCAGAGTACGTCATGAAACCTGCTGCAATCGCAAGTGACAAGATTGAAAGCAGTAAACTTCCCAATACGCCCCCAAGTGTACCCAGTAAAGATGTGAGTCCTGCCTTTATTTGTGGCATAAAGGTTTGAATCGCTTGCTCAAGATTAGTAGCGAATAGGGTCCACACTTCGTAGAGCTTATCACCCACGATAGGCCAATCCGCTACGGAAGGTTTTGGCCCTGGTATTTTCACTTGTCCATTTTGTAGTACTTCAAGCGCGTGCGTTGCACCATCCACAATGGAGCCTGATACCATAACAAGTGGCGTGACAAGGAGGGCAATACCAAGTAAAGCAATGGTTGTGGCTGCCAGACCTCTGCGACCACCATATACACGCTGCAATTTTTGGGTAAGCGGCATTAAAGCGACGGCTATAATAGCGCCCCAAATAACCGGAAGGATGAAGGGTTTGATGATGTCGTACGTAAACATCAGCAAGACAAAGATCAAGCCAATGCGTATTGCCGATTCCACCATATTACTGATGAAAAGCTTACTGTCGATTTTTACCGATTGTTTATCCATTTTTGTTTACCTGATGATCAATGTTAGAACTGACGAGACTTGAAACAACAATCGCCATATAAAAAACACCTGTGATGGCCTCTAAATACACCACGACTTGAGCCAGTGGTGTTAGAGGACTAATGTCGCCATAACCGAGCGTGGTTAAGGTAACGAAACTGAAATACGCTGCATTGGAGAAGTTCTGCCCCCAAGAAATCGCTTCCATACCGGTAAAGGCTTCAGGCGAAAACTCAAGCAGAATGAGGTAGGCAATCGCCCACATCAGACCAAGCAGCAAGAAAAGCGCGACCGAGCCAATGACTTTGTTGCTGTTGACATGGCCGGTGAAAAGAATCTGTCTTGCGATGGATTTAAAAGTGCCGAAAAAGAACGCAAAGGTAAGGGCAAGCATCACCACATTCATCTCTCTGATGTCGAAAACGGTCTTGATCACAATCACAAGAACCCAAACACCAAACAGGCTGTAGAGGAAACGAGACCAGGTTTTGTCAAAGCGAAGGCTCGCAAAACAGACGATAAACGTCAGAACCGTGAAAGCCTGAAGTATGTGTTCAATCGTCCCTTCACCTACGACTTGTGCCATCGCACTTCCTAACAACAAAATCACTAGCGCTAAGGTTAGATAGAAGAAGTTGTTTTCTTCATTAATGTTTTTGAGGTTTTTACCAATGACCATGGCTCTTCTCACTTAGTTATTGTTTACTTTCTGCGGATGACTCTTTCATCACCATGATGGACGCAGAAAGCCCGAATCGAAGATCAACATCTTCAGGAAGTTCTTGTAGGGAGATTCGCACCGGAATACGTTGTGCTAAGCGAATCCACTGAAAAACAGGGTTTACGTTTGGAAGAAGGTTGTAGCCGACCGTGCCGTCTTTGGGCGCAATACCCCAACCAATCGAGTCAACCGTCGCGTCAATTGGCGTGTCTGGGTGAGACATCAAAGTGACACGCGCTTGGCTGCCAGGTTCGATTTGCGCAAGTTGGTTTTCACGGAAGAAACCAAATACCCAAAAGCTGTTTTTGTCGATCAGTGCGAGCAGTGGTTGGTTTGCGACCGCTTGCGTACCGTTTCTAATATCGAGGTTAGATACAAAACCATCGACGGTCGCATAAACTTTGGTAAAGCTGAGATTAAGGCGTGCTGATTTTAGTTGCTCTTCTGCAGATTTGATTTGCAGTAGCGACTCTTCGTAAGCGATTTCACGACGAATCAGATCCTTGTGAGAAACCGCGCCACGGTCTTTGGCACGAATGTCTTTTAAGCGGTCATATTCGATTTTTTTACCGCGAGAGCTAACAATGGAGCGCTCCAGTGCTACTTCGGCTTGAGATAACGCAACCTGGTAAGTCGCAGGGTCGATTTCAAACAGTAAATCCCCCGTTTTTACTTTTTGGTTGTCTTGCACTGCGACATTTACAATTGGGCCTGATACGCGAGGAGCCACTTTGATGACGTTAGCACGCACTTGCCCATCTCGTGTCCATGGGTTATTAAAGTATTCCTCAAACTTTTGATAGCCGAGCCAAGCTGCGCCACCAAGAATGACAAGATTGAGTGCGATTACGAATAGTTTTTTCATCTTGTTTGGCACCTAAAATTGAATATAAAAGCTGTCGATGGCCACCACATAACCGACCATGATGGCAATAAACGTCAGAGACGGAAAAGCGATGAAGCGAGACAAACGTGTCTTGTTCAATATCATCACCGTTATCCACGTGGCCGTGACGGCGAGAAAGAGCACCAGTAGCGTAGGAGAAAAGTAAACGTCTCCCCAAGAGAGTTCATGAGGCATTACCGATCCTCCGTTTTGTTTGCATCACTGGTCTCAGCCGGAGTTTCGAGTCGCAAAGGCGGCAATACGCGGTTTTCTTCATTTAAATAACTTCCCCAGTCAGTGCGCTCTGTCATCTGCGTGGCAATCGATTCACTGATGAAAGGTTTGCCTGTTTGGGTTTGCCAGCCTCCACCGAGGGCTTTATAGAGTGCAACAACTTGGTTCGCCACGTTCCCTTTGATCGTTGCGTAGCTGTCTTCTGCGCGGGTCATTTTTTCTACCGAGTTAAGCAGACGTTCGAATGAAATTTGTCCGTTTTCGTACTGTGTCATGGATATGTTGAACGCACGAATGGAAGAGTTGACCGATTGCAAGCGTAAATCTTTTTGTTGCAAATACAGGTCATACGCTTCGATTGCATTGGTGACTTCATTAACGGCTTGCAGTACCTTTTTGTTGTAGTTCGTCAGCGTTTCTTGGAAGCGAGCATCTTCGAAACGAATGTTATTTTTCACGCGTCCGTATTGGAAAATGTTCCAACTGAACGTTGGGCCAACCACCATGGTGAGCGAATCGCTAAAACTGAAACTGCTGCCATCGGGAACCGTACTGTCGATACCGATGGAACCGAACAACGAAAAGCTTGGGTACAGAGCGGTTTCTGCCACGCCAATCTGCGCACTTTGCGCGCGAGCTTGCATCTCAGAGACTTGCAAATCCGGACGTCGCATCACTAAGTTAGCATCCACTTGCGTATCCAAAAGCGGTGGACGTGGCACAATGGAACGCTCGTCGGTGCCCGATAGCGCCGATTTTCTGCCCGTCGATTTGAACTGGGCTTCGTACTCAGCGATTTGCTTGTGCATCCCATCTGACTGTAGCAGTCGATCTACTTCTTCTGGTAACAGACCCAGTAGCAAAGCCAACACAGTACGTGATTGCTTCATTGCCACTTCGAGGCTCGGTAACGCTGCTTTGGTGGTGTAGAGTTGGTTTTTAGCTTGTTGAACGTCCAATTCTGTAACGTTGCCAGAGTCGAACTGCACCTGAGTAATACGTACGACACGCTCTTGAATCTCTATGTTGCGGCGAGACAGCAAAATACGTTCTTGGAATGTGCGATAGTTGATGTAATTGCGCGCCACTTCGGCGGTTATGGTGACCATGATGTCGTGATACGATGCGATGGATGCGTAGTAACCCGCTTCTGCCGACTCAATACCGCGAGCATACTTGCCCCAAACATCCATTTCCCAAGCAGCATCAAACGACAAAGTGGCGTTATTCACGCCCTGATCATTTACGTAGGCACGCGCTAGGTTTCCTGACACGGTTTGAACTTGTGGGTATTGCAAGCCCGTCGAAATACCAAGCAATGAACGTGCTTGGACAATTCGTAGCCCTGCGGCTTCTAAATCGAGGTTTTGTTTGCTCGCCAACTCAACCAGCTGATTAAGAGTCGAGTCATTAAATTGCTGCCACCATTGTTGTAGCTGTTGCTCTGATTGCTGCGTATCTTTGGCTGCTTTTTGCACCGACCAGTCACTTGGCAGTGGCGCCTGCTTTGGATGAACATAATCTGGTCCTACCGTGGTACACGCACTGAGTCCGAGCAAAGAAAGTATGGCGAGGCTTGGTTTGGTTAGTTTTGGAAGCATCATATCCCCACCTTTAAAAACGCTTCTGTTGTAAGTTCACCCAATCGATATCCTCGTAGGTTTGCTTGCAATGCTTGATTGCTTCGAACACGTTCCGTTTTAAATTCAGCAAGATATAAAAACCGGCTATCTCTGAATAAGCGTAGTCAGATAAATCCAACTCACTAAAAAAATCTTCCAGTTTATCTTCGAATGTTTGGTAATCTTGACTGTATTGGTCGAATACGGAGTCGAGTTCTTGTGTTGCTTGATGGCTGGCTAAAGCGCCCGCCATCAAAGGAATGATGGAATCGCGGTGCTGTTGGCGAAGCTGAGTAATTAGTGGATTGGTCATCAACTTTTTCTCGGCGGCCATTAAGATGTTGATGTGATTACTGAGTACATCACACGCTTTGCTAAACGCGCCAATCGCTTCTGGCGTGGTTTTATCAAAGTGTTTGTGGTTGATTTTCGAACCCCAGACTTTGAGCTTTTTCGATGAGACATTGAGCGTCACCAAGTGCAAGGCCCGTTTGAGCGGCGTAATAACCGAGCTGGACTGCTGTTGATAGGTAGTGAACAGCTCTCGGGTATGTCGGAAGTAGCGTTCTTTTATGGTCAAAAAGAGGTGTTCTGGTCGTGAGCTAAACGGGAAGTAGTGCGCGAAAATAATCATGAACACCACCATGTAGAACAACAGCATGATCGTCATGAGGATCCCGAAGTGATAAAACATGTTGTTGTCTAAACCAAGAACAAACAAGCCAATCATATAGAAAATCGTCACTGGCCCGTTAAACAGATAAAAGCCGATAAAGGTGTAGATAAAGATGAACAGGCCAAGTTCTAACCCGAGATCCAATTGCGGAAGAATGAAGACGTAAGAAGGCACCGCGAACAAGAAGCCGAAAGTGAACAGCACAAGTAACAATATCGGGTGCACAGGCACGAACGACAGCAAAGACATAAACATGGTCGAGAAGACCACGAACGAGTAGCCGCCTGGTGGATTGAAATAAATCCAAATCAGTCCTGCAATCCAATAGGTAACAAAGGTTTTGACCGCAGTTTTAAAGTTTTCTGCGTCCCACCATAGAAACTTGCCTTTCGGTTTCGGCAGTGGCACGTCAAAGGAGACATTGTTCGTCACAGAGTCAATACAGCTAATGCTCTCCGCTAAACGCGACAAGTTTTGATGCATCAGTTCCAATAGGTGACCAAGCGTAAGCGCAGAGCCTTTCTCTAGGTGCGCTGCGTTTTCTAGCAACGCTTGGTTGTATTTGACTTTGAATTCCTGAGCACGATAAGCGGGTTCTTTTTCGTCCCAGACTTGTTGGCAGGTATCAAATAGCGCGTCAATTTCCGCCACGGCTTGATCAAAGTTGCTGATGCTTTCACGGTCTTGTTGGTGGCTAAAGTGGCTGTGCGCCGCAATGGTCAATTGTTGCGTTACTTGCTTGTTCAAATGAACCGCCAAGCGCCACTCTTTCATGTAGGCCGACACGTCGCTGCATTCCACACTGACTGTGGCAAAACGCTGTTCGAGCGCATTTTGGGCGGCAAACATCTGTTCGATGAGAGTGTCCACGCTAGGTTGTGGCTCTTCAGCTTCTGGATTTTCTTCTCCGCCTTCTTGAGGAGAGATTTGCCCTGCCGATTTTTGCTCGAAATTTTGCAAGATAGCGGTGAACAACGCGCGTTGTGCTTGGTTGAGTTGTTCGATGAGCTGTCTTAGGTTTTGTTCTGTTTTGGTCGGGAATAAGAAAGTCCCCACGAGTGTGTAAACCACCACCCCAAACACCGTCATATAGGCGCGGTCAACGCCATAAAGAAACGCACCTTCTGCGTCACCGCCATTGGACATCATCAACGTCATCACGCCGGTCAGCATGAGTAGCGTTGGATCTTTTTGATAGGCATTACGGAAGTAAAAAATGAAAGAGACCACAACCGACACGCTCAGCATGTACAGCAAGCGATCTTGAGCAAACAACCCCACCAGTAACAAGCCAACCACGGCACCAACCAATGTACCTAACACGCGTAAGGTACCTTTGGCGAGGGATTCACGACGACTGCCTGTGGATGCAATCAGCATCACTGTGGTTGCGGCCGTCGATGCTTGCGGCCAACCCATGGCAAACGGGATCAGATAAGCCAGAGTTAGGCTAAGCGATACTTTAATAGCGAATTTTATTTTGTCGTTCATAGTGTCAAAGTTTGCTCAGGCTTATCGTTATAAGTTGATGAATTTCTTATATGAATAATCAGAATCTTGTTCTGAATAAATTCGGGGGGCGGAATATAGCGGGTGAAAAAGTGTGCTTTGTAAACCCTTTGTCAAAACAAAAAGTGCGTATTTGGCTTGATCTCGTGCTAGCCCTTGGCGTTATTGGTGAAACGCCTAAAACGAGCAAATTCGCGATCTGTGATGATTCTCACTTTTGAAACAAAATCGCTGCATTGTGTGAGCCAATTCTCACCTTATATTCTTCGCCTGGTACCAAAGCAGACCACTTGTACCATCTGCAATGAGCTTTAATGCTTTAAAAAGCATAGATGATGAATGGGTACTTGAGAGGGAAAGTTATTACTTTTTATCGGCTTGCCGATTGTTCGTTTGTTTTTTTGGATCGAGATAAAAAAACCAAAGCGATCCCACCAAGAATGATGCCGCTGGTTAAAAGAATATGCAGTGAAAGAGGCTCGTGGAGTACGATGCTGCCGAGTAGCAAAGCAATGGCTGGCACGGAAAGTTGGCTGGCGGCGGCTTGAAGCAAAGAGAGCTTAAGTACGACTTGGTACCAAAGCGTATAACCAAGGCCAGAGGCAATGGCACCAGATGCGATAGCGAGCAACACTCCGCTCAAAGAAAGGTGGATTGAGGACAGCATCAATGGTGATAGGAGTATGCCAATTATAGATGCAGCGATGAATCCCCACGTGATGCCACTACTTGGAGAAGGCGCTTGTTTGCCGAGCGCAGTAAACGCAGCCCAGCAAACGCCAGAAATCAACATGAGAAGTGCAGAACTGATATCGGGGCGAGTGGCAGATGGCAACATTAACCAAACAAAGCCAACAATCGAAAGGCCGATACCGATGATTTCGAGAAACTGAAAGCGCTCACCTTGCCACCAATAGATTGCCAGTAACGTCAGTTGCACGGCACCAAACAAAAGCAAAGCACCGGTTCCTGTCGCCAGTTGTAAGTACGCGAAAGAGAAAAGGGCAGCGTAACCAAATAACGCCACGCCAGCAAAAAAGCGAAAGCGAGAAGTTGGCCGATCGGTTTTCCACTGGCCTCTCACGACAAGCATTGCGATTAAGGTAATCGCGCCAGATATCAATCGAACGAGCGTGAAGCTTCCTGCATCAATTAACCCTTCTGCCAAGGCAATTCGACACAATAATGAATTGGCAGCGAACGCCAGCATTGCAATGGCAGTGAGTAAAAAGGTCGACATCCTTGATCCTTAGCGTGTAAATGAACAGCTAGTGTAGATCCAAAAGAACATTTTTATTAGTTGATAAAGTGATTAGTTATAGCTATCAGAGCAAGAAAGTCATTAAAAATAACCAGAGAAAACCTGACCTTAGCCTGAGTCTTACTGTGGTTGGGAAGGTTGTTTGTACAATGACTTAATGGTGTTTTTCAACCATAGCAATTTGGGATTGTACGCATTGCGTTTATGCCAAATCATGGTAAATGGAATCAGTAACTTGTCTTGTTGAGCTTGGTCTAATGGAATTGGCAAGCACACCAAATCGAGATGCAGCTTTTCTGTGTAACTTTTGCAATAGTGCGGCGCGGTGGTGATCATGTCATGCGTCGGCTGCGCTGCCATAAAAAGAGATTGCTCAAAGTTGGACATCGTCAGCCCGATAGAGCGCTGTAGCCCTAGTTCCGTTAATACTTCATCCAACGCCCAAGTTTCACTTTTTTCCCAAACAATATTGATGTGTTGGTAGCTCAGAAAGGTCTCGAGATTCCACTCTTGCTGTAATGCCGGATGATCTTTATGTAAATACACCATCGGCAGGTCATAAAATAGAATCTCAAAATCCAAGAAATAAGGCAGAAGATCCAACGACTCTTTCGATCTAGGGTGGCTTTCTCGGCCGGTAAAACCGATATCCGCCTCGCCTCGAATGATGGCGTCGAGTGAGTCGTAATCCCAGTTACTGGTTTTTACTTTCGCTTCAGGGTATCGCTGGTGGATAGCGACGATGAGTCTGTCCAGCATTGTGAGCACTAATGGCGACTCAATCGTGATATCAAAACGCACTCCTTTAGGCGTAATATCGCTGCGTTTTTCTGCAATCTGGCAGCCAATTTGCAGCCATTCTGCAAGATCTTGCTCCATGCTTTGCGCCAAGGGCGTTGGCGCAAGACCTTTAGGTGTTTTGACAAACAAAGGATCATCGAACCAATGACGAAGTTTGTTGAGCGACTTACTTACGGTAGAGGGCGTAACGTTCAGCTTTTTCGAGGCTTTCGAGACGCTTTGCTCTTGCAACAATAATTGCAGAGTGAACAGTAAGTTTAAATCAAGTCGCGCTAGGGATTTCTTCATAATGGGTATCGTGAACAGGCTTTGGAATCAATAGTATTAGAGCAAGGCTGATTACGCTACCTAGCACTAAGATAAACACCAACATATTCAGTGCAGTAACGCCGATGAAACCCATAAACCAAATATAGAACGCGGAACTACAAACTTGAGCAATGCCCAGTAACGAGCTTGCCACGCCAGCTTGTTGAGAGAATGGGCTGAGCGCTTGGCTCATGGCCACGCCAAAGCCACAAGCGAAGCCTGCGCAAATCAGCCCAAGTCCGAAAACATAGTAAAAAGGTTGTCCATCATGGAAATGGGCTGCACTGAGCACGATGGCTGAACAAACGAGCAATCCTTGAGAGCTCATCATTAAGGTTCGCTGCTTGAAAATCCCCAATGCCAATGGCGCCGAGAACGAAATCAACATACTGATCGTCGCAGTCCCCGCCATGATGGAAGAATAGCCACCGCGATCAAAACCAAGCATACTCATCACAACAATTGGTGAAGCGTTAACAAAGGTCAGGATGGTGGTCACTCCAAGTGCAGTAATGATCAGCCTACTGATAAAAAATCGCTCGAAGAAAGTCTCTTGATGGCTCTCTGGCGTTGTCTGTTCTTCACATTGTTGGCTGGGTAGTGATTCCTTGAGAACAAAAATGGCCAATACACTGACGAGAATGCCCATTCCTGCCATCGTGGTAAACAAACTCGGCCAAGGAAATTTCAGCATAATCAAGTGACCAATCACGGGTGCGATCACTGGAATGATACAGGTGATGCCATTGAGCATCGACAATACTTTCGCGCGGCGTTCATCGTTTAACGTGTCGCGTAAAATCGCGAATGCGACGACATAGCAAGATCCAGCCCCGATGCCTTGGCAAAAGCGAGCAATCAAGAAAGTGTTTGGTTGCTCAGCCATCCCGCCGAGAAAAGACGCGAGCACGAAGATCATCGCGCCGACGACGGCAATAGGTTTTCGTCCCACAGAGTCTGCAATTTTCCCCGCGAATAACATGGTGGTAGCCATGCCAGCTAAATAGATCGAAAACGCAATATGCAACTGAGATTCACTGGCGTTGAGATCTGACGCAATTTGAGGCAAACCAACAAGGTACAAATCAATGGCAGTAGGGTAGAGTAAAACGAGTGCAAAACTACAAAGTAAAAAACGGGACATGGAAACCTCTCTATCGAATGGCGAGGATAATAGAGTGCTAAACGTTTGCCTGCGAGTGGGAAATACGACACTAGGTATTTCTATTTACGACATACCCTGTATGAATTGAGCATAAAAACAACAAGGAAGATTATGATTACTATTGAAAAGTATTCGCCTGAGCGACATGAACACACTTGCGAACTTAGCGTGCTAGAAGAGCAATCGCAGTTTACGGTCGCGGATGTGGGTGAAATGCTTACACGTCTTGAACCCACAGAGCTTCCGCATCTGATTCTGGCGGACGATGACGTGGTTGGCTTTTTTCTATTTGATGCAGCTTACAGCGAGAAATACGATTTTTGCCCGAAAAACAGTTTAGGCGTGCGTGCTTTGCTGGTGGATCACCGTCATCAAGGCAAAGGCATCGCCAAGCGAGCAATTCAACAGTTTGCCAATTTCGCCAAACGCCATTATCCCGAATTTGATGCGCTTTATCTCACTGTGAATTGCCGCAACATACCTGCTTATCAGTGCTATTTAAAATCAGGGTTTGAAGATACCAATGAGCTTTACCACGGCGGCCCAGTTGGACCGCAGCACATTATGAGACAGCCGCTTTAGCTATGAAAAACCAAGGATGGATATATGAGAATTGAAATCGACAATTTAGAACGGCCGCAAGTGATTGCGCTGTTGGAAGGACATTTACAGGACATGTACGCCACGTCACCACCAGAAAGCGTGCATGCGTTAGATTTAGATAAGCTCAAAGCGCCAGAAGTGACATTTTGGACCGGATGGAAAGGTGAGCAACTGCTTGGGTGTGCGGCGATTAAAGAGTTGGATGACCAACACGCGGAGCTGAAATCCATGCGTACCACGCCTACGGCAAGAAACCAAGGTGTGGCATCTCAATTATTGATTCATGTGATTGAGCAAGCGAAGCAAAAAGGTTTGCAGCGCTTGAGTTTAGAAACGGGCTCGATGGAGTTTTTTAAACCAGCGCGCCTGTTGTATGAAAAGCATGGCTTTGTGTACTGCGAGCCGTTCGGGGATTACGAACTCGATCCGAACAGTCAATTCATGACCCTAGAACTGAGCTAGGGCCATGAATTTTTAGAAGCTAAATCCAATCGATTTAGAAATTCAGATTCAAGTTGATGGTTGGCGACAAGAGGCTTGAACGCTCGTCAGCCAATCGCTTTCTCTTCTCTTTCAGTCTCTTGGCATTATCTTTGTCTGGATTGCCATCAAGCTGATTATCGATGACCGAGATTTCAGTATCGATTTGTTGGATGCGTTGCTGGCGTTGATATTCTTGATGACCTAACTGGTAGTTCTCAATAAACTCTTTGCTGCTGCATACACCGTAATATTCTTTGCCTTCGATACCGACAGTGTACCCATTGTCTGGTGAGCAATATTGGATAGTGCCTTTATCAAAGCCTTCTTTCCATTTCGCTCGGTCGGGTATCACACCCGCTTCACCACAGTCTTCGGTATAGCTATTGATAATGCTTGGATCGTTGCCGTCTCGGCCATCTTGATAACCTACGTTGTACCAGTTTGCCGTTTTGCACTCATCCGGAGACATGCTAGCGCAACCTGAGAGCAAAGTCAGTAAAGCCAGGGGGATTAGCGCTCTTTTCATCAGTGACTGTCCTTTAAATAAAATCGAATTGATAACTTGAGTTTAAAATGAACACTGTTCATATCAATGGTTGAAATCATTGTATCCACAATTGTGGTGACTCATTAATCTAAGTGATAAATTTATTATGCTGAATAGAAGTGTGTTTGATTAGTATTATCCACGAACTGCGCCTTTGCTGCATCAATCCACTAGCCTTGGCCCCAAATTAAGTGATAATACCAACATAAAGATAAACACCGTCAATGAGGCTAAGACATTGAGCGAACAACCCACCGTCCTTATTATCGAGGATGAATCTGCTATCGCAGAGAACCTGATTCATGTATTAGAGATGGATGGCTACCACGCAGAGTGGTTTGCAACGGCAGGAGAGGGCTTGGCCTTTTTGCAGCACAACTCCGCAGCGTTACTTGTCTTAGACGTAGGCTTACCGGATGGTAATGGTTTTGAATTGTGCAAAACCATCCGTGAGTTTTCTGATATTCCCATTATCTTTCTCACCGCAAGAAGCGATGAAATTGACCGCGTCGTGGGCTTGGAGATTGGCGCGGATGATTACGTGACTAAGCCATTTAGTCCGCGTGAAATGTTGGCTCGCATTAAACTTAGAATCAAAGCTAAAGCGCCAATGATGGAGCACAAACCAGAGCCTGTGGCTGTTCCAGAACAACCTCATTTGAACCATGATTTAGTTGCGCAGAACTTCGACTACGGTGTTGGCGGGCAAATGCTTGGGCTGACCGCGGTGGAGTTCAAGATCCTCGATAAACTGATTTCTGTCTCTTCCAATGTATTGAGCCGAGAGCAGCTCATGGTCGCTGCTGACATGGCGCCAGAGGCCGCATATGAGCGTAATATCGATACCCATATCAAAGCCATTCGCCATAAGTTGAGGCCGTTTGGGATGTCTGAACGTATCTGTACCAAGCGTGGCTTTGGTTACTTTTACTGCATTAAAGGTGAATGATGAATCGCTGGCCGAAGATCCCTCTTGGACTCAGACTGTTTTTTCTCTACTTCATCTTAGTCGGAATGACGGCTTACATGGTGAGCAAAACTGTCGTCCAAGAACTTAAGCCAACCGTGCGCCAAACCACCGAAGAAACGCTGGTGGATATGGCGAACTTGCTCGCGGTATTGGCAGAAGAAGATGTTGCGAACGGTAAGTTATCTGAGAGTCGCTTCTCCAAACTACTAGCGGCTTATGGTCAGCGAGAGCCTCAAGCACGCATTTGGGAAATTGGCAAAAAAGCGATTAACCATCGAATTTACATCACCGACAAACAAGGCATTGTGATTGCGGATTCTTGGCAGCAAGACGTTGGCAAAGACTATTCGCAATGGAACGATGTGTATCTCACGTTGCGTGGTCAATACGGCGCGCGCAGTACCATCGAAGACCCGAAAGATCCGCTCTCAACCGTTATGCACGTTGCTGCGCCCATTTACCACAAAGGCGAGATCATTGGCAGCGTGACGGTGGCAAAATCCAATCGCTCAGTACAACCTTTCATCGATCTTTCTAAACGCAATGTACTGTTTTGGATGGTGTGGATGAGTGGTTTAGTGCTATTGGCAGGGGCATTGTTTGCTTGGCGAATTCACTCGGCATTGAACAAGCTGGAAGACTACGCGACCAAAATGGGTGAGGGCGAAAAGGTCTCTAAGCCGACATTTCGTATCTTTTATGAGTACGGTACGTTAAGCGACGCATTGGAGAAAATGCGCAATCAGCTCGATGGTAAACAATATGTGGAAGAGTACGTACAGACGCTGACTCATGAGCTGAAAAGCCCGTTATCAGCGATTAAAGGCGCGAGTGAAATATTGCAAATGCCGTTGCCTGAAGAAAAGGTCGCGCGCTTTGCTGGTAACATTGAGCGAGAAAGCGATCGCATGCAATCATTGATTGATAAGTTGTTAGAACTTGCTCGTCTTGAAAAGCGCCCCGAGTTAGAACAAGTCGAAGCTGTCTCGCTAAAACAAATGGTCAATGAAGTGGTTGAATCGGCGGATGCGCGCTTGAGTGCTAAGTCGGTGATTGCCAACGTCCAAATTGATGACCATCTCGGCGTGCTTGGTGATGCCTTCTTACTGAAACAAGCTGTTTTTAACTTGATGGACAATGCGCTGGATTTTGCTGATTCAGAGGGACGCATTGAATGGAAATCGGAGGTTACGAAAGAGAAAGTGTGCTTGTCGATTTTCAATTCAGGTCCTCACATTCCCGACTATGCAATGCCTCGTTTAACCGAGCGCTTCTACTCCCTCGCTCGGAAAAATGGTGTTAAGAGCACTGGGCTCGGGCTGAATTTTGTTGAGCAAGTGATCAAACTGCACAAGGGTAAGTTGCAAGTCGAAAACGTCGATTCTGGCGTGAAAGTGACCCTGATTTTACCAACTCCATAGAAACTCCACATTAGCTCCATTCGTTCTCCAAATTGCTGATTTAGATTACTTCCATCAGCAAATGGAGAATGAAACATGAAAAAGATCCTCAACAACCAACTCGGCACGAAGTTCGCCTTCGTGCTGTTTTTGTTTGTCTTACTGCAAATCCCGCTTTCAATGGTCACTGGGCTGATCTCAGAACGCTCATATCGCCAAGATGAAGTCAGAAATGACATCGCACGCAGCAGCAGTGGCGAACAGCGCATCATTGGTCCATTCATCATGGTTAACTACACCGAAACCAGTTACCGAGATGACAAAGTACAGATTAAAGAGCGTCGTAAATTCCTCCTACCTAGCACTTTTGATATGAGCGCAAATCTGGACAGTTTTGAAAAGTACCGAGGCATTTACCCCGCGCGTTTATACAAAGCACAAGTGGCGCTGAAAGGCACTTTCGATGCAGACGATCTCGCGGCCTTGCAGGGGCTTGATATTGAAAACATGAGCCTAGTCGTTGGCATTGAAGACAGCCGCGGATTGATTCGTTTGGATGACATGACCATGGCGAGTGCTGACATCGAAGTCGCACCGGGAACGGGGTTAAATCAGTTGCCACAAGGCTTCCACAGTGCTCTGACACTCGCAGACCTAAACGCAGAGCAACCTTTGGCGTTCGATCTTAACTTCTTGCTGCAAGGGATGGGTCAGCTTCAAGTCACACCAATTGGTAGTCAAACAACAGTTGAGCTCTCTTCAACTTGGGCACATCCAAGCTTTATTGGTGATTACTTACCGGTGTCATCAGAAGTATCTGAAGATGGATTTAACGCGCAATGGGCGAGCAACAACTTCTCAACCAATATCGCGCAGCTGTTCCAAAGCTGTTTGTCATCGAATCACCCTTGTCACGAGCTTGAACAGCGACAAATGGGCGTAGATTTGATTGACCCCGTTGATCACTATTTGAAGTCTCACCGAGCCGTTAACTATTCACTGTTGGTTATCACATTAGTATTTGCGAGTTTCTTCTTACTGGAGCTGTTCCAAGCGCGTCCGGTGCACCCAGTGCAATACGGCTTTATTGGTCTGGCTTTAGCACTTTTCTATCTGTTGCTGATTTCGATGAGTGAACATCTGGGCTTTAACTGGGCGTATGTGGTGTCAGCAGTCGCATCGACGGGGCTTTTAAGTGTGTACGTGAGCGGTATGTTGAGCAACACCAAGCACGGCGCGATATTCGGAGCGTGTTTACTTACTCTCTACGGGTTATTGTTTGGCTTGCTACAAGCAGAAAGCTACGCATTGGTGATGGGGACATTACTTTGTTTCGCGATTTTGAGCTTCACTATGGTCATTACACGCAACATCGACTGGTACGCACGAAACAAGAAAGCAGAAGAAAGTGCAAAGGCGAATCATGAAGACGTTTAAGCGAGCAACTCTCACTGGTCAGCCAAGCGATATGGTGGAAGAGACGTCCGCTATCTACCTGCGATTATCTGCAAAAAATGGACTCAAAAGCTTGGTGTGTTTTATCGCATTGGTCATTATTGCGCTCTATGTTCGAGACAGCTTTATTCGTCCGACAGTTGGTGATGTTCTCGTTGTGGTTTGGCTCTACTACTTTCTTGCAAGTATGTTCTCTATGCCCGTTAACTGGCTGGTTTCATTGGTGGTGTTGATTGCGTTTGCTGTCGAGTTGGGGCAATTGCTTCAGGTCGCAGCTTGGCTTGGTATCGAATCTTCATCGCCTCTGGCTGTAATTTTGGGCGCCACATTTGATTGGAAAGATCTGCTGGCTTATTGCATCGGAGGTCTACTGTGTTGGTGGATGGAAAAGAAATGAAAACCGAGATGAAAGCTATTGCGCTACCAAACCGACTCCGCAATTCCAAACGAGGTATTCGTAAGAGGCTCAAAATCAGTTTACTCAAGCGCGTGTACCTTTGGTCACTGACTAATAGAGAACTGCTGTAAACCTCACCTCTTTATATGAAATACAAAAGGGAATTTTAAACTCACCGACGCACAGGGTGAGTTAAGATTCCCTTTATTATTCATTGAGACGTCTAGCTGCTACTTTTAATTAGCTTTCAAATGAAAGTTTATCGCCAAACGTCTCTTTCCAGTCTTTATCGAACTGTTCGACCGCCGGTTTGACTGCTGGGTGAGCGAACATTTGTGCCGCCACATCGGTTGGTAATGTAATGGCTTCGATACCCAGTTTCATCACGTCCATCGCTTGTTGAGTGTTCTTGAAGCTGGCTGCCAAAATCTTTGCTGGTAGTTGGTTCTGGTCGAGCAGTAATTGAAGATCCGCGACCACTTCAACACCGTTGCCGTTCATCGCATCAATGCGGTTTACGTAAGGTGCTAGATAGTCTGCACCGCACAGTGCTGCAAGGAACCCTTGTTGAGCTGAATAGATAGCGGTGGCAAGAACCTGAATTCCCTCTTTTTTCATTAGCTTAATTGCTGCTAAGCCAATTTCTGTTGCTGGCACTTTTACCACCATATCGTAAGGCAATTCATTCAGTTGGCGCGCTTCTGCCAGCATACCTTCGACGGTTGAACTCACGACTTGAGCGTGAAAGCGAGGTGTACCGTCAAGTGCTTCTTGCATGCCTGCTAGGGTTTCATTCAGTCCCTGTTTTGACTTCGCCAAAATGCTTGGGTTTGTCGTCACGCCTTTTAGCGGTAGGCACTGGTTAAAGCGTTTTACTTCTGCCACATCAGCAGTATCTAAATAAAGTTCAATCATGGTTTCTACCTTAAACAAAATCTTCGTTTTGATGATGGGATCACTATAGATCTGACAATCGAACGAGATCTTGACTTTGATCAATTGAAATTTCATTTGAAACTATAATAATTTCATTAAATGAAAGTTAAATGAAACTTGTAAACGCTCAAATGAAGCTTTCAGTTCGAACAAAGAAAAGCCGCTGATAAGACTTAACCAGCAAGAAACGAATTAGGTACACAGCGGTAGCACAGACCAAGAGGCAAGCAGAGATGTATTTCAATATTCAACGATTCTCTACCCATGATGGTGATGGCATTCGTTCCATTCTTTTTCTTAAAGGATGCAGCTTGTCTTGCCCTTGGTGTCAAAACCCAGAAAGCCGCAGCGAAAAGCATTCACTGTTGTTTGATCAGCGAAGCTGCATGGAAGATTGCCAGCTGTGCGTTTCTGCTTATCAAGCTACAACTCAATCTACTGCGGGTAGTGAAACGGTGAGCGATGGTATTCAACGCATCGACAACCAGATCATCATCAATCGCAAAGCCATCAAAGAAGACCAACTGATCGCGCTGCGAAACGTCTGTCCTACGCAAGCACTGACCGTCTGCGGTGACGAAGCAAAATCAGACATGCTGTTTGACACCTTAATGAAAGACAAACCTTTCTACGACCAAAGCCAAGGTGGCGTGACCTTCTCCGGTGGTGAGCCACTCATGCAAGCGGATTTGGTGGCAGAACTCGCACAGCGTCTGCATGACAACCAAGTCTCTACCGCTATTGAATCGTGTATGCATGTGCCGTGGAAGAACGTCGAAAAAGCCGCGCCGCATATTGATTGCTGGTTGGCGGATTTAAAACACACCGATGAAGAAAAGTTTCTCAGCTGGGCGAAAGGTTCACTAAAACGCATCAAAGACAATTTCCGAAAACTGGCACCTATCGCGAAGCGCATTGTGATTCGTGTTCCCGTCGTGCCGGGGTTCAATGACACCATCGAAGAGTTGAAAGACATCATCGATTTTGCGGCTTCATTAGAGAGCTGCCAAGAACTTCACTTGCTGCCGTACCACACGCTCGGCATCAATAAATACCGTTTGCTCGATATGCCTTACGAGTGTTCTGACAAGCCATTAAACAAACCAGAACTGCTAGAAAGCGCCATGCAATACGCAAGCGAAAACACCCAACTTAACGTGATTGTAAGAGGTTAACTATGGACCTGAATTACCTTCCTGAGCGTATCAAAGCGCACAAATCGGCACTGGTAAATATCGTAACGCCACCTGTCTGTACCGAGCGTGCAGAGGCATACACTCGTGCTTATCAAGCAAACGAAGACAAACCTGTGATTGTCCAACGTGCGCTAGCACTGCAAGAGCATTTACGCACTCGTACTATTTGGATTAAACACGATGAGTTGATCGTCGGTAACCAAGCGAGCAAAGTGCGCGCTGCACCTATTTTCCCAGAATACACTGTACGTTGGATTGAAGCGGAAATTGATGATCTAGCCGACCGCCCAGGTGCAGGCTTTGCCGTTACCGAAGAAGATAAGCAAAGCATTCACAGCATCACACCGTATTGGCGTGGTAAAACCGTTCAAGACCGTTGTTACGGCTTGTTCACTGATGAGCAGCAAGAAATCTTAGCCAGCACCATCATTAAAGCTGAAGGCAACATGACTTCGGGTGACGCGCACCTTGCGGTGGATAACGAAAAAATCTTGAAGCTAGGCATGAACGGTTTGTTAGAGGATGTTCGTCAGCACCGTGTTAACAATGATGTTTCGACCTTTGAAGGCTTGAAGAAAGAGCAGTTCTACAAGTCGGTCGAAATCGTGCTGCTTGCGATTCAAGACCACATAGTGAGCTACTCTGAATTGGCGGCAAAAATGGCGTTAGAAGAGACGCGCCCGCTACGCAAAGCTGAGTTAGAAAGCATTGCGGCAAACTGTCGTCATGTCGCGAGCCACGCACCAGAAAACTTCTGGCAAGCACTGCAATTGAGCTACTTCGTTCAATTGATGCTACAAATCGAATCGAATGGTCACTCGGTTTCTTTCGGTCGTATGGACCAGTTCCTAAACGAATTTTATGTTCGTGATATCGAAAACGGCACAATTGAGAAAGACTTTGCATTAGAGCTTTTACAAAGCTGTTGGTTGAAGCTGCTTGAAGTTAACAAGATTCGCTCTGGTGCGCACTCTAAAGCCTCCGCAGGTTCTCCGCTGTACCAAAACGTGTGTATCGGCGGTCAGAAGTTGAATGAAAAGGGTGAGCCTGAAGACGCTGTGAATCCCCTTTCTTGGGCGATTCTGGAATCTTGTGGTCAGTTACGTTCGACGCAACCTAACTTGAGTGTGCGTTACCATGAAGGCTTAAACCAAGAATTCCTGATGGGCTGTGTTGAAGTGATTAAATGTGGCTTCGGCATGCCTGCTTTCAACAACGATGAGATTGTCATTCCTGAATTCATCAAGCTTGGCGTAGAGAAAGAAGACGCTTACAACTACGCATCTATCGGCTGTATCGAGACGGCGGTTCCGGGCAAATGGGGTTACCGTTGCACAGGCATGAGCTTCATTAACTTCGCTCGTATCTTGCTCGCTTCATTGAACGAAGGTGTGGATGCAACAACGGGTAAAGCTTTCTTGCCACACGATAAGTCATTAGCAAAAGGCAACTTTGAGAACTTTGAGCAAGTGACAGCTTCTTGGGCAGAGCAAATCCGCTACTACACCCGTAAATCGATTGAGATTGATACAGTCGTCGACAGCGTGCTTGAACAGCAGGCACAAGACATTTTCTGTTCAACGCTGGTGGATGATTGTTTAGCTCGCGGTAAAACCGTGAAAGAAGGTGGCGCGAAATACGATTGGGTATCTGGCTTGCAAGTCGGTATCGCGAACTTGGGTAACAGCCTAGCTGCCATCAAGCACCTCGTTTTCGATGATGCGCAAATCACCCAGCCCCTTATCTCACAACAACAGCTAGCAAAAGCATTGGCTGAAGATTTCGACGGAATGGAGAACGAACAACTTCGCCAACGTCTTATCAACTTTGCACCAAAATACGGTAACGATGATGACGCAGTAGACCAACTACTGGCAGACGCGTACCAAGTGTACATTGATGAGTTAGAGCAGTTTGTTAATACGCGTCATGGGCGTGGTCCAATTGGTGGCGGTTACTACGCAGGTACATCAAGTATCTCGGCAAACGTCCCATTCGGTGCTTCAACCATGGCAACGCCAGACGGTCGTAAAGCGAAAACGCCATTAGCAGAAGGTGCAAGCCCGTCGTCTGGCTCAGACCGTTTAGGTCCAACCGCAGTGTATAACTCAGTGGGTAAGATCCAAGCGAATAAGATCTTGGGTGGCGTGCTGCTTAACCAGAAGTTAAGCCCGGCAGCGGTTGAGTCTGAAGGGGATAAACTCAAGCTTTCTATGTTGATTCGTACCTTCTTCAACCACCACAAAGGTTGGCACGTGCAGTACAACATCGTCTCTCGTGAGACCTTGCTAGCTGCGAAGAAGAATCCTGAACAATATCGTGATCTTGTCGTGCGAGTTGCAGGCTACTCAGCGTTTTTCACCGCGCTATCACCAGACGCGCAAGACGACATCATCGCACGTACCGAGCACGAGTTGTAAGTACACTCACTAAGTAAAACAAAAGGCACCGATAGGTGCCTTTGGTTTGAATACTTAATTCGCGAATGACTATACCTGACCGCATTACAGCTTGTGCAAAATGGTCACGCATTTCTTCGTGACGTTGTCGTATTCTTTCGTCATGTAAGCGGTAGTGATCGCGCCCTCTTTCATGAAGCAAATGGCATCGAGTAATGAAGCGTTGTCTGATTTGAGATAGCGTTGAATTAGCTCTCTGACTTGCTGCTTATGGT
Source organism: Vibrio sp. 1580 (assembly GCF_033340055.1). Taxonomy (NCBI): domain Bacteria; kingdom Pseudomonadati; phylum Pseudomonadota; class Gammaproteobacteria; order Vibrionales; family Vibrionaceae; genus Vibrio; species Vibrio sp. 1580. Next base: position 330,002 of record NZ_JAWOVT010000003.1, read on the forward strand.
AGCGGCAATACGTTGCGATCTCGCCACTGTCGTCACTGAATTCCGCGGACGTATTGATGAAAAAGCAACCGCGAAACTCGCCCAACTTTTCTTCAGAGCCATGAAACCAGCCGTTGAGTGCTGTAAATAACTGATCGATCACTTCCGCGCACGTTTGTGCTGAAGAAAGCTTTTCCTCCAACCATTCCATAAATATTTCGTGGCGTTGTTCTAATGCGGAGATGATAAGTGCTTCTTTGCTCTCAAAATGGTTATATAGCGTGCGTTTAGCCACGCCGGAAACATTGAGGACTTCATTGATGCCAATAGAGTTTATGCCTTGTTTGTAAAACAGTGACAAAGCTGTGTCGATCAATAACTGTTTCTTTTTGTTCATAACTACGTCCTCAAAAAGTTCCATAAACACATATTGACAAAGGTAGACAGGTTTGTCTATTTTATTTTGTAGACAATTCGGTCTACTTTGAGGTATTTATGAATAATTTAATTTTATCGTTGGTTGCCGGGCTTGGCGCTACGTTGGCTATTGGTGTGTTGTCTTACGCCGAGGTATCTCTTACTGAGGTAGTACTTCTCATGGCGCCATTTGGTGCTACGGCGGTGTTGGTGTTTGGGGTGCCTAGCAGCCCTCTCGCTCAACCCAAAAACGTGATCATTGGTCACTTCATCACGGCCTCTATCGGTATTGCGTTTAGCCAGTATGTTGACGTCACGCCGGTCACGCTCGCGATTGCGACGGGGCTAGGTGTGTCTGCGATGCTGATTACGAAGACCACTCATCCACCTGCGGGTGCAAATCCAATTTTGATCATGGCGTCTGGGCAGGGATGGAGTTTTCTCTTCACGCCTGTCCTGATTGGAGCGATAGTGATTGTTCTGGTCGGTAAAGGGTTACAGTTGCTACAAAGTCAGTACCTAAACCCTCGACTGAATGGTCAGAAGACCTAGTCGGATTGTAGTTAGAGCCGCGAAAGGGAGTGATCTCTTTTGCGGTTTTATCTTTTGTCGGTTTGCAAAAACAAAATCTGATTCTCTCTTGGTATTCAGTCGTATACATCAACATGGTAGTTAAATTGGTACAATGCGATGAACAGAATCCACCCTAAGAAACTATTGCACAGTAAATGGACGGCAATTTCACCTAAAAACAAAGAGAAGCATTTTGTCGTGACAGAAATGGAACTAGATGAAGATGGTAACGTTGTGAGATGTGTCATCGAGGCAGTCATGAGTAAACGCGACCGAGAGATGAACTGGCAAGACCTAAAAGACTCTGAGCAATGGATGCAAGGGTGGAAGTGAGTGACGCTTCGTTGTTGGGCGAATCAAGCAGAAACGTGCGTTGCGAGTAGGCAAAAGTGGTGCTATCTGATACGTTGATAATTCGTTCTAACGCCCACTCAAAGGATTAATTATGATTGATTTCGACAATTCCTCTGTATTTAAGCTTAAGCCGATTGACGTTTCTAATGCCAGAGAAGACTTCCTTAAGTTCTTGATTGATGGTGAGACTATTTTCGCTGCTTTTAAAACAGTTCGTGACCAAGTGGTGTTTACGAACAAGCGAGTGATAGCGGCAAATGTGCAAGGGATTACCGGCTCAAAAGTGGATTACACTTCTTTGCCTTACAGTAAGATCAATGCATTTTCTATCGAGACCTCTGGTACTTTTGATTTGGATTGTGAAATCGAGTTCTTCATGAGTGAGGTGGGAAGAGTGCGTTTTGAAATTAAAGGCTCGTTTGATTTGATTTCTTTCAACCGTATGGTTAGTGAGTATGTACTAGGTTAAGGGATTAGAAATGAGAGCTTCGCTGAGAGACAAAATTATAGAGGTCTGTGACAAAAAGATCGCGAGTAAAGGTGAATTGGTTGGTCTCTCATTTTATGCGTTTTTCGCTAATAAAAATGACGACCCAGAGCTGTTGATGGAAGCGGCTACGTGGTGGATTCAGACTCATCAGCTCGACCACTTCGAAAAAGCAGTAAAAATAAAATCAATGGTCGAGTCGGGGAGCTAAATTAAAAAAAAGAAGTAAAGAAAGCAGACAAATGCTAATAACGTTGCGGACAAAACAGGGTAGATAATGTAAGAGTCCTGCTTGTTGGTTCGTTGAAAGCATAGCGAAACAAGTAAGACGTTATAAACAACAAGTAACAAGCTGATCATGGTTCCGCTGTTTAGTGTCATACTTGATAGCTGAGTTAAGAAAAACGCCAATAAAAGGTAATCGAAGACAATGAGCCATAAAAAGGCTTTCTTCAGTAAGTCGCTTTTTCTTTTTTCGGATGATGTTATGTGCATATAGAACTCAACTAAAAAGTCACAGTAACAGAGGCTTTGGTTAGAGAGGTCACCATCAGAGTGGTGACCTTTTAAGATTATAATTCTTGAATTTTTACTTCGCTGGTGGCGGTATCGCCGGAGTAATTGATGACTTCTTGACGAATGACTGGTTGGTTAAATTCAGCCTTATCTTTCGCTTTTTGCAGTTCACTTTCTTGGTGGTTGCCAAAAAGGGTCTCAAGCACTTTAGCGGCAGGAGTCGTTAAAACAAACAGCTCAATACGACGGTTTTCGCTAGAATCTGGCTCATCAGGATTAAGCAGCGCTCTATCTGACATACCCGTTACCTGCATTACTCTATCGTCCGGCATACCGCCTTCAACTAACGTATTTCTTGCTACGTCTGCTCGAGAGGCTGATAACGCCCAGTTAGATTGACGACCAAAACGCTTTTTAAATGGAATTGCATCTGTGTGTCCGCTGATGATCAGAGGGTTGTTAACACGATGAAATACAGGTGCTAGTGCGAGCAGTAAATCTTCAAAAAAAGGAGTAAGTTCTGCACCACCACGGCTGAACATATGCTGTTTGTAATCATCTTGAAGGACGATACGCAAACCTTGTGGTGTCACCGTGACGTTTACATTTCCCTGCGCATTAATTTGGGCAGTCATTTGCTCAATTACTTTCGCTAGTGCGGCAAGTTGCTCTTGAGTATCGAAGTTACCAGGAATCAAAGAATCAATTTCTGGTCCATCCCCATCACCTTTAAAGTAAGAGCTTACTACATGGTTGGAGTTGTGTTTACTTGGCACAGAAGAGTCCTGTGCCAAGTCGATAGGAGAAATACTTTGTGACGTATCAAATGGGTTGCCGTAACTCTTATCGAATACGCTTGAACTATGCAAGTGGGCAACAATCGCTTTACGCTCTTCTTTGTCTACCACCTGCATAACCCAAAGTACAAGAAACAGCGCCATTAGGGCGATCATGAAGTCAGCAAACGCGACTTTCCACGCGCCGCCATGAGACGACTCATCATGGCTGTATACTTTGGCACGTTTGAACACTACATGCTCTTGTTTTTGCATTATCCCTCCTGTTCAGCTAACCACTTCTCCATTTGGTTGAATGTTGGTTTGATGTCTAGCTGAATATGTTTACGACCAGCGTCAATGGCGAGCAATGTCGGCTTTTTCGCTACGTAGGCAACCAAGGTTGCACGAACGCACTCAAAAGCAGTCATATTACGTTTTACTCGCTGAGCCATGGCGTTACTTAGTGGATCTAAGCCACAGTAACAACCGAAAATACCAATGAATGTACCAACGAGAGCTGCCGCAACGTGATAACCAATCATAGCGATTGAGCCATCAATAGCTTGCATGGTGATAATGATGCCACCAACTGCTGCAAGAATACCGAAGCCAGGTAGTGCTTCTGCTGTACGCTGTAGTGAGCGTGAAGGTAAAAGCATTTCGTTCTGTATTGCTTCGATTTCTTGCTCTAGCAGTCCCTCTAATTCATGAGGCGACATCTGTCCCATTGCCATTAAACGTAAATTGTCAGTAATGAAAGAAATTAGGCGATGATCTTCTGCGATCGTCGGGTAAGCGAGGAACATAGAGCTTTGCTCCGGAGCCTCAATATGAGAATCCAGAAACTTGTATCCGCGGTTTCTCGCTGTCTCTAGCAAGTTGTTGAGTAGTGCCATTAATTCCATGTAGTACTCATGCTCTTCTGTTGGACCTTTAATGGTCGCTGGCACTTGGCGACGCATTTCTTTCAGTACATGAGGCGGATTACCGATGATCAGAGAACCAGCAGCGGCGCCAATAATGATAAGGAATTCGGCTGGCTGCCAGATAGCACCTAAGCTACCACCGGCCCACATATATCCACCGAAGACGCACACCAGGATAGTGAGCACTCCAAAAAACTTTTGCATCTTGTGACTCCTAAGAGGACATTAATTGGTTGAGTTGTTTCAGCGCTTGTTTGTGAAGCTGACATATACGAGGTGGTGTCAGATCCAATACCAGAGCTATTTCGTGTAAGTTGAGTTCATGTTGATAGAACAGAGTCAGGAGCAGTTGATCGCGCTTAGGTAACTTACCCAAAGCACTGTCTAAACTACGACGAATATGTTCATGTTCCATGCCATCGTATTGCCCGCCAATGTAGCTATCACCGCTGCTCTCCATCAGTTGGTCAAGGCTTTGCATCTCGCCTGCGAGAGCGGCATTTTGGCGGTTGTAATAATCTTGCTCATTCGTCCCTAAAGCCTGGATGATTTCGGCATCCGTTGGCATTCGACCTAACGTTCGAGTGAGATCTCGAGTCACGTCGTTGAGCTCGTGGGCTTGTTGACGAGTCTTACGTGAACGCCAATCTAGTCGGCGTAATTCGTCTAAAATAGCTCCCCGAACTCGACAAACGGCGAAAGCAGGAAAGTGAGGATCGTCAACATCGCCATATCGGCGTCCAGCCTCGACTAGAGCGATAAGGCCTATCTGCTGCATATCTTCAATACTACAGTGAGAAGTGGCATGAACGCGCAGCTGGTTAACTACGCGTTTTACCATGACCTGATGACGTTGTAGCAATGCGTTTTCATCAATTGGTCGTGACGGTGTTGTCACTTCCTCTTCTGTGGTGTAAGTGTCTTGTACATTCATGTCTAACATGGTTGTGCTCCGTTATTGCACAACATATTTAGTCAACAAAACATCGTCGATTTCTCGGACGATGTCTGTTTTGGCAAAAGCGAGTAGAAGCGTTTGCTTCACTTCGTCTTGCAGAATATCGATGGCACCCGCTTGCTGTAACTGATCAAACGTTTTGTCGCTAAACAGTTTTAATAGAGAGTTTTGTACCATAGGCATGTATTCATCGATCTCTTTGATACGCTCTGGACGGCGTGTCTCAATTGCCAGTTCTAGCATCACAAAGTGAGTCTGTTTCTTGCCTTTAACGGTCAAAACGACTTTGTCCAAAGGATGGAAGCTAGGACCTTTACTTGTCGGTTGTTCTGTGACCAAAAAAGACAGTGGAGAGTCTTCGATCAGTGAACCAGAGTCAGGTGACTCTTGAGCGTGTTTGTTTAAGTACCAGATTCCGCCCATAATTGTGACGGCCGAAACGAGGGCACTGGTGATGATCATGGCGATAAACAGGGCGATCATTTGTTGTTTGGTCATAACCTTTTTCCTCGAAGATTTACTAAGCTTGAGTGCTTAGCCAGTGTTCTGAATAGTTAGTTGTTGTCGTGGTTTGGAATGCACCAGATTCTCGTGCGGCGAAAATATTGGCGTCTTCTTCGTTTGCATGTGGGTCATTTCGACCTTGGTTTTGATCAGAGCCAACATTGACATCGACATGAACGAAGTTTTGCTCTTGTAACTCAGTACGCAATCGTTCCGAAACTTGCATTAAAGCTTCTCGTGTTGCTGCGGCATTGGCGTTGATGTGGACACTCAATCGGTCACCTTCAACACGTACAAGTAAATCCAATTTCCCTAAGTCTGGTGGGTCTAGGCGGATTTTTGCTTCTTGTACATTTTGTTGAGCTTGGAGCGTCACGCGATCATGTAATACTTGCATCATTTGCTCCCCCCACTTTCCGGCAGTGGTATCAACACGCACCGCTGCCCACTCAGAGCCTTGAGCTTGAACATGACTCGTCGCAACCGGTGAATGTGCAGATTGTGTTGTAGGAGCTTGTGCTTGAAGTAGAGATGCGGTTGGTTGCCCTTGAACAGGTTGATTCAAAAGAGTTTGAAACTCAGCACCGGAGATAGGCAAACGCGAACTCGATGAAGTCGGCAGACTTTGCTTCACATCTTGTTTTGATGATGTGTTTAACATAGCGTTAGACGAATCTTGAGTAACAGACTTAACTTCGCTCGCAGTCATTAAAGATGACGCTTTTCCTAGTTTCTCAGCCTGCTTCTCTGCCATGGTAATCATACCCTGGGTTAAAGCTTGAGCTTGCGCTGCAAGATCAGTCGATTCTGTTAACCCTGGTGTACTGGTCAAGTTGGCATCCGGATCTGAAGCTGAGCGGTCATCAGTATCAAAACCATGACTTTGTACTTTGTTTGCGTTGTTCAAAGTAGAGGCCGTAAGGTGAAAACTCGGTACCGCTGACGCAGAGTTAAAGTCTTGCTCACCATTCTGCTTGTTCCCTGATTTAAAACCATGAGAAAAGCCGTGTACCGAGTTCGCTTGCTTGATGTGACCCTCATTGTTAGCTGGCGAATTACCCGAGTGCTGAGTTGAAGAAGGTATGATCATTGAGTTAGCTCCATGGTCATTGCTAATTGATAGGCCATAGCGCGTTCTTGATGGTCATTGACCATGTTCATCTCTTTTTTCAACTCGTTGGTCGACTTCTCTAATACTGCGAAGGCATTAGCGTGCACTGTTTTCGCTCGCTGGATTTCAGGTGCAAGCTTAGGATCTTTCAAAAAAGGCTTGTGACTGATCAAAAGCTCTCGCAACTGCAAGTCGTACCGCTTGAGCGCATGCCAATCGGCCGTTTTTGCGGCGAACTGGATGAGCTGAGATAAATGACGGAATCGCTCTGGCGATACTTTATGCTTGTTGTCCAAAATTCATCCAACCTTCACGAATGTTACCCATTACACGCTCAACGTTAACCAAGCGATTTGCATCGTTTTGCACGCTAGCGTAATAAAGTTCGACTTGGCAGAAGTCATAAAGCTGGCGTAGGTTTTCCGCAATTTCACCGCCGTTTTCATCATCTAGAGCACTTGTTAGTCCAATCAAGATGTTCATGCATTTGTTGATTCCATTCCCTTTCTCGGCCAAACGATTTGCGGCTAGGTGGCCGCGAATACGTTCAACTTCATCGAGTAGGCCATCGATTAACATGATGACTAATTGGTGTGGATTTGCTGCTGCCGCTTGAGCGTCGAGATCGACTTGTTGGTACGAATCGTAACCAGAATCCATAAGCATGAATATTTCTCCTAAATTTGGAACCAAATGTCTTATTTTTGAGCATTAAACATGGACATGGTTTGGTTCATTTGGGTCATAATTGAATTCATTTGAGTGAATTGTTTGAGATAGCGGTTGTACGACATTTCGTACTTACGCTCTAAATTGGTTTGTTTATCTTTGATTCGGTCTAAGCTTGACTGTATTGCGTCTTTACGCGTGCTGAAGGTACCTGATGAGAACTTCAAGAAAGGCTCTACCATCGCGTCAAGAGAATCTAGCAAAGCGTCATCCCCATTAAACAACGCCTCTAAGCCTGCGCTGTTTGTTTGTTGAGCTTCTTTGAACTTTTCTTGATCAACTTTCATTTTACCGTTGCGGTCTAGGCTCACGCCGATTTCGCTTAGGCGCATACCATTGTGTTCACCTCGGATTAACCCCGTTAACTGACTCTCAATAGAACGCAATGTCGAGTCGCTAGCGAGCACGCCGCGTTTCTGATCTTCACCGCCAATTTGGGTGTACTGATCGATAGTCGAAACAAGGGCATTGTAGGTTTCCACAAACTTATCTAGTTGTTCTTTAGTGCCTTCGCTATCAGCTCCAATTTTTAAACCGATTGGCGAATCTCCCGCGGCTTGCGGTTTAGATACGGTAATGTCAACACCGTCGATGACACCTTCAAAAGTATTACTTGCGTTGGTTAGTTTCAGGCCTGAGTCTTTTGCACCTAGCCACATAACCGCATCTTGCGGAGCGTTGATTTGCTTGAGGCTGGTGAAGGCGTCTTCAAACCACGCTTGGCCAGTACCCGATGCAGATACGTTGATCTTATTTTCGACACCAGTCTCAGTGCTCGATAGCATAAAGTGTGTTTGACCATTCGAGCGAACTAGAGTGGCGTTAACGCCAGGGTTATCCGTGTGATTGTTAATCGCACTGGCTAAATCGCTGATCGTTGCAGTGCCGTCACCATTAACATCAACGGAGGACAAGTCTAGAGTCATTGTTTCACCGTTGATGGTGAATTCTAAAGATCCAGTTGTTGGTACTTCTGTCGTTGCCTCAAGGTCTGCAGGCATACCTGTAGATACTTGATGCGCCGTTGCCACTTTTTCTACAAAAATCTGATAGTTACCCGTTAGCGCTTTAGCATCCGCGTTTGCAGTAAAGTTACCTTCTTGAGAGAGTGTCGCACTGTTTTTGATGATGCTGTTTGTGCTGTTATTCATCTCTTTCATTGCAGTACGAAAATCACGTAGTGCGCTTTCAACTTTATTAAAAGCTGACAGTTGTGACTGGTACACATTAGCTTGCGCTTGGTAACGGTTTTTGAATGGGTTTGTGTCCAATTGTGCGAATTGGGTTGCCATTTTTACTGGGTCTAAAGAACTCATGAGGTGTGCTCCTCTCATCTCTTATTGGCTTGAATACTTTGAATGCTACGCCTTAGTTTAATTATCAGTGGCAAGATACGTGCCGTATATTAAATTCAATTAAAACAAAGGTTTAAAGCTATTTTGTTTTCTTGGGAGGAAGTGGTGTTTCCACCTTGTTTGTTCCGCCTTCCTCCATGGAAAAAGTAATTTCCTTATAAGAAAAGGCGACCTAAACAAAGAAAATATTTAATTGTATTGACGGTTCTAATTAGGAGAGATGTTTTAATTAGACGTTATATTCAGCCTTTACTTCAGCTTGATTCAGATAATTCTTACAGAGTAAATTAATTACGTTTTGATATTATTTTTGATAGTGTGACGTGCAAGTGTTCTCACTAAAAATTAAATTTTTTACGTTTCAAAGAATGTCAGTTATGAATGAATTTGCGTTACGATTGATGAAGTGTGCTCGTGCATATGAAGAGTTCATTAACAAAAAACTATTAAGTAAACAGAGCATCAATTCTGATGAGATAGCTAGTATCTTAAAGGAAGCTAAGTTCAATTTTCCTGAACTTAGAGATAGTAAAATAGGAAGCAAATTAGAGACGATAGAATTAGAACTGTTTAATAAGGTTTTATTTAATATTATGTTGAAATTCGGATTCAGAGTGCCTGAATCTCACAAAGATAATACGAGCTCTATTTATATTCGTAGATAAAAATAAAGCCTTCCATAGGAAGGCTTTATAATTAAGACGATTTAAATTAAGCGCACTATTAACTAAGTAATTAGCGTAGTAGTGACATTGCCATGCTTGGAAGCTGGTTAGTTTGAGACAGAACAGTTGTACCTGCTTGCATCAACATTTGGTTCTTAGTCATGTTTGAAGACTCTACTGCAAAGTCTGTATCCATGATACGACCTTTAGATGCTGTAACGTTTTCTACCATGTTACCAAGGTTAGCCATAGTGTGCTCAAGACGGTTGATGTTCGCACCGAAGTCTGCACGAGAGCTACCAATTTTTTCTACTAGACCGTCAGCGCCGCTGATTTTGTCTAGTGCTGCTTTTGCTTTAGTCGCGTCATCGATACCATCTGTAATTGCTGCATCAGCAAGAATAGTAGTGATTTCACCGATACCTGCGCTTGCGCTTACAGTCAATGTTTCAGCAGAAGATGCACCGATTTGGAATGTTACGTCACCTGCACCGAAGCCGCCGCCTTTAAGAAGGTTTTGACCACCGAACTTAGTGTTGTCTACGATGTTGTTTAGTTCTGCAGTAAGCTGTGTGAACTCTTTGTTAAGAGACGCACGGTCTGTTGCACTGTTTGAACCGTTCAACGATTGTGTAGCAAGGTCGTTCATACGGTAAACGATGTTTGTCATTTCATCCATCGCACCTTCAGCAGTTTGCATCATAGAGATGCCGTCTTGTGCGTTACGCATTGCTACTGACATGCCGCGTGTTTGCGCTTCTAGACGGTTAGCAATTTGAAGACCAGCAGCGTCATCAGCAGCTGAGTTCACACGGTAGCCTGTGCTTAGACGTTCCATTGCTGTGTTTAGAAGTCCGCTTGTTGTGTTCATTGTGTTTTGAGTTACAAGCGAAGCGTAGTTAGTGTGCATTGATAAAGCCATCTTAGTCTCCTTAGTTAGTCACTATATCTTTCAGGCCTCGGGATATTCCCTTGTCACTAACTAGAGGCGGTCGGTCGGCTTTAATGATTAATTTGAAAATTAAAAAATTTCTAAAAAAGATAAAAATTGATGATTTTTAGTGATTTGTATTCCATGAAAACCGGGAAAATCATCATATAAGCCTAAATTTTTTAGTTAAGTTAAAGAAACTATTACCCAATGATCTTGTGGTTATCCGTTATAAATAAAAAAACAGCACGAATAAATCGTGCTGTTTTAAATATAAATGGTTGAGTTTCAACTATTCCTCATCAAAAGACTGAAAGGAGAGAGAGGTTGGGATATCGCTGAAATAACCAAAATAATAACTGGCACCCAATAAACGATAGCGGTTAAGTTCCGTTTGACTCGCTACACGTCCGGCAACCCAAGTATATTTATGCTTTCTTAAGAACTTAGCAATAGGTAGGAAAGCGTGTCTTTCTTCTTTATCCTCTAGTGTGACTGACAATTTGATCATATCGGGACTAAAGTCTGCGACGCGCTCGAAGTTCACTTGCGATGTCGCGACTTCAAACCAAAGTGAATATGCATTCTCTTTTAACTTTTTGGTGAGTGTGGCGACTTTATCACTATCACATAACGTTTCATCAGCTTGAAGAGAAGGAATCACATGTTGAAAAGCAGAAGAGTGGAATTGAATCGTCTGTTCGAGAAAATAAACCCCAGGCTCCCAAAGTAATGCATCCACGCGAATCGGCACGACAACATTACTAATCAAGTCGTGATGAAAGGCTTCTAACTGAAATTGTGTTTGTCTTAGTGCAAGGTAAAGACTGAACAAATCCAGGCAGTACTGCATTTGTTCAGAGAGTTTGAATTGATAGACACTTTGTTCTCCACGCATACCAAATCTCAACGTCAGGTGTTGGAATTCTACTTCCCCTGATTGAGCTTCCCTAATTGCTTGGCATGCGTGTTGGACATCATTGTGTTTTAAAGCATCAAAGACTAATTGATCGTCATCCGTGACGATGTGTTGTACTGCGAGACCAACCAAATGTTCGTACATCGCATGTGTTGAAATAAGATTAACCAAGGTTTCCTACCACATTGATTTGTTTGTTTTCTGGGATTTCGTTGTAAGACAATACTGCCAGCCCTTGTGTAAATGTGCGAGCGTAACGCGCTAGAAGAGGGCGCAGCTGTGGCATAACGAGAAGGATCGGAGGTAGCCCCTGTTGTTTAAGCTGTTGTCTAATCAATGGCAAGTTTTGTTGGAACTGACCAAGAATGTTTGGCTCAATTGGGAAGCTATCTAGTGTTACCGTACCAGAAGATTGTGCTTGTTGCAGTGAATTTAGTAGCATTTGTTCTAACTCATCAGACAGTGCGTAGACATTTAACTCGTTCTTTTGTCCTGCAATTAAGTTAACAAGCGTACGCTTTAGTGCACAGCGCACATCAGATGCAAGTAGGATCGGGTCCTTTGTATTTTCCGCGGATTCCAACATTGTGTTGGCAATCGTGCGAATATCTTTTAGTGGCACTTGGTCTAATAAAAGCTGACGATATACTTTCAGCTGCTGCGCTGGATTAAGTGCTGCTGCTAATGCTTCTGCTAGTTTCGGGGCTTGTTGTGTCAAACGCTGGGTTATTGCTTCCACATCGTCGTGCGTAAACAATTCTGCAAGGTTTGTCTTCATGATTTTACTAATATGAGTGGCAATAACAGTGCCATCATCGACAACTTGGTAACCCATATTAAGTGCTTTTGCTTTATCTTGATGCTCAATCCACACAGCTGGCAACTGATAAGCAGGATCGCTACCCAAAATGCCATCTACCTCACCGTAAGTTTCGCCAACCGCTATCGCCATTAAACGCTCTGGTTCAATAAAACCTTGCTCAATGACTTCGCCATTTAGAGAAATTGTGTATTGGTTTGGCTTGAGGCTCAGATTGTCACGAATACGAACTTCAGGTAATAAAAAGCCAACTTGTTCAGAAAGGTTTCGACGCACACCGCGAATTCGTTGTGATAAAGGTGCCCCTTGTTCTTTGTTGACTAGATGGACGAGTCGGTAACCAAGCGCAAGTGATAATGTTTGGACGTGAGGAATATCATCCCATGTCAGCGGTGTATCATCGTCTTGCATTGCTTGTGAAAGTGCTTCGACCTCTTCAATCTGGGAGTCTTGCACTGGCTTCTTGGTTTGACGCCACCCTGCGAACGCTAATGCGCCAGCAAACGCAAAAAAGGCTAGGTGTGGCATACCCGGTACCATACCGATTACCGCCATAATACCTGCGACAGTAAATAGCGTTGCAGGAGTTGCCAGTAATTGCTTTTGCATGGTTTCCGACATGCCATTATCGCTATCATTAATTCGCGTAACGATAATCGCGGCAGCCGTTGCCAATAGTAGTGAAGGAATTTGAGCAACTAGACCATCACCGATTGTGAGTAGGGCATAAGTTTTAAAGGCGTCAGACGCAGCGAGTCCATGCTCGAAGACACCAATACTGATACCACCAATGATATTGATAAACAGAATCAACAAACCTGCGATGGCATCGCCACGCACAAACTTTGATGCACCATCCATCGAACCATGAAAATCGGCTTCGTTGGCGACTTCTTTACGGCGTAAGCGAGCCGTTTCCTGATCGATAAGGCCAGCGTTTAAGTCGGCATCAATTGCCATTTGTTTGCCTGGTAAAGCATCCAACGTAAAGCGGGCTGAAACCTCAGAAATACGTTCACCACCTTTGGTGATTACGACGAAGTTGATGATCATCAAGATGACGAACACCACCATACCAACGACGTAGTTACCGCCAATGACGACTTCACCGAATGCTTGAATGACCTTACCCGCTGCGTCACCACCATTATGTCCTTCTAGGAGTACAATTCGCGTAGAAGCCACGTTCAATGTGAGACGTAATAATGTTGCGACCAGCAAAATAGTTGGAAAAACAGAGAAATCTAATGGTCGCTTTGCGGTTGTGCTGACCAGCAATACTAGGATTGCTAAGACGATATTAAAGGTAAACAGCGCATCCAGTAGCAGAGGAGGCAAAGGAAGAATCACCATTGCTAATATCATTAGCAAGACGATTGGAATGCCAACGTAGCCTTTGGTTGATGTTTGAAGTTGTTTTAACCGGTTAAGCATACTTTCGTGTCCTTGGATAAACGCGGGTTAATCAGTGCTGCAAATGTTTTGGAATCGAAAAATGAGGTAAAGGAATTGGCTCTTTTCCCTCACCTTTACGAAAGGCTTTCAATTGCAAAACGTAAGTAAGAATATGTGCCACTGCGATGTACAGTTGGCTTGGGATTGCTTGTTCAATCGCCGTCGTGTGATAAATCGAACGGGTAAGTGGCGGGGAGTTAATGATTTCCACTTTGTTTTCTCGGGCGATACGTTGAATGTGCATAGCAGTTTCGTCTACGCCTTTTGCGACGACAAAGGGCGCGTCAGAAAGCGAAGGCTCGTATTTCAGTGCGACTGCGTAGTGCGTTGGGTTTGTGATGATCACGTCAGCCGTCGGCACCATTTTATCGATCTTACGGCGCGCAAACTGTTGCTGTATTTGACGAATACGTTGTTTTACTTCCGGACGACCTTCATTATTTTTAAATTCCTCTTTCAATTCTTGTTTCGTCATGCGGAGTTCTTTTAGGTGTTCCCAACGCTGATAAGGAATGTCGATAACCCCAAATAACAACAAGGCGAAGCCCATTAAGAGTAAGCCTTCAAACAGAATTGACATTACTAGAGAAAAACCTTGGCTGAGTGGGAGGTTTTGCATGCCAAGTAATGGCTGTAAGTGGTTGTCTAAATAGCCATATAAGATGCCGAAGATCACGGCTACTTTGAACGTCGACTTTAAGAGCTCAACCACTGAGCGGGTCGAAAAAATGCGCTTTATCCCGCTCAAAGGATTAATTTTGCTGAGCTTTGGCATCACGTTCGCGGGACGGAACATCCAGCCGCCTAGCACAAGGCTACTACCACAGGTCACGATAATAATGACGGTAAACAATGGTAATAGCATGTCGATGATGACTGCTAAACTTTGTCCCAATTGCTCGACAAGTTGTTTAGGATTTTCTAGGTCGGCTCGCGTCAGCATCATGTTGTAGCGAAAGATCCCCGACATGCTTTCCCAAATACTATTAAGCTGAGAGTAAAAGTAGAGCGCCACCGCTAGAAATATAACCGCAGTAGTAAACTCTTTCGCGCGAGGAATTTGTCCTTCCTGACGGGCTTTCTTTACCTTCTGCGGTGAGGCTTTTTCAGTTTTGTCTTGAGAAGATTGATCGCTCATGCTCCCCCCAACATAAAGTTACTCAAGTGTCTAATGGTGTCGTGAACGAGCGCCGTGTAGTGACCAGGAACACCAGAAACTGAGATTAATACGCTGAATAGACCCAGCAGCATCGTCATAGGAAAACCTAACGCATAGACATTAAGTGATGGTGCGGCTCGGTTCATTACACCAAAACTGATGTTGGCTAGAAGCATGGAAACAATAGCGGGTAAAGCCAAAGCTAGTGAAGAGGCAAACATCCAACCGAAAATATTGACAACACCTTGCAGAGAAAGCGATGTGATACCAGATCCGACTGGCCAAACAACAAAGCTTTGAATCACGATATCTATGACGAGTAAGTGTCCTTCTAGCGCAAGAAACAACAAGGTTGAGAAAATCAGAAATATGCGTCCCAAAATGGCGACAGAAAGCCCGTTAATAGGATCATTCATCATCGCCATACCTAAGCCCATTTGCAGAGAAATCACCTGACCAAGCATGGTGAAAACGTTAAAGAGCATGTGCAAAATTAACCCAAACATTACCCCCCAAATAGCTTGCTCAAAAGCAAGGAACAGGGAAGTCATAGAGAATAATTCGACTTGTGGCATGGGTGGCATTAACGGTCCAGTAATGACAACGATCGAGAGGGCCAGTAAAGTACGAACCCAAACAGGAATAATTGCATCACCAAAGAAAGGCATTGAAATAAATACGGCTCCCACACGAAAAAACGGCCACCAGAGTTGACCGAGTATCGCCGAGAGCTCTGCAAATGTGATGGCCATTAGCCAATCATCCCTGGTATGTTGTGGAACAAGAAATCAAACAGTTCCATGATCTTACGGAGCATCCAGTGACCTGCAAAAATCACCATTAATAAGGTAACGAGCAAACGTGGCAAAAAGCTGAGTGTTTGCTCGTTGATTTGTGTGGCAGCCTGAAATACGGCGATACACAAACCGACAATTAAGCCTGGAACAACCAATACGGCAACCATCAAAATGATCAGCCATACTGCATCGGAAAATAACGTTACGGTTAGTTCTGGGGTCATAACTGCTCCTAGTTAACCGAAGCTGGCAGATAAGGTGCCAACTGTCATTGCCCAACCATCCACGAGTACAAATACCACCAACTTAAAGGGAAGTGAGACAATTAAAGGTGATAGCATCATCATACCCATTGCCATCAGGACACTGGCGACAACCAAGTCGATGACCAAAAACGGGATGAAAAGCATAAAACCAATTTGGAAGGCGGTTTTTAGTTCACTAATGACAAATGCAGGCAAGACAACGGCAAATGAAATATCCTCAACGTTTTGGTCGAGAGGCTCATTGGCAATACGTAACATTTGTTCAAGAGAGCTTTGGTGCGTCTGTGCCAGCATGAACTCTCTCACTGGTTTCTCTGCAACAGAAAAAGCCTGTATTAGCGTGATTTCGCCGTTGTCGTATGGCTGAAACGCATTTTCATAAATATCGCTCCAGACAGGGCGCATAATCAGTAACGTCAATGCGAGAGCGATCCCGACCAACACTCTGTTAGGTGGGCTTTGTTGAAGACCAAGAGCTTGGCGCAAAATCGCAAGGACAACGACAATTCGAGTAAAGCTCGTCGCCATCAAAATAAATGCTGGAAGAAAACTGAGCGCCGTCATCAACAACAGAATTTGCAGTTTAACGCTGTATTCTTGTTGTGTGTCGCCATCAGAAACGGACAAGATAGTTAAGCCGTTGTCAGCCGCCATTGTTGGGAAAGCAAACAAAAGTGACACCAATACCAAAAGAGGTAACCAACGGTGCCAAGCGCTCAGATTTTTCATTGTGATGCCTACCTAAGATTATTGACCAACGCCACTCAATGCAGAGTCATGTACATCGATCAGACGAAGTCCATACTTATCATTGACAACGACAACTTCAGCGTGGCCCATAAGAGAACCGTTTACTTTCACGTCTAAAGGCTCGCCATTGAGCTTTTCCAACTCGATAACCGTGCCTTCACCCGCTTTCATTAAGTCCCCAAGTGGGATCTCCTTACTCGCAACTTCCAGCGTGACTGTGACAGGAATGCTTTTGAAAAAGCTAAGGTCACGTTCCGCAGTGGCTGGTTCTTGTTGGAGCGTATCTTCGGCTTCAAAGTCTTCTAATTGAAAATCATCAAAGTTCAGTTCTTCTGCGTCGAATGCATTAGTTTCTAGCGCTTCGCTCATCGCTGCGGTTCCTTATCAGGGTTAAAGATCAAAACAAGTTGGCCGTCTTGCTCGGCAATACGACCTGTAAATAGAGATTGGTTGCCAATGCTTACTGGAACCGTGTTAAGAAGCTCAATAGGTAAAATATCGTTGGGTTGTAAGCCAACCACATCACTTAAAGGCATCTTCTTTTTACTTAGAACAACGTTCAGTCGAACGGGGGTCGTCTCTAAAGAACGACAGAAAGGTTGAAACAAATCGGTATCAGGCTGCAGTTCAAGCTGCTCGATTAGCGTTTGAATAAGATGACCATCTAGCTTGAGATGAATTGAGCCTTGATGATCGTCAAACGCAATGTTTAATTGAACGTTAATGCCAATACCTCTAGGGGTCTCATACTCACCCGTGTCCCACATTTCACCAGGAGCAAGCCAACCGATGATGATTCGACTGATGCGCTCTTGTAAACGTAAGTCACTGGCCGTCAGAGTAGCGGCTGAACGCTCTGCACTTGCACCATAAAATCTATCAGCCAACTTTATTAGCGTGTGAGGGTTACCATGGATGAATACCATGCCGCCTTCCTGATGTTGATAGGTCGACGTTTGCTCTTTGTCCATCTCAACCGATGTAAAGCGGTGCAAGTCTACTGAGGTTAAGCTAGCTTCCACTTTTCCTGTGCTGAGCCAATTTTGTAATTCAGTCGTAAGGTTTGAGCAAGATTCTGAAATTAAATTATCGAGCTTCTCACGAATGATATGAATAGGTTTGCCTAATAATTCTACATCAAGTAGTTGACTATCAGTAATAGGCTCGCTAACTCTATTTTCCATTTATATTTTACCGTGCGTTAACAATCGAAAGTGTTTTAACTTAATGGCGTGTAGTCTACACAGAAATTTTAATGATCTTTTAGCTCCAAACTCTAAGATTGTGACTTTAGTTCACATGTTGCTTTGTTCATATAGTCATAATCTTTTAATGAAATTTAAAAAGAGTTAGTTTTCTTTATAAATCGCTTAATAAATAAAATAACAATGTTGAGCGTTTTAGTTGTTATAGATTTTTTAAATTGCCTTTATGGCGTAACAACAACTTCAAATAAATAAATTATAAGATACTGTTTTTTATGCTTAAAGCTTCCGTTGGAGGCTAAGCGTGCTCTCTTGAGCGTTTTGTAACCAATTTTAATATTCAGAATAGGTAATTAAAATGATTAGCTATGCCAGTTCTCTCGGCTTGGTGGCATATTTAATTAAACGGTTTAAGTCATGGGAATGTAAGATATACATGAATCATGTCCGTTTGATAATTTGTAACACAATTATTGTTATCAGTTTTATTTTTTCAAAAGTGTCATATTCAGAAGAAGTCTTAACAATCCCTATGGACCTCTCTAAATGGACATATGAGGGAAATAAATTCAAATGCAACTTGTTGCAATCAAATAAAGACTATGGGAAGTTTTATTTCCTAGCGGAACCTAATAATAAATTCTATTTTATTTCCGATATAGAATATGAAAACAATAAATGGAAAACGATTGCTTTAACAACTCAAAATGCTCCTTGGGGTGATGAGCTTTATAGAAAAGAATTTGGTTCCCTTGAATTTACTAAGCCGTCTCAGCGTTTCATCTTTAATAAAGGCGCTGAAGAATTCATGGATTCAATTGCTTCGGGTAGTTGGGTGACGCTGTCACTTAAAGGAAGTAATGCTTCCTCTGTTTCAGAGATT
Organism: Vibrio sp. 1580; assembly: GCF_033340055.1. NCBI lineage: Bacteria > Pseudomonadati > Pseudomonadota > Gammaproteobacteria > Vibrionales > Vibrionaceae > Vibrio > Vibrio sp. 1580. Next base: position 348,540 of record NZ_JAWOVT010000003.1, read on the forward strand.
GTGATTCCTACTCTTCAAATTCAAAACGCATTGAAATCATTTAATGCGTGTCGCGCGCGATTGCCTAAATTGTCTTTTTCAGAGGCAAGGGATATGGCGCTCTCATTTGAGTTTGGTCAGAAGACGTTAAGTCGTGGACAGAAAGCAACACTAGAAGCGCTGTATAGCTATGTATCTGTGGATGATCGAGTGACCAAAATCCTCATCGACGGTCACACCGATAACGTTGGTTCAAGTTTAACGAACCTTTCTGTGTCACGTACTCGAGCAGAGCAAGTCACCAACGCTTTGATTGAGCTTGGGGTCGACGAGTCGATGATCGAAACACGAGCTCATGGTTCGCGTTACCCAATTGCCAGCAATAACTCGGTTAATGGCCAAGCAAAAAACCGACGTGTCACCCTGCGTTTAGTGAGGGACAACGAGTATACGGCTACGAAACACTACCCAGATCTACAATCACAAAATCAACAAACGAAAGTTAAGGTTCAATGATGACGAAAACGAAAATTTTGTTGGTTGAGCCAAATGAAGCTCTTGCTCAACCAGTATTGGATGTGTTGCAAAATGCAGGTTACACCGCGAAACACACTCGTACTGGTCGAGGCGCTTTGCTTGAAGAGCGAGCAGAAATCACTTTAGTGAGCTCTACGCTGCCGGATATGTGTGTTCGTGAGTTTGTCGCGTGTCACCAAAAGCAGCGAAATTCGGGTGTTGTTATTGCGATTGTCGACCAAGAGCAAGGCATCTTGGCTGCTGAGACGATGAAAGCGGGCGCTACTGATTATCTATTACGCCCATTTGAATCTAATCAGTTGGTTAATCTGCTTAAACGTGTTGAAGCGTTAGGTAAGCCAATGGCCAACATTGTTGCGGAGTCTTGGAGAAGCAAACAAGTTCTGCAATTGGCGCATCGTGCAGCATGTACTAACGCGAGTGTGCTTATTACAGGTGAATCGGGAACGGGTAAAGAAGTGCTGGCGCGATATGTGCATGAGCACTCTCCGCGTATCAATGGTCCATTTGTGGCGGTTAACTGTGCCGCCATTCCAGAGTCAATGTTAGAGGCTGTGCTATTCGGTCATGTAAAAGGCGCGTTCACCGGAGCGACAAATTCTCAAAGCGGTAAGTTTGAAGAAGCAAATGGCGGGACGATTCTGCTTGACGAGATTGGTGAAATGTCACCTGCGGTTCAAGCGAAATTGTTGCGCGTCCTTCAAGAGCGTGAAGTAGAACGTGTTGGTAGCCATAAAGCCGTTCAGCTCGATATTCGTGTTATTGCGGCAACCAACAAAGACTTACGTGAGGAAGTTCAAAAAGGCACGTTCCGTGAAGATCTTTATTATCGATTAGATGTGCTGCCTCTGCACTGGCCGCCTTTGCGTGAAAGAAAAGAGGACATTCTACCGATTAGCCAATTCTTTATTGAAAAGTATCAAGATAGCAGCCGCTGTCACCTATCCCAAGATGCGATTAGTGCGCTGAGTCAGTATCACTGGCCGGGCAATATTCGTGAGTTGGAAAATGTCATTCAACGCGCTTTGGTCATGCGTCATGGTGATTACATTACAGCCCATGACCTGATGCTGCCTATTGAGCTTGTCGCGTCAGTTCCTACAGCAGAGCCAACTTCAAACTTTGGTCATGTAGAAGCGAAGAAGCAAGCTGAATATCAGTTTATTTTGGAAAAGTTACGTCAGTTTGGTGGAAACCGAACGAAAACCGCAAACGCGCTTGGAGTCTCTACTCGAGCGCTACGCTACAAGCTCGCAGCAATGCGAGAACATGGTATTGATTTACAGTCGGCACTAGGCTCGGCTGCCTAATAGGAGAAAAAATAGATGGCAAGTCAACCTACTCATGCGGTCTCGGCAGAGCAACTTATGTTGTCAAAAATGCAGGCGATGCAGGCACAAGTGCAGCCGCCAGAGTTTATCGTGAGTGCAAATCCTTTAGATCAACAATCACTAAACGCACCTTTATCGTTCTCACAAGCGATGACAAATGTGTTGGATACAGTGAATCAACATCAATCAGTGGCTAGTCAAAAAATGACGGCCGTAGAAACAGGAAAAAGTGATGACCTAGTTGGTGCAATGGTCGCGAGCCAAAAAGCCAGCTTGTCCTTTAATGCTTTGATGCAAGTGCGCAACAAAGTCGTGACCTCATTTGAAGATATTATGAAGATGCCGGTGTAATTCATGTCAGAACTAACCCCCCAAGTCGCCGGAAACACAGCTATGGCTACCGGCACAGCACAGACATTTTCTACTGCCAATGGCATGGACGATGTGACAACGAAGCTGAAGCAAATCTGGTCTAGCAGTCAGAGAAACTTAGTGCTATCTGCGGTGTTAGCTGCGATTGTTGCAGCGATTATTGTGGTTGCACTATGGAGTTCCTCGCAGAGCTTTCGTCCGCTTTATAGCCAACAAGAGCGTTTTGATATCGGCGAAATTGTGTCGGTATTAGAAAGCGAAGGCGTAAGCTACCGCATGCAAGAGCAAAATGGACAAGTTCTTGTACCAGAAGGTGAGGTTGCGAAGGTACGCATGTTGCTTGCATCAAAAGGTGTTAAAGCTAAGCTGCCGACAGGTTTGGATTCGCTCAAGGAAGATAGCTCTCTTGGTACGAGCCAATTTATGGAAACGGCGCGTTATCGTCATGGTTTAGAAGGTGAGTTAGTACGTACTATCATGTCTTTGAACTCAGTAGCGAACGCGCGTGTTCATTTAGCAATACCTCGTCAAACTCTATTCGTCCGCCAAAACAGTGAGAATCCATCAGCATCTGTCATGCTTGAGCTCAAACCTGGTGAAGACTTAAAGCCTGAACAAGTCGAAGCGATCATTAACCTAGTGGTCGGTAGTGTCACGGCAATGAAGCCAGAATTTGTTTCTGTCATTGACCAGTATGGCCGTCTTCTTAGTGCGGATGTCGCTTCTGCGGAAGCCGGCAAAGTAAACGCGAAATATCTTGAATACCAGAAGAGTGTTGAAAAACAGATCATCCAACGCGCAGCAGATATGCTTACGCCGATTGTGGGGCCGAGTAACTTCCGCGTACAAGTCGCTGCCGATCTGGACTTTAGCCAAGTTGAAGAAACACAAGAAATTTTGGATAACGCGCCGGTTGTGCGTAATGAGCACACCATTCATAACAACTCGGTTGATCAAATTGCGTTGGGTGTTCCAGGTTCTCTAAGTAACCAACCGCCAGTGACAGGATCTGGTGAAGTGGAAACGAACGATAGCCAAAACACGAATGCGCGATCTGAAGTGAATCGTCAATATGCTGTAGGTAGTAGTGTTCGTCGTACTCAATACCAACAAGGCCAAATAGAAAAGCTTAGTGTCTCGGTTTTGTTGAACTCGAAAGCTTCGCCAGATGGTGTGGCGTGGAGTGAAGCCGATAAAGAGCAAATCTCAAACATGATCATGGATGCTGTTGGTATCTCTGCCACACGAGGTGACAGCTTAAGTTTAATGAGTTTCAACTTCACCCCAATTGAAATTGATGCTCCTCCTGCACTGCCGTGGTGGCAAGACCCTACAGTACAGCAGCCAATACGCTACGTTATTGGTGGCTTGTTAGGCTTGGCGATGATCTTCTTCGTACTGCGTCCATTAATCATGCACCTAACTGGCGTTGATAAACCTGTGCCTGAGCTAAATTTTGCTGAGCCTCAGGAAGAACCTGACTACGAAAACTTGCAAACGCGTGAAGAGCGCGAGCATGAAGAAGTACTTGATCGCCGCCTATCTGAAAAAGGCATCTCAGCCTCTTCAGGTTTAGATGTAAACAGCGACATGCTACCACCAGCAGGTTCGCCATTAGAAATTCAATTGAAACACCTACAGCTTATTGCTAATGAAGAGCCAGAGCGCGTAGCCGAAATACTGAAACAATGGGTAAACATCAATGAACACAGTTCTATCAAAGCAGACGCTTAGTTATGTTGAACAAACCGCGCTCGTGCTATTAGGCATGGGCGAGGATGCCGCAGCGAAGGTTTTGCAACACTTTAGCCGTGATGAAACCCAGCGTGTGACTCGTGCAATGGCGAAGTTAAATGGCATTAAGAGCGATTCTGCTCGTGGTGTTATTCAAACTTTCTTTGAAGATTTCCGTGAGCACAGCGGTATTCGAGGAGCCTCTAAGGAATACCTATCTAATACATTGCGCAAAGCGTTGGGTAACGATTTGGCAAAAGGGTTATTAAATACCTTATATGGCGATGAAATTCGCAACAACATGCAGCGCTTACAGTGGGTGGAAGCAGAAACTCTCGCTCGTTTCATTGTGAATGAGCACCCACAAATGCAAGCAATTTTTCTAGCGTATTTGCCAGCGGACAGCTCTTCAGCGGTATTGAAGCACTTGCCACAAGATTACCATGACGAAATATTGTTCCGTATTGCTCAATTGCAAGATATCGATCATCAAGTTGCCGTTGATTTGCATGAACTCGTTGAGCGTTGCATCGAAAAAGTATCCGCAAGTCAAAGCACGCCGTTATCAGGTGTTAAGCAAGCAGCAGATATCATTAACCGCTTTGAAGGTGACCGTGGTTCATTGATGGAAATGCTGAAGTTGCATGATGAAGATGTTGTTAATGCAATCGAAGAAAACATGTTCGACTTTATGGTTCTTGGCCGACAACGCGAAGAAACTATGGACATGTTGGTGCAGCAAATCCCGCTAGAGTTGTGGGCAGTTGCGCTAAAAGGTTCCGATATTACCTTACAACAAGCTATTAAGCGTTCAATGCCGCAACGTATGGTAAAAGCGCTAGAAGATGACATGGACGCACGCGGCGCTGTTGCGTTAAGTCGAGTTCAAAAAGCACGTCAAGACATCATGCAAATGGTACGTGAGCTGGATGAATCTGGTGAAGTTCAGCTGCTTCTCTATGAAGAGCCAACGGTGGAGTAAGGTCATGCTAGAGACAAAATCAAGTACTATGCGATTGCCTCCGAGCGGGTATCGTTTACACCGTTTTCCGCCTTTAGCGCAACCTAAGACTATCGAAGACGAATTCGGGCTAGATAACCAAGGCTGGCAAGAACCTCAAATAGATATCCAACAGCAACTTGAAGAAGGTTTTCAACAAGGTTTGCAACAAGGACATGAGGAAGGCTTACGCCAAGGTATCGAACAGGGCAAGCAACAAGGTCTGTTGGAAGGCCAAAAAGAAGGTTTCCAAAAAGGCTTTGTTTCCGGTGAGCAGTCTGGAAAGCAAGGCTTTTTGGAGGCGGCGAAGCCTGTCAATGAACTTTTTCACGCCCTTTCTCGTTGGCAAGATGAAAAAGAACAGCAACAACGCCATATGATTTGTGAACTGGTACAAAAGGTAGCTCAGCAAGTGATTCGTGCCGAGCTCACTTTAATGCCTCAGCAGATCCTAGCTTTGGTGGACGAGACATTGTCTGCCATGCCTGGTAAAGCGGAAACAGTAACTGTGCATTTAAATCCGCAAGATTTAGAGCGCATTACTCACATCAATGCTGATTTGCCGCAATCTTGGAAACTGGTCCCTAATACGGAGCTTCCTATTGGTGGCTGTCAGTTAGTGACTGATGACGCAGAAGCGGATGCGAGCTGCGACTCTCGTTTGGAAGCCTGTATGGACAATGTAAAGCAACACCTTTTGGATGAAGTCAGTATTCCACAGGTAGAGTCTGAGCATGAGTAATACCCTAAGCCATGAACTATTAAGTGAGCGTTTGAGCGAAGCCTTGGCTTCGCTCGATTCAATCCCTGTTGCTCGCGTAACAGGGCGATTGATAAAAGTAAACGGCTTAATGTTACAAGCCGTAGGGTGTCGGTTTAAGCTTGAGCAGCGTTGTCTCGTAGAAACCGCGGAAGGCGATATGATCGAAGCGCAAGTTGTGGGCTTTGAACACACTATTGCTTACCTCATGCCTATCCGCCGTTTAGGCGGTCTGTTTGCAGGTGCAAAAGTCATCCCTCTTGATGGTGATAGTACCGTGCAGCTAAGCTCTCAGTGGTTAGGACGCGTACTGAATGGTTTAGGTGAGCCGTTAGATGACGGGGCACCGCTTAAGGGGGGTGATCGAGTTTCACTTGAACCAAAACCGATTAACCCACTGAAGCGACGCCCAGTTGATACGCCACTCAACGTAGGCGTGCGAGCGATTAATGGACTATTGACGGTAGGCAAAGGCCAACGTATTGGTTTGATGGCTGGCAGTGGCGTCGGTAAAAGTGTGTTAATGGGGATGATCACCAAAAACACGGAGGCCGATGTAATTGTGGTCGGGCTTATCGGTGAGCGAGGCAGAGAAGTACGTGAGTTTATCGAGAGAAACTTAACCCCAGAAGCGCGCAAGAAAGCGATCATTATCGCGGCTCCTGCTGATGAATCCCCGCTAATGAGGTTAAGAGCGACACTACTTTGTCATCGCGTTTCAGAGTATTTCCGAGACCAAGGCAAAGACGTTCTACTTCTGATGGACTCTCTAACCCGATACGCCATGGCACAGCGCGAAATCGCTCTTTCGCTCGGTGAGCCTCCAGCTTCTCGTGGTTATCCGCCCTCAGTCTTCAGCGTGTTACCTCAACTCCTAGAGCGAGCGGGTAACAGTGAAAATCAACATGGTAGCTTAACGGCAATTTATACCGTATTGGCAGAAGGGGACGACCAACAAGATCCTGTCGTGGATTCCGCGCGCGCCATCTTAGATGGGCATGTCGTTTTATCGCGTCAACTGGCTGAGCAAGGGCATTATCCCGCGATAGATATCAACGCGTCTATTAGCCGTTGTATGAATACTTGTACGCAGGACGCACACAGCACGATTGCGAATAACTTCCGTCAAATGTACTCCAACTACCTTCAGGTTAAAGAGTTACTGCCATTAGGGGGTTATCAACCAGGACAAGATCCTGAGTTAGATCAATCTGTTGCTATGTATCCAAATTTGCGTGCATATCTACAACAAGCTGCCAACGAGTCTGTAGATTACCCAACCAGTTTGACCGAGCTCGCGCAGCTTTTTCAAAGTGCTTAATCAAATGGGAGTGACAAGGCTGAAATGAAATCCAAGTTAAAAGCCGTAGGCAAGTTACAGCAAATGGAAGAAAAACAGCGTGACCGTGTGGGTCAACAACTTGATGCCATGCGTCAGCGTCACTCCCATCTTTCAATGCAATTGGAACAGTTGTCGGCGTTGAAAGGCCACGCTGGACAATCAACCCGAACCGGCCCGACGCTGACGAGCGCGGCTTTGATGAACTTTAATCGTGTTGACCAAATGCTACAAAGAATGCTTCGTCACCACGAGCAAGAGCAAGCCGTTATGCAAGCGGAATGTGCATCTGTACAGAAAACGCTAGAACACAAGCACGCACGCGTTCAAGGGTTAGAAAAAGTGCTTGATCGTTGGCGTACTAAGCAGAACTATGAAAAAGCGAAAAAAGAGCAAAAGATGATTGAAGACATCATTAACTCTCGCGTTAAGCGCAAGATATTATGATGTCTTGTTGACGCTACTAGGAGCGCGAATAATTTCTGCGGTGTCTTAGCCAACCAAACCAGCCTCCAAGCATGATCAACCCTGATCCGAGAGCACCGCCGCCACTGCTGCCGTTGTTACCAAAGCCAGATGTGTTGGTATCGACAGGCTCAAAGCCAGAGTCCCCTTCGCTATGATAATCTTCCGAACTTGCTAAGAGGGCGTTATAACTGGTTTTTACACCTGAGCTGGTTTGGGTCTCAATCCATGTTGCATAGTTCAAAATCTCGGTAAACACACTTGGAATCGCAGCGGATTCGCAAACTGAAGAACCGTAGCTCACAATGCCAATTTGCTGATACATGCCATTATTGTCTTGATAGGTGAGAGGACCGCCTGAGTCACCACGACAGATACCAGTGTAGCTTCGTTCAGGAAATCCATTCGCACATAAACTTTCCTGAGCGTTAAACCCTGTTACCAACGAAGCGCATTGGGTGTCGGTAAGGGGTTTTACTTCTGCCCAGCGTAAATAGTTAGGGGGGCTTTCATCATTGGTTGAGGTCTGACCTAAACCGAATATCTGATAAACTGACTTGCTGCTGTAGTCTCCAAAGTCTTGCGGTAAAGTGATGGATTGGACGTTATCGGTGATAGGTCTAGTCAATTCAAGGACAGCGATGTCATTAATCCATAAATCGCTAGGCACATAATCAGGATGAATCGTGATAGAGCGAACATCTTTGAATTCTTCAACAAACACGTCATTCATCGTAGGGTTTTTGACTAACACTCGTAGGTCGTTGACTGTCCAGCCGTCAGTAAAAACGCTTGGTTCTACGCAGTGAGCCGCAGTTAAAATGAAGCGGTCGTTTACAATGGTTCCCCCACAAATATTGGCAAACTGATTAGCGCCAGTTTTATGTAGAATAAGACGTGCAAAAAAAGGAAGTTGGTTTTGGGTAGCCTGCTGACCCCCAATAATTGCCGTGGAGATCCCTTGTTCTGAAAGGCGGTTATCATTTTCTACTTCAGCGGTCGTACTCAAAGATACTGCAAAACAGAGTGCGCTTAGCCATATTTGATACTGCTTCATAAACCATCCTTGGATGAAAAGTGCTCTTCTAACTTTATACTAGTTTTTCAGTGAATGTGCTTAACAAAAGTTTCTAATAGTTGAATGATTGTTGTAGCCAAGATCGCAACAGATGAAACGATTCAAGCTTTAGCTTGTGTGGCGGGCATACAAAGTAAAGCTGTTGATGAGGATTAATGACGGGTTCACCCAGCTCGATTAGCTGACCATATTTGATGTCATCCTTCACAAACAAGCGATGAGTGACCAATAACCCCAAACGACGAGTTGTGGCCTGGACGGCTTGTATCGACATGTTAAAAGTGATTGGTTTTTTATTTTTAGGTCGCTGGATACCCGTCGCGTCCAGCCACACGTTCCAGTCATTTTTTCTTCGTTCGTTAGTAACTTCAATGATGGGATACTGCTTTAAGAGTTGAGTGATGTTTGAGTCCTTGGTCTTCGCTATCAATTCAGGACTGCACACCAAAACCAGTTCATCTTCACTGAGCTTTTCGCAGTAGTAATCCTGCCATTCTTCGGGATTTCCATGCACCAAAGCCGCGTCGATACCTTCTTGTTCTAAATTGAATCTGCCAGACAGGTTTGATAAACGAACGTCTAATTGAGGAGCAAACCCTTGTAAATCTGACATTCGAGGAATCCACCAGTGAAGAGCCAATGAATTCACCATATTGAGCGTAACACGTTGCAAATTCTGATCTTGGATGAGTGCTTCCGTTGCATCGACAATTTGCTCTAAAGCGGGTGCCACCTTTCTGTAATACTTTTTACCGTCCGCATTGAGTTGAACTTGTCTGCCTATGCGATCAAACAGAGGCTTGTTGACTTGACTCTCCAGCGATTTAATTGCCTGACTTACGGCTGAGTGGCTCACACTTAATATCTGTGCTGCTTCTGTCATGCTGCCAGACTCAGCTACTGCAACAAATGCGTAGATGGACTTTAAGGGGACTAGTTTCCGCATAATTTAAAAACCGTAGCTGGTGATAGATAAGTTAAACTGTAAGTTTTTCTTACATCAATGGTTAATATTACTCGCTATTTACGATAAGTGATGTCTTTTAAAATGCTCCATATATTAAGGAGTATTGAATGAATGCTGTAAATAAATCTATCCTTTTCATGTTGATGTCTACGTTAAGCTTATCTGTTACTGGACTGTTAGCAAAGCAGTTGTCAGGCGAACTTTCCGTCACACTATTTAGCTTCTTACGTTTTTTGGTGCCTGCGCTTATCTTACTTATCTTACTTCGTGTGAAAAACCTTACCTTTCCTAAAGCGGGCACGCTAAAGCCTATTTTATTGCGTGCTCTTTGTATCGGTTTGTCACAACTTTGCTTTATCGCGTCATTACAAACGTTAACGCTCGTTGAAGGGGTTGTGTTGTTTGCTACTGGCCCATTATTTATTCCCTTGGTTGAAAAGCTGTTCATGAGGGGGCGCATTCGTGTTTCAACTTTGGCGGCTTTAGCAATGGCGTTCACTGGTGTGGTTATGTTGGCGGGCGGTGGAAGTGAGATTACATGGCGAGCGGATTTATTGCTCGGCTTGGCTGGTGGACTCTTCAATTCTGGTTCTCAGCTTACGTTATATAAAGTGAGTAAAACAAATATGTCGCCGCTAGAAATCAACTTTTGGGCGTTTGGTTTTGCTGCCGTATTTCTGTTGCCGCTAACTTTGTTTAATGACTTCGACGCGTTACTTAATATGAGTGTTATGGCGCCTGAGATTTCTTCAAATACGCTGTGGATCGGTATGATGTCTCTGATGATCATTAACACCCAAGTTTTTCGCTCCAAAGCATATAAACTGGCAAGCAGTGGCTCTCAACTTGCGCCACTCATTTTTACTAACTTATTGTTCACTGCGGTTTGGCAGAGCCTGTTTTTTGAAGACCGAATGAGTCAAAGTCAAATTGTTGGGATGAGTTTAATAGTGCTCGCAATCATACTGAACACATGTTGGGTTCGTTTTACGGCGCATCGCAGTGGCGGTTTACAAGCGAGAACTTCTTAGTCTGTCGGAAAATGAAGGGGGCAGGTAGATAAATTGGTCGTGTGGTTTGATTTTTCCTGAGTATGGGCTAGCGTCAAGAAAGGTTCAGGGAGAGAAATCATGCTTACGCTAAATTATTACGTCGAAATTTCGGCGACACCGCAACGAGTGTGGGAAGTGCTAACCGATGTTGAGTTGTATAAACGTTGGGCACAAGCCTTTTCACCGCAGTCTCAATTTGAAGGAGCTTGGGAAGAAGGAGGTGGCATCACTTTTTTTGATCCAGATATGGGCGGGACAAGGGCGATCATAGATACGGTGCTACCGCTTCAAAAACTTGAATTTCATCATGTTGCCATTTTTAATCCGGATAATCGTCAACAACTCGATGCTGACCTAGCATCTAGGTGGATCGGATCGCGAGAGATCTACCAGATCGATACCAACAACGATCGTTTACTACTCAATGTTACCATTCATACTCACAACGACTTTGTTTCCATGTTTAATCACGGATGGGAAAAAGCTTTACCCTTGATAAAAGCCATTAGTGAAGAGCAAGCTTAGGGTTCTTGCTTACCTTGGGCTGACGATGCGTTGCCTGAAGGTATACAATAGCACGCAAGATAGCGCACCTAAGAGAGTGGATGATGGAATTTAAAGTTGATACCCATACACATACGTACGCCAGTGGTCACGCGTACAGTACCTTGATTGAAAATGCAAAGTTGGCAAAAGAGAACGGGCTGGATATGTTCTGCACGACCGATCACGCAGAATCAATGCCGGGTGCGCCTCATTACTGGTTCTTCTCGAACCAGAAAATTCTGCCTCGCTTTCTTGAAGGCGTTGCGATTATTCGTGGCGTTGAATCTAACATTATGAATACCGAAGGCGACATTGATATTCCACTGAGTGTGGACCGCAACTTAGATTGGGTGATCGCGAGTTTTCATGAACCCGTTTTTCGTCCTGCAAACAAGCAAACTCACACGGAAGCACTTGTTAATGTCATTCAGAGTGGTCGTATTGATGCGCTCGGTCATCTTGGTAATCCAAATTTCGACTTTGATTTTCAGACCGTTTTAGCGTGCGCGAAAGAGCACAATGTCGCGATTGAAATTAATAACACCACGCTGAAAGGCAACAGCCGAGTAGGCAGCGTAGACCGTTGCCACGAGATTGCACAAATCGGGAAAGATCTCGGTGTTTTCTTCACCACGGGCAGTGATGCGCACTTCTGTCACGATGTTGGTAATCTGGATTTGGTTGGAGAGTTAATGGACAAAGTGGGTATTGATAGCAAGAAAGTGATTACTCACACCGCTCAGCAGTTTTTGTCTTTCTTAGCTTTGAGAGGCCGTAAACCAATTGCAGAATATGACAGCATTCTCAACGCATAAACTTGATTACATTTAAGGTATGCACCCGACGCCAGATTGCTTTACACTGCGACCCGGAAATACTCAACTAAGCTAGTTTTTCGCCTCTTATGGCGTAGGTTATTTGGGTGAATAAAGCCGACACAGAATTCGGCACTATAAATGGAGAAGTGAAAAATGTTACGTCCTTTAGTCCTAGGGTGTGCGATTGCGTTTGGCTCAACATACGCAATGGCAGAAGCGGTTGATTTAAAACAAAACATGAAACAGATGAAGATGGAATTCAAACAGGCGGCGGAAGCGTCTGATGTTGAAACCATGAAATCTGCGATTGATAGCTTGCAAGCGATTGTTGAACAATCTAAGCGTGGTAATTACCCACCAGAGAAGTTTGATACTTACTTAGAAGGCTTTAACAAGCTGACGGTAACGCTAGATAAGATTGAAGCGGATCTTGATGCGGGCAAGCTACAAGAAGCAAAAGCTCAACTGCGTGAAATCGATAGTCTTCGTGAAGAGTACCACGACAAGCGCAATCCAAGCATTTGGAGCAAGTTGTTTGGCTAATTATCTACTGAGCGGAGCATTTGCTCGTGGCAGTGGATTACGCGTTATCTCTAAGTAATGAATGAACACATTATCAGCCTGCCATTTCGGCGGGCTTTTTTGCGACTGTCAATCGATGCATTCAAGAAAACCTGTGAGGTAGCAAGCACTTATTGATCCTGTTTTTGAGCTATCACTCAAAATTGGTTACGCTGTGTGAAATTTGTTAAGTCACCGTTATGCGTAGATTAATTCCTTTTTACCGCTCGATGTTATTTGCTAGTGCTCTCAGTTGGGTGCTAGTGACACTGATGCCTGTTATCAATGCTCATGGTAACAGCATGGGCGTGTGGGCGACGCTATGTACGCTTAACGGATTTGAGTTGGTCCAAATAGAAGAGGGCGACAATTCGGTCAGCCACAAAGGCAAGCCTTGTCCGTTTAGCCACTTCTCGACTTTTCATCACGATACACTTCCAACGACACCGATACTTTCAAGACAGAGCTTGGTGACTTCTGACAGCTACGCTTATTTGGCTCTAAGTGTGCGATTTGAAACACCAGTTCCTCGAGCGCCGCCAGTTTCCCTTTTCTCATAACGAAAACAATTACACGATACCCAAGTAACCTCGAGATGCTTGGTTCAGCGAGAATGACTTGGTTTGTAGACGCGGCGGCGATTTAAAGGTCTAGTGGGTCTAAATCAAGATATCGACAACAAAGTATACAAGCCAAGACAACTCGCCCTTCGGGAGCGTGTCATTGCTCCGATTGCTGCTTCAAACAACTTGGAAAGAGTTGTCTATTACACAGCGTTGTTTTCTTTGCACTCGAATCAATGACAACGCTCTGAATCCAGCATCTTGAAGTCACTTGGGTATATAGTCAGCAACACTGCCACTTCGAGCAGTGGTACTCCCAAATCTAAGTCAATTAGCGCCGCATACGAATGCGTATGTGCAGGATGCGTTTGGCTCAATTTGGGTGTTCAACAATGAAAAAAGGAAAATACACATGTTGAGAAACTCGGCAAAGCCTCAACTCAAGGAAGCCTCACGCGCAAAATCCATCTACTTTATGACGTGGCGATGGCACTTCTACGCAGGTTTGTTCGTCATTCCATTTATGCTGATACTTTCCCTCACGGGGTTAGTGATGTTGTTTGATGATGAAATCGAACTGGCTCGATACGAAGCGACATTACAAGTTTCACCACAAGAGCAAATGGTTCCCGTCTCTGCACAATTGGAAACCGTAAAGCAGGCGTATCCCGATTTTAATGTCACTCAATTTGTACCTGCTAAAACGGCCGATATTGCCAACCGATTCTCGATTCAAAACCAAGAAGGCAGCTCGTTGATTGTTGCAGTAAATCCTTATACAGGAGACGTACAGGGCACCATTAATCGTGGTGACAGCATCTATGAACTGATGAACAGCATTCACGGCACCTTGCTCATCGGCGACCTAGGCGACCGTTTAATTGAAATCGCCGCAAGTCTGGGGATTTTACTGTTGGTGTCTGGTTTGTACCTTTGGTTACCTAGAGACAACGCCAGCCGCGCCGGCTTTTTGAAAATTCGCCTTAACAATGGCCCTCGAATTTTGATGCGTGACCTGCATGCGAATTTAGGTGGCGTGCTGTCGATTGTTCTGTTGTTCTTTTTGATTTCAGGTTTGTCGTGGGCAGGGATCTGGGGGGCGAAAATGGTGCAAGCTTGGAATACCTTCCCAACCTATTACACATGGGGTGAGAAACCGGAATCCACGCTGACACATAAAGATCTTAACCATGGTGCATCAGAAGAGATGCCATGGAACTTAGAGCTTGCTGCTGTGCCAGAATCGAAAGATAAGCCCGCTCATGATCATGCCAATATGAAGGAAGAGATGGCATACGCAGGCAATAATGATGTGCTCTCTATTGATGATATCATCCTCAAAGCTGAAATGATGGGCTTCACTGGTTATAAGCTGTTTTTGCCGCGCTCTGAGACGGGCGTTTACACCGTTGCAGCTAACTCCATGGGTGGCGATATCTCCGACCCAAGACAAGATCGCACCAGCCACTTTGACCAATATTCCGGTCGCTTGTTGGTGGATGTCACATGGCAAGATTACAGTTTGTTTGCCAAGTTCATGGCGGCAGGTGTGTCATTGCATCAAGGTGATGTCAGTGTGCTTAACAAAGTGCTCAACGTAGTGTTCTGTTTGGCGTTCATCTTAATCTCAATCACAGGTGTGGTGATGTGGTGGATTCGTAGACCAAGTCGCAGTGCCGCATTGGGCGCACCACCTAAGTTTCAGCAAGACGGTATTTGGAAGCTAGGCTTAGTAGCGTTGGTGATATTGTGTCTGGCGTTTCCGATGGGCGGTTTGGCAATTGTTACAGTTCTCGCACTGGATTGGCTGTTGTTCAACCGCGTCGAGAAGCTGAAAACGGCGTTGAATTAGTAACAGACAAAGAATGAAATAGTAAAAGAGCCAGCGAAGTGCTGGCTCTTTTTATTTCTGGTAAATCTCCAGCGGCAAGCCATCTGGATCTTGGAAGAAGGTAAAGGCTTTGCCTGTGAATTCGTCAATACGAATTGGCTCAACTTCAACATCATTCGATTCTAGGTAGGCTTTCACTTGTTCAACATCATCAACCAAAAACGCGAGATGTCGTAGCCCTTGTGCTTCAGGAAAGCTCGGTCTCTCTGGCGCGCTCGGAAAGCTAAACAGTTCAACTTGGCTGCCGTCAGGTAAAGCGAGGTCAAGCTTGTATGAGTCTCTGGTTTCACGATAGTTTTCAGCAATGACTTTTAACCCCAACACTTCAGTGTAAAAGCGTTTTGACTTTGGGTAATCGCTACAAATGATCGCGACGTGATGAATAGCATTAAACATGGTTAGCCTCTTCAAACATGGCTCGTATCCTCGGAGACTAAATGCTCCTTAACGAAGTCGATAAACACGCGCAGACGAGCAGGCATGTATTTGGTTTGTGCATACTGCATCGCGATAGCGCCGTGGTAGTTACTCTTGATCATCCAATCCGGTAGCACCTCCACCACTTCTCCTTGCTCTAACGCGTCTTTGATCACGAAGTCATGGAAGATCCCAATTCCCAAGCCAGACTTAACCCCGTTCAAGCGCATTTGAGAGTGGTTGACGGCGTAGCGTCCACTTACTGCAATCGAATGAAAGGCTTCCTCTTTAAAGAATGACCAGATGTTGTCTTTGTCGTTCTCGGCAAGGTAAATACAGTCGTGCTGCTCAAGTTCAGTGGGATGCTCAGGCATACCGTGTTTGGCTAGGTAATCTGGAGAGGCACATAAAACAAGATTGGTCTTGCTGATCTCTTTGAGGACCAGATTTTCATCGGGTTTGTCGGTGAGCTTAAACGCGACATCAATTCCTTGGCGGAACAGATCGATCTCACCATCTGCTGCACGCAGCTTAAGCTGAATATTTGGATAACGTTCTAGGAATGGCAACACAAACGGTTGAAGCACCGAATTAAGAAATGCTTCAGGGGCTGCTACTGTGAGTGCGCCTGTTGGCTCAGCATGATCTTCCGCAGATAGCTCAACGGCTTGCTGCGCGGCATTCACCATTGCGATGCTTTGGTCGTAAACCTTTTGCCCAGCTTGAGTAATGATCAACTTACGAGTCGTGCGCTCAAACAGTTTCACCGAGAGGGCTTGCTCTAATCGTGTGATCAACTTACTTAAAGCCGATGGCGTTACGCCGAGTTGTTTAGCAGCAGCGGTAAAACTGCCTTCGTTTACCACCAAGATAAACGAAGCAAGATCAGGAAGTAGGGCAATGAGTTTTGGATTAACCATAATTGTTCAGTTCTGCGCAGCGGAATAACGATATTGTCTGGTACGGTTTCACGAGGTTCAAGTGTCACCATCTCGCTTTAACGATATTTTGCCAAAAATGCATTGAGTGCAGGCAAGCCAGATTCACCAGTATGGTATTGCTGCCAACAGTGATAAATGGCCGTTTCGTGGTCTGCAATTAACTCGATAGCTTCTCGCTCAGCGATTGAATACTGCTGTGAAGCTTTCACTTCTTCATGCCACTCTCGATACTTAACCTCATAAGGTTCTACCCACTTCAAAAGAGTCGCCACCAACTCTTGCCATGGTAAACCAATCCACTTAGTTGCATCTGCCAAGCCTTTATCCAGCATCTCTTGGTGTCGACTTTCGATATCCATGCCATTTGTTAGCAGTACAGGTTTGAGCTTTTCTGCGGTTAGCTCTTCCACTTCAATCAAGGTTTGCCACAGTGTTTGTTGTTCACTTTGGGTGTAATGGCTCAAGTAGTGGTTGAAAAAAGCGATGCCGTAGATTTCGCCATAGTAGGCAGACAGAACGTTATGAATCATGGTGAGAATCGTGATTTAAACAGGGAATACCGCATTGTAGGAGGGGAAAGCGCGAAGTGTAAACACCTGATTAAGAGTAAAAAAGTGCTGCTGACAGAATTCGAACAGAACTTGTGAGAATTTTATGAGAATTCGATGAAGTTGCTGATAGATTTGCTCGTCATTCTTAGAGGCAAGAACGCAAAACGTTCGAAACGTAATGCTTAACCTACTCAAGTCACGAACAAAGAAGTAAAGCCGTACACATGGGCTTGGGTAGTTCAACCCTCATTAAAGGATGGAATCACAATGAAAAAACGTACCCAACTCGGACTCGTCATGACTTCAGTCGCTATGGCACTAGGCTCTGCATCAGTGAATGCGGCGGAATTGGAAATCACCGTGACAAACGCAACCAAAGGCATCTACTTTACGCCACTTATTGTTGCTGCACATGGCTCTGACCTTCAAATGTTCAGAACGGGTCAAGCAGCAACGCCAGAACTAGAAGCAATGGCAGAAGGCGGTGATATCTCTGGTCTTGCGAGTGTGATTGGTAACGCTGGTGGTGCGGTGGTTGAGAACTCTGCTGGTGGCATTTTGAATCCGGGTGTTGCAACCACCTTCACCTTAGACAGTGGCGACCACGGTTATCTTTCTCTGAGCGCGATGTTGCTGCCAACCAATGACGGTTTCGTCGGTCTAGATAGCTGGAAGATTCCAACGGAAGCGGGTACATACCGAGCAACGCTAAGAAGTTACGATGCTGGTACAGAAGCGAACGATGAGCTTGCGTCTAGCATGCCAAACCCACCTTTCATTACCTTTGGTACTGGCGGCACAGGTGTTGAAGCAACGGTAACTAACGACAAAGTTCACGTGCATCCGGGTAACCTTGGTGATAGCGACCCAACTGGCGGCATCAGTGACCTAGACAGCAGCAGCCATCGTTGGTTAAACCCAGTCGCAACCATCACAATCGTTGTGAAGTAAGGGGGATGTATGAAATACAGAATCTTACTAGTAGCAGCTTCAGTCGGCTTGCTCGCCGGTTGTCCAAGCGATGATGATAATGACGTAGTGAAATCGTACCGCTACACCGTCAACGTGGCGAACTTGACTGCGAATCAACCTATGTCTCCGCTCGTGGTACTCACTCACAATGGTGACTACCAACTGTTTGAAATTGGACAAGCGGCATCTGTTGAACTTGAGCACCTTGCCGAAGGCGGTAGTAACGCTGAGCTGATTGAGTTGATGAACAGCAATGACAGTGTTTACGAAGGTATTTCGGGTAATGGATTGGTGTTGCCGGGGGCATCGGACGAAGTCACCATCACGGTTGACCCTAGTCGTTACGGTTACTTGTCTGTGGCGTCTATGTTTGTGAATACCAATGATGCCTTTGTTGGCGAAACGGGGCTATCGCTCAAATCGCTCGCAGTAGGTGAAAGCTACGAAATGAGCATGAACGTTTGGGATTCCGGTACAGAGCTAAACGATGAGCTTGCCGCAACCATTCCAGGCCCAGCAGGTGGTGGTGAGGGTTTCAATGCCGCTCGTAATGACAGCAGTGACGTTGTTGCATTCCATGCGGGTGTTGTTAGCCAAGATGATGGATTAGCAAACTCAGCACTCTCTGCGAACCATCGTTTCTTGAACCCAGGTGCGAAAGTCACCATCACTCGAGTCGAGTAACACAGGCTCCGATGACGTCTCCTTTCCAAAGCGCTTGTAGCCGAGCGCTTTATCCCTCATGGCGTCATCGGAACCTTTTTTGAAAGAATTTCTAATTTGTTCCGGTCATGTGCAAAGTGAGGATACTCGAAGGCAAGGAAAGGACCATGGAACAACAGGCAATCAATTTAGTTGCGAACATCTTGTTGGTGGAAGATGACGATGATTTGGCAGAACTGGTTCAGATGCATCTCAAGTTTCAAGGACACCAAGTATCGCGAGCCACAAATGTCGCCGATGCTAAAACGCAATACCAGCAACAACCCTTTGATTTATTGATCCTTGACCGAGGTTTACCAGATGGTGATGGTCTAGACATTTGCCATTATTTGCGTCAGCAACAAGATTGGAGCCCAGTGCTCATGCTGACAGCCAGAGACGGTGAAATGGACAAGGTAGACGGCTTAGAAGCGGGCGTTGATGACTACATCACTAAGCCATTTAGCGTATTAGAATTCCAAGCACGAGTGCGAAACGTGCTACGCAGAGTCAGCCAAACCGCAGAAGTCAAAGTAGCAAATGAAGTCCTCGATGATGCGATGGATTTTGGTCCGCTGAGAATCATTCCGGAGTTGCACCAAGTATCCCTAAACGACAAGGATGTCACGCTCACCGCGACAGAGTTTACTTTGCTGCAGTTTCTCGCGACTCGTCCGGGCAGAGTCTACAGTAAAGATGAATTGCTCGATCACGTTTGGAACACCAGTCATTCTGGTTATCACCATACGGTGTGTAGCACCATAAACCGTTTACGCAGCAAGTTGTCTTTGTCTGATTCTGATCATCACTTCATTCAAACCGTGTGGGGTGTTGGATATAAGTTTCAACCAAGACACTAATGCAAGAAAGTAAGTCAAAACATCAAGCCAAGACAGTAAGTCGGTAGTTGTTTTCACCGTCATTTTTCAATCATCACGGGGTGTTTAAAAAACACCGCTGTTTAAGGAGGCGATAGGATGAGCTTCAAATCTCGCTTAGTGGTATTTACTAGCTTGTGGTTTTGCCTCGCGGCGGTGGTGATTGCACTGACTTACAATTGGCAAAAAGAAACCATTGAGTTACGCACCAAGCAAAGCCTGCATAAAGAGCTAGCCAGCCACATGCGTGATGATAATCCGCTGATGATCGGGACGGATTACAACCCTAAAGCACTCAAGTCGATTTTTCACACGCTCATGCTGATCGGCCCTGATTTTGAAATCTACTTCCTCGATAGCCAAGGCAATATCACTACCCATGCGGCACCGGAAGGGGCGGAGATCATGGGGAAGGTGGATCTCAATCCCATTAAGCAATTCTTAAATGACCAGCCTTTTCCTATTTTGGGTGAAGACCCACGTAATCGTGGTGAACACAAAGTCTTTTCTGTCGCTGCGATAGAGGAATTAGGCTCTACGGTCGGTTATCTCTACGTGGTGATTGGCAGTACCCGACATGACGCCATTGCCAATGCTCAAGTTGATACCCCTTACATCGCGCTAGCAGGATTGGTCTTAGTGTCCATTTTAGGCTTTGCTCTTGGGGCTTATGTGCTTGTGAAACGTAGCCTATTGAACCCAATTGAGCGTGTGACCAAACAACTACAACAGCAAGCTGAACATGATTTCCGCCTGCAACCTGATTTCACTCACCAAGTGCCGGAGCTCGTGCCGATTGCGAACTCTTATCAGATGATGGCGAAGCATATTCAGCAGCAGTTTTTACAGTTGGAGTATCAATCGTCTCATCGTCGTCAAAGTCTGTTGCAGCTCAGTCACGATTTAAAAACGCCGTTATCGAGCGTGCTGGGCTATTTGGAAACGTGGCGTTTGCAACATCCGGAATCCGATCCTTTGATTGACGTTGCTTTCCGAAATTGTGAGAAGCTCTCGACTCAATTGCATTCTTTGTTAGACGCCGCGCGCAAAGAAGCTCCAATGCCAAACTACGAGTACCGCCCCGTAGATCTTGGCGTGTTGATGGCAGAATGTGCCGAAACGATGCAGAGCCAGTTTTCTCGTAAAGAAGTGGTGTTGAAAGTGGATATCGATAGCGAAATCCAAACCGTGGGTGATAAAGGTCTTTTAGAGCGGTTGGTGCTTAACTTGCTTGAAAATGCATTGCGCCACAGCCCAATCGGCTCGGAAGTGCATTGCCAAGCGCATTTGAGTGAGGATAAGTCACGTATCCACTTTACCTTCGTCAATCACATCGAGGAAGAAGCGGAGGGCGGTTCTTTGGGGATCGGGACGAAGATTGTTCAATCGATCTTAATGCTTCACCACAGCTATCTTGAGACCAATGCAACCTCCTCTCAGTATCAACAGAAGTTCACACTTCTCGCAATCTAAAGAGAAGTGTGAGACATAAAGTTAATGTTTATTCAATAACACCACATACGACGCGAGCGCCACCACCACCTAGCTTATTTGGGTGATCGGAGTGATTGTCACCACCTGCATGGATCATTAACGCTCGACCTTTTAAATCCGATAATTTTAGGCGAGGAGCGACAACGGGCTGATTGGCATTGCCGTCCATGTCCACATAGAGTGGAGGCAAGTCGCCTAAATGATTGTCATCGGTCCAAGGATAGCCATGCTTCCCTGTGTTGTTAGGATCATAATGGCCACCTGCTGCGCCGCCTAATACGGTTTTGTCATCCTTTTCTATGCTATCGCAAGATGGATTAGTGTGAATATGGAAACCGTGCACACCTGCTGACAAACCTGATAATTGAGGCGTAAAAACAACGCCATAATCACTTTGTGAAATCTCAATGGTACCCGCACTCTCATTGGTGTTGAGAGCAGTCATTTCTACCGTTTTTGCTAGCACGTTAGGGGCGGCGACAAGAGCGGATGCAACTGAAATGCATAGCAATCCTTTTAACATGGGACCTCCTTCTTTTAGGGTGTACGCTCAAGCACATATTAGTGAAAACCTGTTTTACTTATGTCTGTTGAGCGGTGAGTTTATGTCATAGAGTGATGTGTATCACTTTATAGTCTTAAACTGATATCTCGATCCGAAATCAGCTTTCTTTTATTTAGTCTTAACATGTTGAGATCGTTAAGATATAAAAAGAATAGACGCCAATCTTAAAATAGCCTGAATATTTTTAAATTAACGCAAAGTTAAATTTTTAATGACTTTATAACAAAGCTCATAATTGTTTTATAAAGAATTTGGTGGAATTGTCCGCAATAAAGAATAATCAAATTAACGAATATATTAATGTGAACATTGTTGTTTATAGATTTGTGGTCAAACTGTTGCTTATATCATCAAATAAGATAAAAAATTGGAACTAAAGTCACTTAATGGCAGAGGAAAAAATTAAACTCTGATTGTAATGGGTAATAATGTTTTAGTAACAGATAGTTACGCACTTAAAATTAATAATATGGCTAATTTCCGACAAGGATTGAAAAAGATGAAAGACAAGGAATCTATTCAGACTAATAGCAGCCGCCGTAATTTTCTGAAAGGCGCAACAGGAGCTGTTGTTGCTGGTGTGAGTGCTTCCGCTTTCTCAGGCGTAGCTCAAGCACGAGAACAGAAAATTGATTGGAGCAGCCGCGGGCTAGGTAGAAAACACGATAAGCGCTTCTGGCGTAAAGTGCGAAGACAGTTCGTTTTGGACAAACGAACCACTTACATGAACATTGGTACAACAGGTTCAATGCCAAAACATGTTCTTGAAGATTACGAGTATAACAACAAGCTGGTGGCTAAATATCCTTGGGACATGAAAGGCAAATTTGGCTCTTGGCCTTATGTTTCAGAGATGGTTAAAGACGTCGCACCAGGTTTTGGTGCTAACCCAGAAGAGATCATTCTCAGCCGCAACACTACTGATGGCTTATGCTCGATCATTAATGGCTTACACTTTGAACCAGGTGATGTGATTCTAACGACACACCATGAACATATTGCTGCAACATCACCTATGAACGTAGCGAAACATCGTTTTGGTGTGGATGTGGTAGAAATTCAACTACCAGTATTTACTGGTACCGAAAACGTTTCTGAGCAAGATTACATTCAAGCGTTCCGAGACGCGCTTGATGCGAATCAAAACGTTCGCCTAATTGTTTTCTCTCATATCACATACAAAACAGGAACCGCGCTACCAGCAAAAGCCATTTGTGCTTTAGCAAAAGAGTATGGTGTACCTACTCTTGTTGATGGCGCGCATACGGTCGGTATGTTTGACCTTGATTTCCACGATATGGATTGTGATTTCTATGCAGGTTCTGGTCATAAGTGGCAGTGTGGTCCGGGCGCGACAGGTATTCTGTATGTTCGTGATAACGGTAACCGTTTGAATGAGTATTGGAGTGACCGAGAGAACCCGTTATGGTTGATCAACTCCTCACTTTCTCATGCTGATTACCTAGGTAAACAGCTGCAAATGCAATACATTGGTAACGATAACTATCCTGCGAAACAAGCACTAGTTGATAGTTGCAAAATGTGGGATGAGATTGGTCGAGACCGTATCGAAGAGCGAGTTGTAAGCCTTGGTAGTTTATGTAAAACCTTGCTTCAAGAGTACTTACCACAAGCCAAAATGTATTCACCAAACGTGGAAGGCTTAACCAGTGGCTTAACGACGGTTAACCCGTTCTCCGATGTAACTAATGAAGAGATACTGACGGAATTCCGAGATCGTTTACGTGAAGAGTATGGTTACATCATCCGTACGACTAGCTTTAAGCTGCATAAGGATGATGACTTTGATACTTACGCGCTGCGTATCTCTACGCATTTGTTCCATGACGAACAAGATGTGGAAGGGCTCGTAGTGGCGATGACGAATTTGTATTACTCGTCGTTCTAACATCGTTGTTTATCACTCAAGCGCCCATTATTGGGCGCTTTGTGAAAGGTAAGGATATTATTATGTCAGTCATAGCATTTAAAAGAACTTTAGCGACGGTGGCGCTCATGGTTACCTCTGTTGCGTCGTCTGCCGCTTGGTCAGACGATTTACAACAAATCCGTGAACGCGGTGTACTGCGTCACATTGGTGTCCCGTACGCTAACTTTGTCTCCTATATTGAACAAGGTGAAGTGGAAACTTTGACTGGCTTGGATGTAGAGATAATAAAAGGTTTTGCCAAGTCGCTAGGTGTTCAGTACCAGTATGTTCCAGCACAGTGGAGCGACGTGGTTGGTAAGTTGACAGGGCAAAATGTGCAATATCACAACAAGCAGGCTGTTGTCGGAGAAAGTGTTCCAATTGAAGGCGATTTGATCGCAAACGGCGTTACTATTCTTGATTGGCGCTCTGAGGTAGTCGATTTTTCACAGGATTATTTTCCTTCAGGTGTATGGTTGGTTTCCAGATCCGACTCTAGTCTGAGCCCGATTAAACCAAGTGGGTCGGTCGATGAAGATGTTAAAAACGTCAAGCAGCTGATCGATGGTCGCGAAGTGTTAGCTTTAGAACATTCTTGCTTGGATCCTAACCTTTATGACTTATATGACACAGGTGCAAAAGTTATATTACCTGATGGGGCGCGTCTCCTTAATGAGATGGTTCCAGCGATAATGAAAAATGATGCGGAAAGCACATTATTAGATGTTGCGGATACGCTAATTGCCCTCGAAAAATGGCCGGGCGAAATAAAAGTCATTGGCCCTATATCTGAAAATCAAAAAATGGCTGTTGCATTCCGTAAAAATTCCCCTGAATTACGCAAAGCATTTGATCGTTATTTAGACTCGATAAAAAAAGACGGTTCATACGAAAAATTAGTAAAAAAATACTATCCATCTATTTACTACTTTTATAACGATTACTTTATAGAAGATAAAAAGAAAGTCCGATGAATAAGGCCGTTAAAAAATTTTCCAGTAAAAGATTTATTACAATAAGCGCAATATTAGTTTCAATTTACTTAGCTATGCTTATTACTGTGACTAGCGTAGGTCAAAATAAATTAAAAGAATCTCAATACAGAGAACTAGATTTAAAAGTAAAAAGTTATGCAAGCACACTCGATAATTTATTTACCATAGCGAGTGAAGATGTTGATAATCTAGCTACAGATAAAACAATACAAACATTCTTTGGTAATTTAGCTTCTGGCATGTCAATGGAGTATGGATTAGGTGCCAGTCTAATTAATTTAAAGCGTCGCTTCGATGAGAAGATAGACAGTAAGCTAATTAATAGCAGCCAAATCTATAAGAAGCTCACGCTAGTAGGCAGTGATGGAGTCACCATTGTCACCACTGGATCTGAAAACCTTGCCGAGCACAAAATGGACATACAAACCTTAATGACTCAACACGGGCATCCCGAAGAGGTTTGTGCGACGCGATACAATGATGACGTTCGCATTCAAGTCATTAAGCAAGTTAAGTTCTCCGGAAAGCCTGTTGCCTTTTTAATTGCCGATCTTAATAAGAATATTGTTATTGACCAACTTACTAACCAAGAACACGAAGATAGTTATAGCCGAATGGTGCTAAAAATAAAAGACGTGGAAATGGTTGTATGGGATACCATAAATAAAACACCTTCTCACAATAAGGATGAGAACTATTTCGTTTCTGAGGCTGTAGACGGAAAAATTTACTTTGAAGTTCCTGTGGATAAACATCACTTCAAATTGATGGCGTGGTTCGAGCCTTTGAGTGAACGAGATATATTTACATCACGGCTCTTTATTATTGGTTTGAGTATTCTGGCCGTTATGATCGTCATTGCTTTATGTTATGCATTCATCACGAACAATAATAGGATTGAATTGAAAATTAAGCTTGAGGAAGAAAAAAAGCGTAAAGATATTCTTTCTCAACAGAATAAAAAATTAACGAACGAAATTGAACGTCGAAAAGCGTCTGAAAAAGAACTCGCCTTCCAAGCTAAATATGACACATTAACCAATTTACCTAATCGTAGTTATGGTTCCGAGCGATTGGCTTTGGAGTTAATTAGGGCATCGCGTAGTGGGTCTAAAGTTTTGGTGATGTTCATCGACTTAGACCACTTTAAGCAGATTAACGATTCAATGGGACACTTTGTTGGGGATGAAATCCTTAAACTCAGTGCTCAGCGACTGTATCAAGTCGCAAGAAAAACAGACTTATTGGCGAGAATTGGTGGGGATGAGTTTTTACTCGTCATCCCAGACTTGCCTGATAATGATACTGCAAAGCGAGTTGCTTCAAGTGTGCTTTCGGCGTTTAACGATCCGTTTGTTTGGAACAACCATGAATTCTTCTTGAGTAGCAGCGTCGGAATGTCTGTGTTCCCGGATGACGGAGACAACGCTGAGCAGCTCCTTGCATGTGCTGATATGGCAATGTATCGGGCGAAACAAGATGGGCGTGATGGCTTTTGTTTTTATAACCATAATATGAACCAAGATTTGCAACGCTATTTGGATCTGGAAAATCGTCTGAGAAGTGCGATCTCCAATCAGTTATTAGAGCTGTATTATCAGCCAATTATTGAGCTGAGTAGTGGTAAAATCGTAGGGGCAGAAGCGCTAATGCGTTGGAATGATGACAAGTACGGATTTGTAAACCCTGAAGAGTTTATCTCTATTGCAGAGAAAAATGGTTTAATTCATCAAATTGGTGAGTTTGCTATTCAACAAGCGTGTCGACAAGCGGCACAATGGCAAAGTCTGACTCCGTTGTTTGTTTCTGTAAACTTTTCTAGTGTTCAATTTAGGTACTGCGAGCGCTTACTTACGTTTATTAAACACAGCCTTGAGGAGTCTGGTCTTCCGTCAAATAAGTTCGATATTGAAGTGACAGAAAGTCTCCTCTTCAATCACGATTCTGAGCTATTAGACATGCTTAATAACTTACGAGCGTTAGGCACCAAACTTACTATTGATGATTTTGGTACTGGTTATTCTGCGCTGAGTTACTTGCAGAAGTTTCCGTTCGACCGCTTAAAGATTGATCGTAGCTTTATGCAAAATATGTTCGAGAACGACTCAGACCGCGAGCTTGTCAACGTAATCATAGCAATGGCGAAAGCGCTGGATCTTAAGATCGTCGCAGAAGGCATCGAAGAACAGCGTCATGTGGATTACCTGAAAAACCTAAACTGTGAGTTCGGACAAGGTTTCCACTATAGCCGACCATTACCTGCTAAGGACTTTGAAACACTTTTGGCTAAGCCTACCTGGCTATAATTCCTTTTATAACAACCTTATAGAAAAGCATTAATCGAACTTGTGCCTAGGATTCATTAATGCTTTTCCACCTTAAGGTATAATCCTTCCTCCTTCCTTGAATTACACTACAATTAATTGATGAGTGATAGCCCGTGACGCCCGTCACATAAAGGCTAAGCCTAATTCTAAACGAGTAAATACTCGCCAAAATAACTAGGAAGGAATTTCAAATGTCTTCTGCATTCTACCAACAGATTCAGCAGCAAATCGAAGAAGTAAAGGCGGAAGGCCTTTACAAATCAGAGCGTGTCATTACGTCTCAACAGCAAGCGGCTGTTAAAATCTCTACTGGTGAAGAAGTACTAAACTTCTGTGCGAACAACTACCTTGGTCTTGCTAACCACCCGGCACTTATCGAAGCGGGTAAAGCAGGCATGGACGAGCACGGCTTTGGTATGGCTTCAGTACGTTTTATCTGTGGTACGCAAGACATCCACAAAGAGCTTGAGCAGAAGCTTTCTAAGTTCCTAGGTAAAGAAGATACGATTCTTTACACATCATGTTTCGACGCAAACGCGGGCCTATTTGAAACTATTCTAGGCAAAGAAGACGCAATCATCTCTGACGCTTTAAACCACGCGTCAATCATCGACGGTGTTCGTCTATGTAAAGCAATGCGTTTCCGCTACTCAAACAACAACATGGAAGAGCTAGAGCAACAACTGATCGCTGCGAAAGAAGCAGGTGCTCGCCACATTCTTATCGTAACGGACGGTGTGTTCTCAATGGACGGCGTAGTAGCAAACCTTCCGGCTATCTGTGACCTAGCAGAGAAGTACGGCGCGTTGACTATGGTTGATGACTCTCACGCTGTTGGCTTCATGGGCAAAACAGGTGCAGGTACGCACGAGCACCACAACGTAGTTGACCGTATCGACATCATCACTGGTACGCTAGGCAAAGCAATGGGCGGCGCTTCAGGCGGTTACACATCTGGTAAAGCGGAAGTGATTGACTGGCTACGTCAGCGTTCTCGTCCATACCTATTCTCTAACTCTGTTGCACCAGCAATCGTAAGCGCTTCTATCCGCGTTCTAGATCTACTAGAAGAGAGCGGTGACCTACGTGATCGTCTATGGGAAAACGCAGCACACTTCCGTACTCGTATGGAAGACGCTGGTTTCACAATGGGTGGTGCTGACCACGCAATCATTCCGATCATGCTTGGTGACGCAAAAGTAGCAGCAGAATTCGCAGAGCGTGCGCTGGAGAAAGGCATCTACGTAATCGGCTTCTCATTCCCTGTAGTACCAAAAGGTCAAGCACGTATCCGTACTCAAATGTCTGCGGCGCACTCTCGCGAGCAGCTAGACCGTGCAATCGACGCGTTCATCCAAGTTGGTAAGGACATGGGTCTTATTTAAGATTCTAGGCCTTAGACAATAGGGCCTTTAATTAAGGTTACATTATGAAAATTAAAGCATTATCAAAGCTAAAGCCTGAAGAAGGCATCTGGATGACTGAGGTTGATAAACCTGAAGTTGGCCATAACGACATTCTGATCAAAATTAAGAAAACCGCTATCTGTGGTACAGACGTACACATCTACAACTGGGACGAATGGTCACAAAAGACAATTCCAGTGCCTATGGTTGTCGGTCACGAATACGTGGGTGAAGTGGTTGCGATTGGTCAGGAAGTTCGTGGCTTTGAAATCGGTGACCGCGTATCTGGCGAAGGTCACATCACGTGTGGTCATTGTCGTAACTGTCGTGGCGGCCGTACTCACCTATGTCGTAACACGATTGGTGTGGGCGTTAACCGCGAAGGTGCATTCGCAGAATACCTAGTGATCCCAGCGTTCAATGCGTTCAAGATCCCTGAAGGCATCTCTGACGATCTAGCGTCTATCTTTGACCCGTTTGGTAACGCAGTACACACCGCGCTTTCTTTCGACCTAGTAGGCGAAGACGTGCTTATCACAGGTGCTGGCCCAATCGGTATCATGGCAGCTGCAGTAGCAAAACACGTTGGTGCTCGCCACGTAGTGATCACAGACGTGAACGAATACCGTCTAGAACTTGCTCGTAAGATGGGCGTAACACGCGCAGTAAACGTTGCAGAAGAGAAGCTAGAAGACGTAATGGCTGAGCTAGGCATGACAGAAGGCTTCGATGTAGGTCTAGAAATGTCTGGTAACCCAGCAGCATTCAACTCAATGCTAACCACAATGAACCACGGTGGTCGTATTGCACTACTAGGTATTCCACCATCAGACATGGGTATCGACTGGAACCAAGTTATCTTCAAAGGCTTGGTGATCAAAGGTATCTACGGCCGTGAAATGTTCGAAACTTGGTACAAGATGGCTTCACTGATCCAATCTGGTCTGGATCTATCGCCAATCATCACGCACCACTACAAGATTGACGATTTCCAAGAAGGCTTCGACGTAATGCGCAGCGGCATGTCAGGCAAGGTTATTCTTGATTGGGAATAACTTATTCAAGTAAGAAATGCGCTCCTTTTTGGGGCGCATTTTTGTTTCATGAAGATTCTTGTTTTGGGAAGAAATGGTCGCCAATCTTTTCTAAACTTCTCGTGTCGTTCTGCTACTTTTTTTAGATTTTTTCCACTCAACTTCACCCTACCTTCTAACTCATTGTCGATTCTGTATTTGGAACAAGATAATAACCATTTGTTTTTAGTGGTTATTTTTTGGCATTACATGCTTAAAAATCGTCACTTTTAAGTTTAATATTTTTATTTGCTGTTCGTCTTTATCCTTATCCTGCTTCTTTTTATTGTTTTACATTTTATATGCATTTGGTTTGTCATAATTGAGCTATAACTAATAAAAAGGTTACCGATATACAGTGGAATGTAAAAATGGAGCTTTATATGAAAAGATTTTATCTGATGATGCCTCTGCTCTTAACCTCATTTAGTTGGCAAGCGAGTGGAGCGTCAGTGAGCGGTACGATTGATGTTTCAATTAACCTTGTACAAGGTTGTGTGATTAATGGAAATAATGCGGTAGATGCAGCTTCTGGCGTTGGCTTTGGCTCACTCGCCTTTGGAGACGTGCCTGCAATCTTCAGTGAACAAGATGGTGTGGTAAATGGTGGTAGTGCGACGGGTATTGAAGTGCTTTGTAGTAACGGTGTGACACCGACGTTTACATTGGGCACCGGATTGTATGATGCAAGTGCGACCGTTGGTACCTACGCGATGTCAAATGGCGCGCAATTTATTGATTATACGTTGTTTACCGACTCAGACCGAAGCACACAAATTATACAAGGCGGGACGGTAGCTCTGTCTGAATTTACTAGTGCAACATCGCAAACTATTGAGCTTTTTGCGAAAGCTTACGGTACGAGCAGCATTGCCGGTACATACTCCGATACCATCAGTGTGACGCTAAGCTGGTAAAACGTGACGCTGGTTGTTAGGGGCTTTTCACTTGTCGCGATGAGTTTGTGCTCTTTAACTGTGCTGGCTGATGCGACACAAACTTTTCAGGTGTCTGCCACCGTAGATACAGGTTGTTTGATTAACGGCGCAGTACAAGAAGAAAGCGCAACCCAAGCCGGGCAAATAGGCACGTTAGATTTTGGTGAGCATTCTTCAGTTTACGCGACGGAAGTACAAGGCAGCATCACTTACAGTTCATCACTCACATTAAGTTGTACTCCGGGTATTACGATGAATGTTTCCGTAAATGGCGGGATGAATGCATCGGATGGTGTACGTAAGCTAAAGCACAGTGAAGAAGCGACAACGGTAGATTACTTTTTGTTTCAGGATCTAAATTATACGCAGGTGCTTGATATTGACACGCAATATTCCGTCGATACCGACCAAGACCCAGATAATATTCAGTTTCCTATCTGGGCAAAGGCGACAATAAATGGGAATGAAATGGCTGGAATTTATATGGATACGCTTACGCTGACATTAGAGTGGTAAGTGAACTTTGGAGGGGTGAAATGGAATTCATACTCAAAAAACTATTATTAATAACCTTCCTTTTTGTTTTTTTCTCAAATGCCAATGCTAACTCATTATTAATTTGGCCGATTTACCCCAAAATATCAGAGGAGAGTAATGCAACATCACTTTGGATGGTAAATAAAGGCAGTGTTGATTCTTATTTACAGGTGAGAATTTTTAAGTGGGAACAAAACGAAGGAGAAGATAGTTATTCAAGTCAAAGCCAGTTAATTGCAACCCCTCCGTTTGTCAAAATTGAACCAGGTGAAAAGCAGTTAATCCGCATCATCAACCAAGATGAGGCCTCTGCAGGTAAGGAGTATGCATACCGAGTGATCATAGATGAATTACCGCCAACTCAAAACCCTCAAACAGAATTGACGGAAAATGAACTCGCTGTAAAAGTCCGAATGCGTTACTCGATACCTTTGTTTATTTACGGGAAAGGGCTGACTGATACTCAAAAACCAAACCGTGACAGTGAATTATGGGGTGATTTACAGGCACAGTTTATTAAGAAAAATAATCAGCGTTTTGTTCACATTAAAAATTCAGGAAAACACCATGTTCGCTTAGTGAATTTACAGTTGAATCTACCAAATAAAGATCCTGTCGTTATTTCCGATGGACTAGCTGGCTATATTCTTCCTGAACAGTATAAGGTTTGGTCTATTCCCCATAGTAATGTCAGACCCTTGAGTTTGAGCGCGAATATTGGAGGTAAACGTTACCAAATACCATTGAAGCAATAATGAATAGATTTAATACAATGAATGCTTTCTTTTGGTTGGTATTACTTAGCGTAACGTGGAGCAGTATTGGTCTTTGTGCAAATTCAGCAAACCACTTCTCTGAGCTACCGAGTCCTGAAAATTTCTCATTAGAAAAGTTTGAGAATATTAGCCTCAATCTGGAGTTGGTGATCAATCAAAGAGCAACAGGGCTTGTTGCGAAAGTTGAGCGAGTTGGCGATCAGTTCTTTTTGCTCCGGGAGGACCTCATTTCAGTTGGGGTTACCGCCAAGTCGTTGCCTGGAACTGAAGAGAGACTTGAGGTTACGTCTATCCCAGGAGTTAACGTGCGTTACTTGCAATCGTCATTGCAACTTACAATTGACGTACCGCCTAATTGGTTACCGATGCAGAGCTTATCAGCGCAGGATATGGGGCGATTTTCCCCGGCTCAGTTTGGGCGTGGTGGCCTGCTTAACTACAACGTATTTGGTGTGTACGAGAACGAAAGCCGACAAAAGGAGGTTTCTATAAATCATGAAGTCAGAGCCTTTTCTGAGTTTGGCGTTTTTTCTACTACCGGGATATTTAAATCTAACTTTCATCGCGATGTTCAGTCCCAGCAAAGCAGCCAGTACACTCGTTTTGATACGAGTTACGAGTACGTCAATCAAGAGAAGCGAATTCGTATGGAGGTAGGGGACTATATTGTTCGCCCTTTATCTTGGAGCCAACCAGTAAGACTGGCGGGTATTCAGTTGTCACATGATTTCTCTATGCGTCCGGATGTCGTGACGACGCCGTTACCTGCATTTTATGGTGAGGTCACAGCGCCCACTACGTTAGATTTGTTTATCAATGGCTTTAAAACTGACTCAATGAATGTTGGGCCCGGTCCTTTCATTATTAACGATATTCCAATGCTCTCTGGTGCTGGGGAAGCAACGGTAATTGCAACGGATGCTCAAGGTAAGCAAACGGTCATGACCAGCCCATTTTTTCTCTCTTCCGATCTACTGAAGACCGGATTTACATCTTACAGTGCGAGTATTGGTGCGATCAGAGAAAATTTCGGTAATGCATCTAACGACTATGGAGACGGTGGCGTGGTTACCGCTCTGCGTCATGGCATGACTGATTGGTTAACATTAGAAGCTCAAACTGAAGCAAAAGATGACCTGATCGTTGCGGGGCTGGGCTTTGTCACTAATGCTTTCAACTTGGGTACGGTGGATGCCTCGTTTCGTGTGAGTAATTTTCAGGATCAATCTACCTCATATGCGCTAGGTTATAGTTATCAGTCTCGGCTGTTTAGCTTCGCTGCTCGAACTCAAGTAGAACAAGCCGACTTTTATACCTTATCTCATTTACCAAATTACGAAATGCTCGATGAAGGCAAAGACGCTTCACTCGCGTCGCGCCATCTATCACAAATCAATATGGGAGTCCGTTTGGGAGATTGGGGCTCACTTTCTGGTGGGTACTTTGATATTCAACAATCCGACTCAGATTCACGTACCCTAAATCTCACTTATAGCTACGCTCTGCCTTTTAATATCAATATGTCCCTTTCTTACAATCATAGTATTGGTGGTCAGAGTGTTACGTTGGCGCAATTCTCTCTACCTTTCAGTTCTTTGGGGGGAAGTTCGGGGCTAACGCTGAAAAGAGAGGACGATGGCGATGTGCGAGGGCGAGTGGGTTACAGCCGCCTTGCGCCAATACGAGGTGGGTGGGGCGTCAATTTAGCGCATGATATTAACGAACACCCAGAAAACCGTAAACAGGCTGATTTGACCTACCGTGCGTCATGGGCGCAGTTCAGAGCGGGGTTAAATGGCACCAGTGGCGACTATGATTATTTTGCGGAAATGGCAGGTTCGGTCTCTACGTTGGATGGAGAAATATTCCCGGCGAATGAAGTGTATGACAGCTTCGCTGTGGTGAGCACCAGTGGTTTTGAAGGTATTCCGGTTAAATATGAAAATCAAATTGTCGGAGTGACAGACGATGAAGGTTACCTACTTGTTCCTTGGGCTACGGCGTATTACACCGCCAAATATGAAATCGATCCACTTAATTTACCTGCCAATGCTGCGTTTTCTGCAACAGAGCAGTTTGCTTCGATACATTCGGGCTACGGCTACCTGTTAGAGTTCCCAATAGAGCTACAAATTGCACTGAGCATGACGGTGGTAGACGAAAATCATTTGTTCCTTCCGATTGGTACATATGGCCGCTCAGAAACGGGCTTAACAAGCCAAATTGGTTGGGATGGTTTTACGTACTTTGAAGGCGTTGACCCAGGCCGCTATATTCAGTTTTATCCTCAAGGACAGCCGCCATGTAAAGTGTTTATTGAGGGGTTGTATCAGCGTGAGAGTCAAAAAATACAAACATTGCCTGAGCAGGTTTGTATCAAAGCCGAAGAAGAGACCGCACTATGATTTTGCGCAGCTGGTTTGCTAGCCTACTTCTCTTTTTCTCGTGCTCGACAATGGCTTGTCAGCTCACGGCGGCAACACCTTTAATCTTGTTTGGCAATGTTTCTTCGTTTACTGTTTCAAGCTCTCAGCAGCAAAGCTCAGCTCAGCCTCATGCGGGGATTACGTGTGACTTTTCTACACTTGTGTCTTTGTTAAGTGGCGACTACGTATCAGCAACGTTTAACAGTATAAATAATGGTTTGCTATTAAATGAGGATGATCCGAGTTCGGAGCTCAGCTATCAGATTTTTGGCGATCCAGGTCTTTCACAAGAGTATGTATTCGGCCAAACTTACAATTTTTTTGAAATTGGGTTACTCGATTTACTCGGGTTGTTTGGCACTCAAGCTGAGTTTCCGCTTTATGCTCGGACGGGAGTGGGCAGTAATCTTTCCGCTGGGACTTATAAAGACCAAATCACCGTATCCTGGATTTGGGATTACTGTAAGGGTATCGGGGTTCTAGGAGTATGCATTGGCCGCGCCAATGGCAGCGCTCAAAGCGTGATTACGGTTGAGTTGGAAGTGACCCCTGATTGTATGATCACGGCGCCAGATATTGATTTTGGTTCGTCCCCATTAGTGGCCGGTTTTGAGCCAGTCAGTCAGGTTATATCGTTAACTTGTACCAAGAATAGTTCCTTCTCCATTGGCTTGAATGACGGCCTAAATGCGTCCGGCGGTCAGCGGCGAATGATTTCTAGTGGTCACTATTTGGAGTATGAAATCTATAAGTCATCATCGATGGATCGCTGGGGAGGAACCAGTTCTGAACGTCGTGAACACAGTGACGTCGATACTGGCGGCTCTATTCCTGATGGTATCACTCCACAGAATTATAATTATCGCGCGCAGATACTAACCAGCCAAACGACCCCTCCTGCAGGTACTTACACCGACTCAATAATCGTTGACGTTCAATTTTGAGCATCATGTCAATTACATCATTAGAGGCTTCTATTCCAAAAATCTTTTGTAATCATAGTTTTCACTCTGTCACTGCTTAATTTTGTGAGATTAGTATGGCTTTATTCTCACGGAATTTAACTTTCAGAAATAAGGAAAATGATGAAGAAGTCACTAACAACATTAGGTTTGGCACTGGTATTTACAGGAACAGCTTATGCAGCAAGCTGGGGCTACGAGGGAAACCATGGACCTGCTCATTGGGGTGAGTTTGCATCTGAGTGCGCAAAAGGTCAAAACCAGAGCCCAATCAACATTGAATCGGCGACCGAAGCGAAGCTAGAAAAATTGAATTTCGACTACGAAGGTAAGGCAATTTCACTGCTGAACAACGGTCACACTTTACAGACTGGTTTAGAAGGTAAAAACACACTCACCATTGATGGTAAAGAGTTTACGTTGAAACAGTTCCACTTCCATACGCCATCTGAAAACCATGTGGACGGTAAAGAATACCCTCTAGAAGCACACTTTGTGCATGCCGACAAAGTAGGTCATCTAGCTGTTGTCGCGGTGTTCTTTAAACTGGGTGACGCGAACCCAGATCTAGCTAAGATGCTAGCTAACATTCCAACTAAAGATCAAGATGTTACCATCAAGGTTCCATTTGATGCGGATGCCCTTATCCCAAGTGATAAAGACTACTACCGCTTTAACGGCTCACTAACGACACCGCCATGCTCTGAAGGTGTACGTTGGTTGGTGATGAAAGAAGCACAAACTATTTCTCCTGAGCAGATAAAATCTTTTTCGGAAGTAATGGGGAAAAACAATCGCCCAATCCAACCGCTGAATGCACGTATGGTGTTAACGCAACAATAACCACTTCATGCGAAGAAAAATAAAAAGCCCGCTTAAACACAGCGGGCTTGATTATTTGGGTATTGGTGAGAACTAGAAGCCGTGATCTTCTTGCTCTTCCGCTTTTACCATTTGTATAGGATCAAGCTTAAGCGTCTGAGTAGGGAACGCGATATCTGCATCGTGTTCTTTAATGATGTTGATTACCTTAAGCAGTATGTCCTGCTTAACCTCATGGTATCTCACCCAATTCACGGTTTTAGTAAAGGTATAGATAAAGAAGTGCAATGATGATGGACCGAATGTATCGAAGTTGACGATAAGTGTTTGGCGTGCATCAATGTCTTTGTGATTTTTCAGCATTTCTTTTACCGCGGTGATAATTTGCGGCATTTTTTCAGCATCGTCGTAACGAAGTCCAATTTTTTCGTAGATACGTCGGTTCAGCATGCGAGATGGGTTTTCTACGACAATGCTGCTAAACACTGAGTTTGGCACATACAGTGGACGCTTATCGAAAGTTCGGATAATGGTCATACGCCAGCCAATGCGTTCTACCGTCCCCTCTATTTGTCGGTCTGGAGAACGGATCCAATCGCCAACTTTAAATGGACGATCGAAGTAGATCATAAGACCTCCAAAAAAGTTAGACAGCAAATCCTTCGCCGCTAAACCGACGATCAAACCACCAACACCACCGAAGGTAAGTAGGCCCGATAGTGACAGACCAAATGCCTGCATTACGGTTAGAATTCCGACGGTAATAAAGAACAGGCGCGCGACCTTAGCTATCGCTTGTACTGTTGTTTCATCTCGGTTCTTTTGTTCGAGAACATGCTCTTCAACATTGGTAATGAGCCGCATAACGGTCCATACGAAGATGCTGATGATTAAAATCAGTTTCAGCGTACTTAACCAGTTTATTTTATCGTTGAGCTCGCTCTCTAATATGATGCCGATAGAGACGGTTGCAGGCCAACACCAAATGAGTGTACTGACTGGCGCTTTTAGCGCATCAAGCAACATGTCATCCCAGTGGAAGGGCGTTTTCTCTACGAGCGCAGCGAGGCGAGAGCGAATCAGCCGCCAAGCTATCCAAGCTATAAAGCTAGCGAGCGTAATGAAAAGGACGCTTCCACTCCAATTTTGATGAGACGTTTCAATGTAGCTTTGTAATTCGGTAAACCACTGTGGCATATGTAACTTATTTCTAGTGAACCATGGAAGGAAAGGTAGCAGATATTACTCCTTCACCCCAGTGATTTCCTTTAAATCATTTACTTATGTCTAAACCGCCGAGATGGACTTTTCCTTCCAATGACAAGAGAGTTACCTTTACGTTTTGCTGAGCGACCGCCTCATGCATGTTCAGAGGTACGCTACCAATGATTGAGGGTTGATATTTGGACGATCAATTATAACTTCTCTGACTTATCGCTAACATTTATCTTAAGTAAGTGTGAGAGTGTATTGACTCTTGAATTAGCGGAGGCAGATATGGAATTTACAGAGCTGGATCGAAACGCGCTCTACGACATCTGGATGTCACAAAAAGCCAAAATGCACATCACTCAAATGGAAATGGCGAAGCGCCTTGGTTTGAGTCTACACGAGTTTTCTGGCTTGTTACGTGGTAATTCTCCACTGACGCTAGGTTTTGTAAAACAGCTATGCGAGCAGCTACATGTACGTCCTGGTCAGGTGATTCCGTCTTTGACGGAGCGTGACCTATCTGCATCTGGTACCGTTTATTTACAAAATCGTGTGACGGTGGATGGCAATATCAGTAACGTGTTTATCGACGGAAACCAAGTCGTGATCGAGTACGTTCACCAAGTTAGCTAGCTTGCTCGTCAAATTATCGGGTTGAAGAGCAATAAAAAACGAGCCACTGTTGGCTCGTTTTTTCGTTTCTGTTTTGCTCGATTGCAAAGATTATGGGATTTTCACTAGCGAATCGCGTGAAAGATCCGCGATAGACTTAGCGCCAGTCAGCGTCATTGCTACACGCATTTCTTTATCGTACAGATCCAGTAGATTTTCAACGCCTGCTCCGCCTTGTGCTGCCAATGCGTACACAAATGAACGGCCAAGAAGCGTACAGTCTGCACCAAGTGCGAGCATACGAACGACATCAAGACCAGTACGAATACCAGAGTCTACGAAGATCTTAAGATCACCTTTTACCGCATCCGCAATGCTTGGCAGTGCTTTAGCAC
The DNA here is from genome assembly GCF_033340055.1 of Vibrio sp. 1580. Classification (NCBI taxonomy): domain Bacteria; kingdom Pseudomonadati; phylum Pseudomonadota; class Gammaproteobacteria; order Vibrionales; family Vibrionaceae; genus Vibrio; species Vibrio sp. 1580. The sequence continues at coordinate 386,464 of NZ_JAWOVT010000003.1, forward strand.
TTGAAAGTACGCCATCTAACTGACGGCCACCATGGTTAGATACCACAATGCCATCTGCGCCGAAACGTACCGCATCTTTCGCGTCTTCTTCATCTAGAATGCCTTTGATAACCATTGGGCCATCCCAAAAATCACGAATCCACTCAAGATCTTTCCAGGAGATAGAAGGGTCGAAGTTTGCGCCTAACCAGCCGATGTAATCTTCTAGCTTTGTTGGTTCGCCACGATAAGTTGAGATGTTACCTAAGTCGTGCGGTTTACCAAGTAGACCCACATCCAGCGCCCAGCTTGGGTGGCGCATCGCCTGGAATACACGACGCATGGCCGCGTTAGGGCCACTCATACCTGAGTGCATGTCACGGTAACGTGCGCCAGGAACTGGCATATCAACGGTAAACACCAGCGTTGTTACGCCTGCTGCTTTTGCACGCTCAAGTACGTTTTTCATAAAGCCACGATCTTTAAGCACGTAAAGCTGGAACCACATTGGACGTTCAATTGCAGGTGCGACTTCTTCAATCGGACAAACCGAAACAGTCGACATAGTAAATGGGATGCCTTTTTTCTCGGCTGCTTTTGCTGCTTGCACCTCGCCTCGGCGCGCGTACATACCAGTTAGACCAACAGGAGCTAGCGCGATTGGCATTGCCAGTTTCTCACCGAAGATCTCGGTTTCGAGGCTCAAATCTGTCATATCGCGTAGGACGCGTTGGCGAAGAGCGACATCACCTAAATCGTCAGTATTACGCTTCAGCGTGCGTTCGTCGTAAGAGCCGCCATCAATATAATGGAATAGAAACGGGGGAAGCTTGGCTTTCGCGGCAGCGCGGTAGTCAGTAGAAGCTGAGATAATCATAATGGTGTCCTAGCGGTTATTCTAAGCAAAGTTGTGGAGCAATTTGCTCTTTCGTTGAGCCTTCATCGCAAAGCAGTGAAGACATCAAAATGAGTATAGTTACCTATGGTTCACTTACGTTTGAATCGGTGATGTTGGTAACCCATTTACATAATTGGTTGAAAAATTTTATTAAATCACTCAATCAGTTATGCAAACTGGAAAGGGTGACACAGCTGTCGGGGGAATTGATGTAGCAAGCTAAATCAACATGTCGGGGTAGTAGTGCAGACAGCTGTGTCAAATTAGGCAGGGCTGTAAACCCTGCATTTCGCGTTACTTCATCAAGACATCTGTCATTTGGAAGCCATAAATCAGCACCAATCCAATAATGCCTGTCATTACAATGTAGTAGAACGTAGGGATAATCGTCTTACGCAATGTTGCGCCTTCACGACCAAGCAAACCTACCGTGGCTGATGCGGCAACAACGTTGTGAATCGCAATCATGTTACCTGCGGCAGCACCGACGGCCTGGAGTGATACAACAATCACACTCGAAATAGACAACGTTTGTGCCACTTCGAATTGGAACTGGCTGAACATCATATTTGATACCGTGTTTGAGCCAGCGATGAACGCACCCAGTGCACCAACGGTGGCACTCAGCGCTGGGAACGCAGAACCAACAAGGTCAGAGGCGAAGTTTGCGGTTGTGACGGGCATACTTTCTAGGTCAGCACCGTTGATGCCTGAGTTGATAAAGATACGAACCATCGGAATGGTAAATACCAAGACAAAACCGGCCCCAATCAGTGTTTTGCTTGACTCGCCAAATGCTTCACGCAATGGCTTTACGCTGCCGCTTTGTAACATTGCAGCAAGTAGTGCGACAAACACCAGAATGCCACCAGGAAGGTATAACGGCTGAATCGCAGCGCTAACGCCAGTCTCACCAAGAATGTTGCTGAACGACAAACTTACGCTTTGTACAAAGCCTTTCAGTTCTGGGCTTACGCGGCTTGCGACGAGAATAACTGCCAGCATTACATATGGAACCCAAGCTTTTACGATGCTCATTGGCTTGCCCGGATTGTCGTTTAGATCGACTTTTAGCGAACCTAACCACTCTGCAGGCCATTTGTCTTCGCTTTCGAAATCCCACTTAGTCTTTGGTACTAAGAAGCCTTTTTTCGCTGCGGTAACAACGATAGACAGACCAACCAAACCACCGATAAGTGAAGGGAACTCTGCACCTAAGAAAACACCGGTTAACGCGTATGGAACGGTGAAAGAGATACCAGCGAATAACGCAAATGGTAGAATATCCAGACCTTCACTCCAGCTTCTGTTCTTGCCGAAGAAACGTGTTAACATCATCGCCATTAATACTGGGATCATCGTACCTACGACTGCGTGAATGACAGCAACGTGCGCTGTGATATCTTGCAGGTACATTTCCCACGTTGCACCTTGTGCGGCCAACGACTCACTGATGTTATGGGTGTCTAAACCTTTGTTTACACCTACGATGATAGGCGTGCCTACCGCGCCGAATGAAACAGGCGTTGACTGAATCATCATGCCCATAAGGACAGCGGCTAGCGCAGGGAAGCCGATTGCAACCAGTAGTGGTGCAGCGATTGCTGCAGGGGTACCGAACCCAGATGCGCCCTCAATGAACGAGCCAAAGCACCAAGCAATGATGATGGCTTGCACACGGCGGTCAGCTGAAATATCGGTAAATCCATTACGGATAGTGGTGATCGCTCCAGTGTGTTTTAAAGTGTTGAGCAAGAAGATGGCACCAAACACGATCCATAGAACAGAGACAGTAATGCCTAGCCCTTGGAATACAGAAGCCAGTACGCGATTGGCTGACATATCCCAAAACATTAGGGCAATAGCGACGGTCAAACCGAACGCAACAGGCATGGCTTTTTTAGCAGGCCAGTTGAGACCAACCAATAAGATGGCGGCAACAACAATTGGCGAAAATGCCACTAGGGCAAGTAGGGTTTCACTCATTTGTACATCCTTCGTACGCTGACTTCTCGAACGGTGTCAATCCGCTGTAGAGGTGACTTTTTGTTGTAATGGTTTTGTTAATTTGGCGTGAATTTACTCCTTTATTTTTTGTTGATATAGGGAAATAATGAAAATAATTAATTCCAAAAGTGACATAATGGTATGAGAGCAGACGACTTAATCCTATTTTCTCAAGTAATCGAACTTGGCAGCTTTAGTAAGGTTGCAGAGGCAAATAACCTTACAAATTCGGTAGTTAGCAAAAGAATGGCGAGGTTGGAGGAAGAAATAGGGGCTCAGCTATTATATCGAACAACGCGCAAATTAACCTTGACCGAGGCAGGTAAGGTGTTACTCCACAGTGCTAAAAATGTGAAGCAGGCCACTCAGGAGGCTATGGATGCTGTTGCAGGCTTTGGAGAGAATGTGAGCGGTCATATAAAAATGTCCGTGCCGTGTATCTCTGGAGATTTGATACTTGCTGATGCTGTTGCCGAGTTTTGTAACCTTCATCCGGGTCTGACCGTGGACATGTCATTGGATAATCGCTTTGTCGATTTAGTGGCTGATGGTTACGATTTAGTCATTCGAACTGGCTACCTAGCCGACTCTAGTTTGATCGCACGACATATTCTCGATTCCCAATGGGTGGTATGCGCGTCACCTTCTTATATTGCGAAAAATGGGAAACCGATCGAGCCGATTGATCTCACCACGCACAATTGTCTGCAATACGCTTACCAAACCACAGGTGCAACGGATTGGGAGTTTAAAGGAGAAGATGGCAATTACATCGTCAAAGTATCGGGCTGCTTTTCTACTGATAACGCGACCGCATTACGTAAAGCCGCTCTGGGCGGCCATGGTATTGCTTACGTCCCGCGCTGTTTGGTGTATCACGATATTCGTAATGGTCAACTGGTGGATATTTTTCCTGAATTAGTAGGTAAAAAGTTGGGTATCTACGCGGTGTATCCGTTTACTCGTCAACCACCGAACAAAGTAAAGCTGCTTATTGAGCACATTCGTGACCGGTACTTAACGATATCTCATTATTTCTAGGTTCTTCATAGATTTAAAACAATGTCGTTGAAATCAAAATTGGGTGCTCTAAGGTAATCACCGCAATAAAACGATTGAAGATAAACAACTTAATAAAAACAACGGAGTAACACGGACGTTATGCATTACCCAAAAACACGTAAAGATTCTGTCGTGGACACTTATTTTGGTCACGACATTGCCGACCCTTATCGCTGGTTAGAAGATGATCGAAGTGAAGAAACCGCACAATGGGTTTCGGGTCAAAATTCGGTCACCTTCGATTTCCTTGGTCAGATACCGTACCGCCAACAAATCCGTGACTTAGTGGCGAACAGTCAAAACTACGAAAAATATTCCCAGCCATTTGTACGTGGTGACTACACCTACTTCTACAAAAACGACGGTTTGCAAAACCAAAGCGTATTGTATCGACGTAAAGGCGAGGGAGAAGCCGAGGTTTTCCTTGATCCAAATACTTTCTCCGAAGAGGGCACGACCTCTCTTGGCGAAGTCAGCTTCTCTAAAGACTATCGTTTGGTCGCGTATTCCATCTCGGAAGGGGGCAGTGATTGGCGTAAGATCTTTGTCATTGATACGGAAACCAAAGAACAGTTAGAGCCTGAGATTGTTGATGCGAAGTTTACGTCGATTTCTTGGCTGGGCAGCAAAGGTTTCTATTACTCAAGCTACGATAAGCCGCAAGGCAGTGAGTTGTCTGCTCGAACTGAGCATCACAAGCTTTATTATCATGAACTTGGTAAATCTCAATCTGAAGACAAAGTGATTTTTGGTGAGTTGGATACGCAAGTTCATCGTTATGTGTCTGGTACGACGACGACAGATGATCGCTTCCTCATTATCTCTGGCGCAGAATCTACATCGGGTAATCGTCTGTTTTATATTGATTTACAGTCTGAGTTACAGGCAATTGTGACGCTGCGCGAGACAACGCAAGGAGACGCCTACTTAATTGATAGCCAAGACGCAACCTTGCTGCTTTATACCAACCTAGACGCGCCGAATGGCAAAGTTGTCAGCTACAACACTCAGACAGAACAATGGGCTGACGTGATTGCTGAACAAGAACAGCCGTTAGAAATCAGCAAAGGTGGCGGTTATCTGTTTGCGACTTATATGGTGGATGTACTTTCTAAAGTGCAGCAGTTTAACTACCAAGGTGAATGGATTCGAGATGTTGAACTGCCGGGAGAGGGTACGGCTTATGGTCTAGCGGGTAAAAAAGAAGAAACCACGCTGTATTACACCTTTACTAACTACGTGACGCCACCGACGATCTTCTCATTTGATGTTGAGTCTGGTGAATCGACGCTGTTTCAAGAATCAAAAGCGCCATTCGCTCGCAGTGAGTATGAATCAAAACAGGTGTTCTACACCTCAAAAGATGGCACGCAAGTTCCGATGATCATCTCATACAAGAAGGGCATCGCGCTTGATGGCAGTGCGCCAACCATGCTGTATGGTTACGGCGGTTTTAACATCAGCCTCACTCCAATGTTTTCTGGCAATGTAGCCAACTGGCTAGAGTTGGGTGGTATTTACGCTGTCGCCAACTTGCGAGGCGGCGGTGAATACGGTAAAGCCTGGCACAACGCAGGCACTCAGCAGCAAAAGCAAAACGTGTTTGATGACTTTATTGCGGCGGCGGAATACCTGATTGAAAACGACTACACTAGCTCCGAGCGTCTAGCGATTCGTGGTGGTTCAAATGGCGGCTTGTTGGTTGGTGCGTGTATGACGCAACGTCCTGAGTTATTTAAGGTGGCGCTGCCAGCTGTAGGTGTGCTTGATATACTGCGTTACCACACGTTTACGTCTGGAGAAGGCTGGAAGTATGACTATGGCACGTCTGAACAAAGCGAAGCGATGTTCCAATACTTGCTTGGCTACTCTCCTGTTCACAATGTAAAAGAAGGCGTGCAGTATCCTGCGACATTGGTGACAACTGCCGATCACGACGATCGTGTGGTTCCAGCACATTCGTACAAGTTTATTGCGGAGCTGCAAGACAAACAGCAAGGCGCTAATCCAGTATTGATACGCATTGATGTTAATGCCGGTCATGGTGCAGGAATGCCGCTGAGTAAGCAAATTGACCTCACCACAGACGTGTATGCATTTACGTTACATAATATGGGTATTGAGTCGATTTAATGCCCTAGTTGTTCGAAGCTTCTGAGAATAAAAAATGCCGCGACAGTGTCGCGGCATTTTTCATGGTTGGGGGAACTCAATTCATACTGTTTGCCAGTATTTGAGCCAGGTTGACTAAGTCTGACTCTTGAACCAACCAGTCTCGGCGGCCAAACCGAAAGGCAGCTACGCCATTCTTAAGACAAGATGAATTTATCACCTTTTCTTAATCCTAGTTTATGAATATGAAACTGTGATGAACCTAAGCCGCATTGTGCTGATTTTCACTGTTTTCAAGATCAAATGAGGCATCTATCAGTTTTTTCGTGTAGTCATTTTTAGGGTTTTGGAAAATCTTTTCGGCCGTACCTTGTTCCATGACCTCGCCCTTTTGCATGACTAGAACACGATCAGAGAGTGCTTTAACTACTGATAGATCGTGGCTAATAAACAAGTAGCCAATATTGTGTTTTTTCTGCAAATATTTCAGAAGGTCAATCACTGTCAGTTGCACCGAGCGGTCTAATGCAGAGGTTGGCTCATCAAGCAGAATAAACGAAGGTTCAAGGATCAGTGCTCGCGCGATAGCAATACGCTGACGCTGGCCTCCTGAAAACTCGTGCGGATAACGGTTGATGGACGCGGGATCTAAGCGGACCTCACGGAGCACGTCGCGCGCTTTCTGCATACGTTCTTTTTTACTCAACATTGGTTGGTGGACAGTTAATCCTTCTGTGATGATCTCGCCGATAGTCATACGAGGAGAAAGCGAACCATAAGGGTCTTGGAATACCATCTGAACGTCTTTTTTCAGCTCAAAACGTTCTTTGTTTGTCAGCAAGGCCATATCTTGGCCTTTGTATTCTATTTTGCCAGTTGAGGGCAGTAGACCTATCAAAGCTCGGCCGAGTGTAGACTTACCTGAACCGGACTCCCCAACGATCCCGAGGGTCTCTCCTTGTTTAAGCTCAAGAGAAATGCCTTTTACCGCTTCGAAGTACTCATTCTTGCTCGCAATAAAATGCGACTTTACCAAGAATTTGACTCGTATATCGTCGGCCTTTAAAAGCTGTGTAGCACTTTCGCTAATAGGCTCCTTACTGCCTTTAGGAATCGAGTTGATTAGCATACGTGTGTATTCGTGCTTTGGGTCCTCGAAGAGTATTTGCGTTTCGCCTTCTTCGACGACTTCTCCTTTACACATCACAATGACACGGTCTGCAAAGTGTTTTACGACGCCTAAGTCATGAGTAATAAATAGGATTGCCATGCCCATCTGAGCCTGAATTTCTTTAATCAGGTGCAACACTTCTGCTTGAACCGTGACATCCAACGCCGTTGTTGGTTCGTCGGCGATCAAAATATCGGGCTCGTTAATCAGTGCCATCGCAATCATGATGCGTTGCAATTGACCACCAGAAAATTCGTGTGGGTACTTGTTGTACGCTTTTTCTGGGTTTGGCATATGAACCAATTCAAACAGCTCTAACACCTTTTCTTTTGCTGTTCGTCTGTCGACCGGGCGGTGACACATTATGGCCTCAGCGACTTGGATACCCACCCGCATGTACGGGTTTAGTGAGGTCATCGGCTCTTGAAAAATCATGCCAATGCGATCACCGCGAATATTTTGCATTTCACGCTCTGTTTTATCCAAGATGGAGCTACCCTCAAACATGATGGATGAGCTTTCATGCAAAATAGCGTTGTCTGGCAGTAGTTTCATCAGTGCATTGGTTGATACTGACTTGCCAGAGCCAGATTCGCCAACGATGGACAGCGTCTCGCCTGCTTTTAAATCGAAGCTAACATTCTTTACTGCATCGACGATCCCATCGTTTGTCGTAAAGCTGACTGATAGGTTGTTCACCGAAAGAATGGTTTTAGAAGACATCACAGATCCTTGTGGTTGATAAAGCAAATGATACTCAAGTAATGGATAGCACAAACCTAGCTGGCCTCAATGCTTGAGCTTTAGATTAATTATACAGGTGAGAAGGCGAAGATTTTGCCGAACTCATTGCTTGCAAATGTAAGAACTGCTCATGCGCGCGCGTTACGTGCTCGAGTTCTATCATCCATTGAGCATTACGTTGGGCAGAGCAAAATGCCGCCATGTGAGCTAACAAGTCTTCGCTCTGTTGACCAAGTAGGTGACCTACGCGCTCAATCAGTTCATGGCTCTCTAGCTGCAAAAATTGAAATAGCGCGTAAGTTTGATTGAGTATTGAGAACGCATCATGCTGTAAGCCGAGTTTGTTGAGAATCTCTGATTGCGTCACGCTAGCATCTCTAAGTCCCGTAATGAGACATACAAATTGGCAAGGTTTAGTTTGTGCATTTTCTAGCGCTAAATGAATGTGGTTGGGTAGATTGTTGAGCACGTCGTCATATAAACGATGAGCTTCTGGCCAATGGCCTTGTTCCATCAGTTGCTCCGCTTTTAAGTAGCGCATCCAGCATTGCTCAATATTCATATCCATCTCCACAACATTTGATTTGTTTAGATATTAAATGAAATTGATTATCAATTGCAAGTGCGTGTTAATATCACTTATGTGTTCATAAAATGTCCAATCAATCTAGGGTGGAAGGTAAATCACTTAAAATTAAGCAAATAATCTCTACACTCAAATAACGAAAATAAGAAAAAAGGAAGTGGATATGGCAATACTAAGATTGAAAGCTAAGCAGCTATATTCTGTAGCAGATCTAGAGAATATGCCATGTAAGTCGACCAAGGAGTTACCTCCAATTGATGAAATCGTGGGCCAAGAGCGCGCGCAAAAAGCGGTCGAGTTTGCGATGTCCATCAAAGAGAAAGGGTATAACATCTACGCCATTGGTCAGAATGGGCTAGGTAAACGCACCATGATCTTGCGCTATCTGAATCGTCACCAGCACGATGCAGCAGCCCTGTTTGATTGGTGTTACGTTGCGAACTTTGAGGATACCCGTACACCAAAGGTATTAAAGCTGCCTTGTGGTATCGGAAATAAGCTACGTGTTGATATTGAAGCTTTAATGGGCAAATTATTGAATGCTTTACCCCTAGCATTCGACAATGAAATGTACTTTAGCCGCGCTGAGCGATTAAAAAATCAATTGGCAGCTAAGCAACAAAACGAGCTGGATCGTATTAGCCGAGAGGCAAAAGAAAAAGGCATCAGCCTAACACTGACTACACAGGGGGATTATCAGTTTGTCGCCATGAACGGTGATGAGCTTCATACGGAAGAGTCTTTTGATGTACTAAGCAAAAAAGAACAAGAGCAATTCAGCGATGCTATTGATGAACTCGAAGTGCGATTGCGCTCGATGGTTCGTGAGCTTACGGAGTGGGAAGAGACATACAGCGATAAAATCAAAAAGCTCAATGATGAAGTGACGCTTGATGTGATTACTCACTTCATCAAAAAACTCAAAGTGGATTACGCGCAATATTCCGAAATCAAAACCTACTTAACTGAGCTGCAAAAAGATATTGTTGAAAACGCAGATATCTTCCTTGACCAAAGTGGCGAGCAAGGCGAAATTGCGACGGCATCCTTGGATAAAAAATTGCCACGTCGTTATAAAGTGAACGTCTTGGTAAGCCGTAAAAGCAGCGAATTTCCTATCGTTGTTGAAGAAAATCCCAACTATCATTCACTCTTCGGGTCGATTGAGACTGCCACTTTCAAGGGAACGGTGTTTACCGACTTCTCGCTGATTCGCGCAGGGAGCTTGCATAAGGCGAATGGCGGCGTTCTATTAATGGATGCTCAGAAAGTACTTGAACAGCCTTACGTTTGGGATGGTTTGAAGCGCGCATTGCGTGCTCGTCAATTGAGTTTTACGTCTCTAGAAAAAGAAGTCACATTGACGGGGGCGGTATCACTCGATCCTGAACCGATTCCGCTTGATATCAAAATTATCTTATTTGGTGATTACCGAACTTACCAATTACTCCAACATTACGATCCAGAGTTCAGCGAGTTGTTCCGCGTGACGGCAGATTTCGAAGACGAAATGAAACGTACGCCGGAGTCTGAGCTGCATTACGCGCGCTTTATCTCTAGCGTGGTGCATGACAATAATATGCTGCATTGCGATCGCAAAGCCATTGCTCGAATCATCGAATACAGCTCACGTTTGTCTGGCGACCAATCCAAGCTATCTCTACATTCGGCTAATATCGCCAACTTGCTTCGAGAGTCGAACTACGTGGCTCGTCAAGCTAACTCTAACATGATCCGTATTGGGCATGTTGAAGAGGCGCTCAATAACCAAGAAATGCGAGTAAGCCGATTACGCGATAACGTAATGGAAACCTTTATTAACGGCACAACGCTGATTCGCACCGAAGGAGAAGCCGTAGGCCAAGTGAACGCACTTTCGGTATTGAGCACTAGTGACTACATGTTTGGTGCACCGAATCGCATCACAGCGACGACGTGTTACGGTGATGGGGATGTTATCGATATCGAGCGAAGCGTGGATTTGGGAGGCAGTATTCACTCTAAGGGCGTAATGATTTTGTCTGCCTACTTATCTTCCGTATTTGGTAAAACGGCACGAGTGCCATTAACGACAACCATTACCTTTGAGCAATCTTACGGTGGTGTTGATGGTGATAGTGCCAGCATGGCTGAGTTATGTGCGGTTGTGTCTGCTTTTTCAAAGCAACCAAATCGACAAGACATTGCGATAACAGGGTCGATGAATCAATTTGGTCAAGCTCAGCCTATTGGTGGCGTAAACGAAAAGATCGAAGGATTTTATGATGTGTGTGTAATTAAAGGTCGTCATGACGGGCAGGGGGTCATTATTCCGCGCTCTAATGTTCACAATCTAATGCTTCGTTCCGACATCGTGAAAGCAGTCGAAAAAGGCGAGTTTAATATTTGGGCGATTGACCATGTTACTGAAGCTATCGAATTGTTTACGGGGAAAGTTGCTGGTGAGCCAACCGATGAAGGTTCTTATCCAATCGATACCATTTTTGGCCTTGCTCAAGCTAAGCTCAATTCGTTGAGAAAATAGGCTGAAACCGTCCTAAATGTGAATGTATCTCATCATAAGTGATCATAAGTTATCATAACGACAATATCCCGACGCTACTGTCGGGATATTGTCAATAACAGATTGAAAATGGAGAGTTTTTGTACTAGACAAAAGTGTGATCGACCTCTAATATTCGCCACTTGTTTATTCGTCTGGGATTTATCCCGTCGCAAGGAAGCATAGATATTCAAACTGCCGAAAAGTAACGTTGTTATAAGCACTGCTCGAGTTTGTTTGGATATAGACATCACGCATACAACTGAGGCCCTGTCATGCAGTTATCACTGAAAAATTTGTCAGTACGAACGCAAATTTTGATTCCGGTATTATTTACCGCGATTGTTTTGTTTATTGCTCTTTGGATTACTAAAAACAATCTTCAAGCAGAGCAAGATGTTATTGCTTCCAACCAAGAATCTTTGGTTTTTCACAAAGACACATTGGCGAGTATTGACGACCAAATTTACCCTCTGCGCATAAGCGCGGTTTACGCTATTTACGATGCTTCTCGTCGTGAGAATTTTCTAACCGAATTGAAAGAAGGCTTAAAGCAAGTTGATGCCGATTTAAGCGCAATTGAAGCCCGAAACCTATTCCGTGACGATGCCGTTAAAGTTCGCCAAGCAATTGAATCCTATGTGCGATATTCAGAGCGCTCAGTTGCTTTCTTCAACCAATACGATCAAGGTTTGAAATCGGATAGCGAGTACCGTGCATTTGTCAAAGAGTATCGCAATGTTGGCCGAGAAATGGTCCAACAAATTAACACACTATCAAAGCATGTAAACGAGCAAGCTGAACAATCTACTATCAGAAGTCATCAGCAAAATGAACGTGTGCAAAATAACGCTATGTTGACGGTTTTAGCGGTATTTGCTTTCTCATTGATAGGCGCTTGGTTCCTATCTGGCATGATTGTTACACCAATCCAAAAGCTGCAAGAAGTGATGCGTCAGTTAGCAATGGGTAATCTATCAGTACGTGCAGATGTCGATGGGGACAATGAGATCTCTAAGCTGAGCAAAGATGTAAACCAAACCGCAGAGCAGTTATACAACACTGTGGACCAGTTAACCCGTATTAGTGAGGAAGTTGCATCTGCATCGACCGAATTAGCTGCGGTAATGACGCAAGCGGAAGCGAACGCTCAACAAGAGTTGGCGGAGATCGAGCAAGTTGCATCTGCGGTTAACGAGCTTGCAAGCACTGCGAATAATGTGAGTGATAACGCGACCTCTGCTGACGCAACCGCGCGTGAAGCTGATGGACTTGCTCAATCAGGTTTGGCTATCTTCCAAGAAAGTGCGGAAGCAAGTGCGCAAATGTCTCAAGCATTGAACGATGCAGCGCAAGTTGTTTTGCGTCTAAAAGAGCAATCTGTACAGATCAACGATGTTATTGAAGTGATTCGCGGCGTATCTGAGCAGACCAACTTGCTAGCATTGAATGCTGCGATTGAAGCGGCGCGAGCTGGTGAGTCTGGTCGTGGTTTTGCGGTAGTAGCTGATGAAGTACGAATGCTAGCAGCGCGTACTCAAGACTCGACACAAGAGATCCAAACGATCATTGAAGAGCTTCAAGCGCAGTCTGGGCTTGCGAATGACAGTATGCAAGTCAGCCTTGATATGCTTAGCCGCAACAACGAGCTGACGCAACAAGCTAATGAAGCGTTGGTTGGAATTACCGAGTCAGTCGCCAACATCAACGATTCAAACACGCAAGTAGCAACCGCAGCCGAAGAGCAGTCTCAAGTTACGCAAGATATCAATCGCAACGTGGTTAACATGTCGGAGCTTGTAAACCAAAACGTAGCGGGCATCAGCCAGAGTGCAAGTGCGAGTACTGAGCTTTCATTACTTGCAGAGAAGCAGAAAGAGCAATTAAGTTTCTTTAAGCTTTAATTCATCATCTACTTATCAAATCTCTAAATCCCTGAGTGAATGCTCAGGGATTTTTTTGTTTGTAATAATCGGATTTATTATCAATAAGTCTATCTAAAACAGTCAGTTAACAAGATTTTTTTGCGGGCAATATCACGTTTTGTGATATTGTTTTTACATTTTTTTCGTCAATTTTTTTTTGACGCGAACATTTTTTTTAACTCAACCGATAACTTGATGGTTGAGAGGTATTCATATCGTCATTTTAAGTGGTGTTTTCTTCTATAAGCGCTGTTTATTCAACACGTTGCGTGAAAAATAACAGCTGCTACTATGCCGCCAGTTTTCTCGTTGGTACAGAAAAGTCCTGTTTTTCTGGTGAGAAAACACATATAAAACAATGATATGGAAAATAACAATGAAATTAAAAACTTTAGCTGTAGCAGTGGCGCTAATGGCATCAGGATCTCAAGTTGTCGCTTCAGAACTATACAACCAAGATGGCACTTCTCTTGAGATGGGCGGCCGCGCTGAAGCGCGTCTTTCTATGATGGATGGTAAGGCAGAAGACCGTACTCGCATCCGTCTTAACTTCCTAGGCAAACAGGAAATCAATGAAAACCTATACGGCGTTGGTTTTTGGGAAGGTGAGTTCAAAACAAAAGAAGAAGGTGCCGTAGATAACAATAGTGACCTTGAAACTCGTTACGCTTATGCGGGTCTGGGTGGCAAATACGGTGAAGTAACTTACGGTAAAAACGACGGCGCACTAGTGGTTCTTACTGACTTTACTGACATTATGGCTTACCACGGTAACACAGCAGCACTTAAACTGCCGGTTTCTGACCGTACAGATAACATGCTGTCTTACAAAGGCCAATTCGAGCAACTAGCTGTACGCGCTAGCTACCGTTTTGCTGATCGCACAACAGATGCACAAGGCTTTACAGACAACGAGGAAGATGGCTTCTCTCTATCTGGTGTTTACGCGTTTGCTAACACTGGTTTTGAACTAGGTGCTGGTTACGCAGATCAAAACGACAGCGATGAGTTCATGCTGGTAGCTGCATACTCTGTAGGTGACTTCTACTTCGCTGGTAACTACACTGGCGCGGATATGGATGTTGCAGGTAAGACTTTTGATTACAAAGGCTACGAACTAGCCGCTGCTTACACTATGGGTCAAACTGTATTCACTTCTACGTTCAACAAAGGTGAACTAGAAGACGCAGATACTGTAGAAAACCTAGCTGTTGATGTAACTTACTACTTCAAGCCTAACTTCCGTGGCTACGCATCATACAACTTCGATCTAATGGATAACGAAGGCGCGGCTGAAAAAGATGAGCTAGCGCTAGGTCTACGTTACGACTTCTAAGTCATGACTCTTATCTAAGATACTGCCTTATTCTTAGTAAATAAAACCCCTTACTGAAAAGTAAGGGGTTTCTTGTTTTCTAGCACTTCAAAGCTTCTTGATAAGCGTAGGGGTTATAAAATCTATCTTTTTAGTGTGAGCTTAGTCCCATCAAATTTGAGGTGACTGAGGAGGTTTTTAGCGTTGTTTTTACCAACCTCATCAAACTCCATTCCGTAGCGAGCATAGTGCGTTGATTTTTGTAAATTACAAATACGACCTCGCAACGGCGCTAGCATACGACTTTCTCCGGGCATTGTTAGATCTAATGAAACGTGGTCACCAACCTGAAGTGGTCGGCTCATTGGTGATGTTACAAAACGACAGCCACTACGAGATAAATCTCTTATTTCGCATTCAGTTCGATAGGCTTCTAAACAAACACGCGCTCTCAAATTTACTTCGTAACGCACTTCTTTGCGAAGCTGAAAGACCTGCATAGTGTTGGGTAGGTCTAGCACCAAAATTGGGTACGGATCGCCTAGTCGATGCTGTAATTGGGCCCGAAATGGGATAACGGCCCCTTCACCTCGATGAGAGTAGGCTTTTACATTGATCCAAAAGCCTTCTTGAAAATAGAACTTCAAGTCTTCATCGGAGATGTTCGGAACCTCTATCAATGCAGTATTATTTGAGTGACAGCCAACAAATGTGCTGGTTGTAATAAACTTTGTACCAACAGGGGTGGTGACGTTTAAGCTCACTTCACTGCCGTGTTCGACCATTGCCATTGCATCGGTGCTATTTAATGTACTTGCCTGACGTTCTGGTGCCTTCTTGCTTTGCAGAGGTAGCTTGCCGTCTCTGGCAATTGGGCTCATATTTCTCATTATAATTGTCGTACCTGATGTAAGAAGGTAATCGCGTGAGGCGAAGCAGCACTCTCGCATGGTATCGATTTTATTCAGTGATATAGTTTGATTCAATCAATCTGTAACAAAAATTAGAGAGCAAGATATGCATAAAGTAACTCATGAAGCCACGAATAGTACATTCTGGGTTGATTTAGAGCAGGGCTATAAAGCCAAGTTAATTTATCAGCTTAAGGGTAATGTCATGCACATTACATCAACGGTTGTTCCTGAAGCACTGCGAGGTAAGGGGTACGGAAAAGTGATGATGGAAGCGGTGTTGCCAGAAATTGAGTCACTCGGTTATCAAATCAAACCAGTTTGCCCATATGTTATTCACTACATGGAGAAGAACCAAACGTGGTCACATCTGCTCGCATGATGACTAACAACCACCAACGCTACCAAAATATTGGCCAGGAACTCAATCTAGGTAATTACCGCTCTGTAGAAGTCATACAATCGCTATGGGGAGGCTATGGAGAGTTAGTCCAAGTTACTTATTCTACTCGTTCGGTGATCATTAAGCATGTAAAACTCCCTAAGCCTTCAGAGCATCCTAGAGGCTGGAATACGGACCGTTCTCATCAAAGAAAGTTGCACTCTTATCAGGTGGAAGTGAATTGGTATGAGTATTTTTCCGGAGGGGTGGATACTCGCTGCCGAGTACCACAAGGTCTAAAAACGTTCCAATCGGAGAATGAATGGCTCATTGTGATGGAAGATCTCGCCGAGGTGGGCTTTCCAAAAGTCATCACAGATGCACAGCTAAAGCATCTACAAGCCTGCCTCACTTGGTTGGCGAACTTTCATGCGCGATACATCGATGTTCGTTCGGATAAGTTGTGGCATACCGGTACATACTGGCACTTAGCAACCAGACCCGACGAGCTTGAAGCATTGCAAGACACTGAGCTACAAAATGCGGCTCAATTGATTGATCAAACGCTTTCGCAAGCTAAGTTTAAAACACTAGTACATGGTGATGCCAAATTGGCGAACTTCTGTTTTGATGAAGAAGAATCAAGCGTTGCTGCGGTTGACTTTCAATACGTTGGATGTGGGTGTGCAATGAAAGATGTGGCACTGTTTATGAGTAGCGCCGTTAAGCCAGAACGTTGTGCAGAGATGGAAGTTTGGGTTTTGGATACGTATTTTGCTCAGTTGCAATACGCGCTAATGGTCTATCAACCGAATCTTGACCCTAATGAAGTCGAGCGTGGATGGCGTCCTTTGTTTGCTGTGGCTTGGGCAGACTTTCAGCGATTTGTGAAAGGTTGGAGTTCCGACCACTGGAAGATCAATCCCTACACAGAAGCATTGACTCGCAGAGCGTTGGCTTACTTACGAAAGTGAGTCGAAGTTTAAAAAGAAAAGCCTCCAATTAGTAGGAGGCTTTGTTTTATCTTTGGCCTGGTCTGATGCGCGCCATGTAATAGGTATTGATGAATTCACCATCACGGAAGGAACCGTCAATCGCTTCACCCTCAATTTGAAATCCATGCTTTTTATAAAGCCCAATGGCGGCGTCGTTATCGGCATTGACCTCTATCTGAATTCTTCTCACATTTAACCAGTTATCTGCTAGTTCAGTGACTGTTTCTATCAATTTGCTACCAATACCGAGTCCGTGGAAACTATCATGTACTCCGATGCCAAACGATGCCGTGTGCATCGTTCTTGGACGTAGAGAGTGGTGAAAGCCAATATTACCGACGACTTTACCATCAATTTCAGCGACATAGCTATAAACACCATCAGGTATGTTTGACAATCTTTCCACCCACATCGCGAGCGAAGGCTTTGGGAGTTGCAGGGTTTCACGCTGTGCTTTTGGTTGTGAATAGATTTCTACGAGTGCCGCTGCGTCTTCGACGGTCGTTGGACGTACGATAATTTCCATGCCTCTCTCCTTCGCTTTTTAGTTTTAATTTTTAATCTAACCACAGTTTTCTTATTTGGATAGTATTTTTTTATGTTTAATGGATAAATGCCTTTTAAATTAGCTTGTTATGATGTCTTTTTTTTAATTTTCAGTAGTGATTTATCATCGAATTGAGCGAATAGATTGCAAAGGTGTTGAATTATTGTACTGAGAATGGTGCGTACTGCAGAGTATCGTGGTGAATTTCATGTCGCAGTAAATAAACGCATTTAGTCAAACTGTGATGACGGCACTGTGCGTCAGTTGACTTGAATCAATAGAGGATGGGGTTACCTCCTATGAGGTATAGGGAAACGACACGTTTAGGGCTATTTATGCTTAACTTGATAAGGGAGTTTTGTTGAGGAAATAGCATGAAATCCTCTCAGTCTAAAATATCGCAAAGTCGGCGCCGATTTTTGCGTGATACAGCTCGAACTGCGGCTGGTGTTGGCGCAGCTGCGTGTGTATTGGGCTTACAATCGCTACAAAGCCAAGCTCGAGAAACCAAAGGTGTGCCTATTCGTCCGCCTGGTGCACTGCCGGAAGGCGATTTCGAATCAGCTTGTATTCGATGTGGCTTGTGTGTTCAGGCATGTCCTTACGATACCTTGAAACTTGCGACATTACTTTCACCCGTCGCGACTGGCTCACCTTACTTTACTGCACGCGATATTCCCTGCGAAATGTGCGAAGACATTCCTTGTGTTGTCGCTTGTCCGAGTGGGGCGCTGGATCCGAAACTAACCGATATTGATGATGCTCGAATGGGTACAGCGGTTCTTATTGACCATGAAACTTGCCTTAACTGGCAAGGGTTACGATGCGACGTTTGTTATCGCGTTTGTCCGCTGATTGATGAAGCCATCACGTTAGAGATGGTTCACAACGATCGAACTGGCTATCACGCCAAACTTATCCCTACAGTGAATTCCGAAGTGTGTACCGGATGTGGTAAGTGTGAACAAGCGTGCGTGTTGGATGTCGCTGCTATTAAAGTCGTCCCGACGGATTTGGCGAAAGGCAAAGTGGGCAGCCACTACAATTTTGGTTGGAAAGAGCTCGACAAACCACTCGAAAATATCCTCCCTAGTGAGACGCCTGTGCCGGAAGGTGCGCTTGAATCGCTAAAAGGAGGTAAGTAATGGCAAAGAATTTAGCTCAAAATGCTGGCAAAGAAGCGCTTGAAAAGCTTGGTTGGTGGCGCGCGCATCGGTTTTTGATTTTACGTCGGCTATGTCAGTTCACCATCATTGCGCTATTTATGGCTGGGCCGACGCTGGGAATTCTAACTGGTAATCTGTCATCAAGTATGTTGCTCGATACCGTGCCGTTAAGTGACCCGTTAATTGTGCTTCAAGCTTTGGCGACAGGGCATGTTCCGGAGTTTAATGCGTTGTTAGGCGTAGTGATTGTCGTGGTGTTTTACGCGATTTTGGCGCCGCGCGCATTTTGTGCTTGGGTGTGCCCGTTGAACATCGTGACAGACTTGGCGGCGTGGTTGCGTCGAAAGCTCAACATTAAAGCGAGCTATCGTTGGTCTCCCGTGATTCGTTATTGGCTGATCCCTGTTTTGATGTTGGGCAGTGCGCTGTCTGGCGCAATTCTTTGGACATGGTTAGATCCAGTGGCGGCACTGCATCGCGGGTTGGTGTTTGGTATGGGCGCAGGTTGGGTGTTGATCGCCCTAGTGTTTGTGTTGGATTTACTCTTGGTTGAGCATGGGTGGTGTGGGCACTTATGTCCACTGGGGGCTACCTATGGCGTGATAGGCCGAAAAAGCCTGTTGCGCGTTACTGTTGTTCGGCGCGAAGATTGCACCAAATGCATGGATTGCTTTTACGTTTGCCCAGAACCAGAAGTGCTTCGGCAGCCTTTGAAAGAGGGAGATCGTCGAGTTATGGATCAAAACTGCATTAGCTGTGGTCGTTGTTTGGATGTATGTCCAGAACATGTGTTTGAATTTAAAAATCGCCTATCAGTAAAAGTCATTGATTAAGCCACTGAGCACATTTACTCATGCTTTATTTCTCTTGATACTTGAACATCGCGCTTAGCCAAGGAGTTAAGCGCGATGTTTATCTTCATAACAATATTCCTCAGCCATATCTGCTTGCTCTGGGCTTAAAATAATAATGATATTGCGAATTTGTTACATTTAAAGCTATGATGATGCCTTCATATTTAAAGGAAACATCATGACTACCTCATCGCACGGCTGGAGAACGCCGCAAAATTTCCTCCTGTTAATTTCCATTATCGTGCCCATTGCTTTTTCTACCTGGATGGCGTTGTTGAACAACTTTGTTATCGAGAAAGCAAACTTTGATGGTGCAGACATAGGCTTATTGCAAAGTGTGCGCGAAATTCCGGGTTTTTTGGCCTTTACCGCCGTGTTTGTATTGCTGTTTATCCGAGAGCAACGCTTTATGCTCGTCTCTTTGGCGATGCTTACGCTTGGTACGGCATTAACAGGTTATTTTCCCACTTTGTACGGTCTACTTTTTACAACCTTGTTAATGTCCACCGGCTTCCATTACTTTGAAACACTCAAGCAGTCTTTGTCTTTACAATGGCTATCTAAAGAAGAAGCGCCAGAAATGCTGGGTAAGTTTATTTCTGTTGGAGCTTTGGCTTCTCTGTTTACCTACGGCGCCATTTGGGTTTCGCTCGAACAGCTCAAACTTGATTTTAAAACGGTCTATTTAATGGCTGGTGGTTTAGGTTTTGTGCTCATTTTGGTGATGGCATTTGCCTTCCCACAATTTAAGACAAAAGTGCCTCAGAACAAGAAGCTCATCCTGCGTAAACGTTACTGGTTATACTATGCGCTTACGTTTATGAGTGGAGCACGCCGTCAAATTTTTACGGTGTTCGCTGGTTTCTTGATGGTAGAAAAGTTTGGTTACTCCGCCGCAGATATTACGTTGCTGTTCCTGATTAACTATGTCTTTAACTTCTTGTTTGCGAAGCGAATAGGCCGTTTTATCGGCGTTGTTGGTGAGCGCAAAGCGTTGATGTTTGAATACGTCGGTTTGATCTTCGTGTTCGTCGGGTACGGTTTGGTGCAAACGGCAGAGTGGGCGGCAGCATTGTATGTTGTCGATCATTTATTTTTCGCGTTAGCGCTTGCGATTAAAACCTACTTCCAGAAAATTGCCGATCCTGCCGATATGGCGTCGACCGCAGGCGTTGCGTTTACGATTAACCATATTGCTGCAGTTGTAATACCTGTTACGTTTGGTGTCATTTGGCTTGTTTCACCTGCGAGCGTATTTTACATCGGCGCTGGTATGGCAGCAGTGAGCTTGCTGTTGTCACTCAATATTCCAGCCAAGCCGGAAGAAGGCAACGAAACTCGCTTGTTGAAGTGGAGTTAAGTTGGCACTCACTATCTAGCCATTGAAGTGAATACCTGTAATTAGACTCGCTGAAAAGGGTGCTTATGCGCCCTTTTCTTTTGATTGCAAATAGATAATCCCTCCAATGGTTGTCAATGCATGCCACGTCCGTTAGGGTTTAGAACTAAGTATTTCGAAATAACTTGGGCATAACTGACGCGAAACAATAAGAGGGGATCTATACAGTGCAGATACATGGCAGAGAGTTGGATTTAGATCTAGGAAGCCGTCACATCGTTATTCAGCGCCGCTATGAGGCGTTAGGAGCTGCAAACGACCTACTCATTGCTATTTGGTTTTTAATTGGTAGCTTTTTCTTTTTGAATGATTCGTTGATTGAAAGTGGTACTTGGCTTTTCATTGTAGGCAGTGCGCAGTTGATCATTAAGCCCCTGATAAAACTGATGAGTTTAGTTCATGTTGGTCGTTTGAATAAGCAACTTTCTGGCACATCAGCGAGCCGCTGAAATTACCGCTTCTTTTGAATACTTGCAAGCAAGAAGCCAACAGGCGAGTTATCGAGGGGAAAGACGGAAGATAACGTGGTCACAACACTAACCACGTTATGTTCAGTTTGAAGCTTCAGAATTTAAAACGGATACCAGAACAGTTGTGTGTCCATCACACGCTTGCTGATCGCAGCAATCACTATCACCGCAATTACCGCCATGCAGATCATATCGGCTTTGGTCAGTGGTTTTAAGCTGTACCAAGTGCGAGAGGAGTGGCGGCCAAAACCACGTAGCGTCATCGCGTTTGAGATTTGATCGGCTCTGTCCAAACTAGAGAAAATCAGAGGACCAAGAATCTTCGCGACGTTCTTCATACGAGTGAACAACGGAGCCTTCTTGCTCAGTTCTACTCCGCGTGCTTGTTGCGCGTGCATGATGTTAACAAAGTCCTTTTTCACTTCCGGCAAGTAGCGCAGCGTTAAGCTTACGGCATAGGCGATTTTGTAAGGTACACCCAAGCGGTTCAAGCTGGCTGAAAACTCCGTCGGGTGAGTGGTAAATACAAACACCAACGCGATTGGAAACATGCTGAAGTATTTCAACGTCACTGTTACTAGGTAAAACAACGTCTCTTGAGTGAGCGAGTAATTACCGGGTAACGAGAGTAAAACCGTTGATGAACCCATGAACTCAGTACCTTGTTGCGGTGCTAACGCGAACATAAACAGGGCATTGATCAGTAATACCGTGCCTGTACCGAATAACAGCGGTTTGTAGACATGAAAGGGCACTTTGGTCATTTTCAATAAGCCTAAACCAAGCACGATCAACAGCGCGATGATTCGCAAGTCAAATGTGGTCAACACCACCGTTACCCAAGCAATGAAAAGCAAGAACTTAGTAATGCCATTCAACTTATGAAGTGGCGATTGGGTATCGATGTAGTTGATACCAAACTTCATCTTATTGTCTTTCATGCCACTGCTTTCTCTGGTTGGTTTACTTCGCTGCTTTTTTGTTGGCGGTGCGCTTTTTCTACATTGATAAAATGCTGCATAAAGCCATTGGTGTCTTCGATGCCAACTTTCGTAGCCAACTCAAACAGACTTGTTGTGGTGAGGTTCGCTTGGTCTAGTAACTCTGGACTGCTGAATACCTGCGTCATTGGTGCATCCGCGACTAATTTACTGTCTGCAATCACGATAGAGCGCGTAGTGTATTCCAGCACTAAATGCATGTCATGAGAGATGATCATCACGGTTACGCCCAACTCGCGATTGAGCTTTTCGATGAAACTCAGCATAGACGTGTAGTTCCGGTAGTCCTGACCTGCCGTCGGTTCATCAAGGATCAGAAGCTCTGGTTCCAAGACCAAAATTGACGCAATGGTTACGCGCTTTTTCTGGCCGTAGCTCAATGCTTCGATTGGCCAGTGACGGTATTTGCTCAAACCGCACAGCTCAAGGACTTCAAGGACTTTAGCTTCGATTTGTTTCTCTTCAATGCCACGATTACGGAGGCCGAAGGCCACTTCGTCGAAAATCATGTGATGGGAAATCATGTGATTCGGGTTTTGCATCACCACGCCCACTTTCTGGCTGCGCTCGAAGATGGTCAGTTCGTTAAGATCTTGACCATTCATGCTCATTGAGCCGCTATCCGCTTCAATAACGCCCATAATCAGTTTGGTGATGGTCGATTTACCCGAGCCATTTTTACCAAGTACAGAGACAAACTCGCCACGCTTGATGTCAAAACTCACGTCTTCTAGCGCGTTTTTCTCACCGTCGTAAGAATAGGTGAGGCCACGGACTTCAAGCAAAGTCTCGGCTGGCGTTTTAGGTGGTTGTGCTGTTGAACCATCAAACCATGCTTGTACTGCTGGTTTATATTGCTCCAACGGTAAGGTAGTTAAGCTAGAAGGTTTTGCATCGCCCTCAATCGCGCAGCCTGCTTCTTTCAGAGCCGAAATATAAAGCGGTTCGCGGATGCCGTAATCTTCTAGCAGAGGCGACGCTAAAATTTCATCTGGCGTTGTATCGGCAATGATTTCGCCGCTTTCCATCAAGATAATACGGTCAACTGAGCGATGCAGAACGTCCTCAAGACGATGCTCAATGATTACGATGGTTTTGCCCGTTTCGCGGTGTAGATCATCGATGATCTCGATGGTTTTTTTACCCGTTTTAGGGTCAAGCGCAGCTAGTGGTTCATCAAACAAAAGGATATCGACGTCATCGACGAGAATGCCCGCCAAAGAAACACGCTGTTTCTGTCCGCCAGATAAATCGTGGGGAGAGCGATCTAACATCTGTTCCAAGTCGACCATTTTGGCCGTGGCTTTGACCAATGGGTACATGTCGATGTTAGAAGTTAGCTGGTTTTCCAGCGCAAATGCGATGTCTTCGCCAATGCTCAAGCCGACAAATTGGCTGTCCGTATCTTGCAGTACGGTGCCAACTTGCTCAGTGTATTGGTGCATGTCGAAAGGGGCGGTGTCTTGACCATTGATGGTCAATGTTCCACTGGTTTCCCCTTTGATTGCGTGTGGGATCAGTCCGTTAAGACATTGCCCAAGGGTAGATTTACCACTACCACTTGGACCAATAATGACGATTTTCTCTCCTTTCTCTATCCTTAGATTGATATTTTTTAGCGTCGGTTTGTCCAGCGACTCATATCTAAAAGAGAAGTTAGAAAATTCGATTGTCATTCGACATTAAGCCTCTGTTAAGTTACGGCTTTGCTTGTTACGTTTAGCGACAGATTTAAGAATGAAGAAGCCAACAATAGCAATAAGAATGGTGTTACCGATCGCGATAATAGAAAGCTGGGTAAACACTTTAGTGAACGGTTCTGCGTACAAAATCGTGTCGAGGAATGCAGAGCAACCGTAACCAAATACGTTGCCTAATAGTGCAAGTACCACGAATAACGCGAAGTCTTTCATATTGAAATCACCTTTCTCCAAACGGTAGCGCGTTAGAGAAGGGAATAGACCGATAATCAAACCAACAATACCTGAACCAAGTACCCAAGTGAGCCATACGCCCCAACCAGCAAATAGGTCAGTAACCCAGTGCCCAATAAAACCAACCAAGAAGCCAACAAGTGGTCCAAATAGTACTGAGAACAATGCTAATACTGCCATGGCTGGTTTTAGCGTTGTGTTTGCAAACACAGGGATGCCAAACATAGGTAAGCCGCCGATACCGTAAAGAGCAGCACCGATTGCAATAACCACAACAGTTTTAGCGGAAAGATTCATAGATAACCTCAGTTCAATAGTCGATTTTAAAGAACGTTCATTTATATTGTTGGAAAGCGTTAGTTATTTGATTGTGTAACATATATTCAAAACAACCAAGCTGCTTATTGTTTGCTCTATTTTTCTTCAGGAAATGTGTGATTTGATTCACGCATCCCTTTGACTGGCTTTGGTTTTAGCAAGCATTAAAAATAAGGCGCGCATTATACAGAATATTAATAAAAGTGGGAATGCTATCTATCTGGATGGCTAGAATGAATCAGGGGCTGATCGTCAGCCCCTGATTACACGGTTTGATGTTATTTTTACCGATAAATGAATGCGCTATATGTTCATTAATGGTCGAGGTATAAATAGTTCTGCCAGCTCTTCATACGAATAAGCACTTTGCGCATCACTGATACGTGAGTAAAGCTGTCTGAATAAACTGCAACTTCAACCGCAGTACCCATTGGTAAGTGGTATCCACTCAAGTCGTCGGTAATTTTCAGCTTCGCAAAAACACGTCCGCTCGTGCGCAAGGCATCAGTCCCGAGCAGAGCGCCTCGCGCTTGAATTTGGCTTTCACCAATGGCTGGAATCACGTCAATGACTTCGCCACGGAACACTTTGCCCGGAATTGCGCGGAACATAAATTCTGCTTCAAAGCCTGGCTTCAAGCGTTGTAATGAGTTCTGTCTGAATGCCGCGGTGTACGTAATGTCTTCGGTATGTACGAAGGTCATTGCCGGGGCAAGTGGCAACGGCACAGCCATCACTCCAGGACGTAAAGCCAATTGCGTAACGTAACCATCGGTTGGCGCACGAACGACGGTTTGCTCTAGGTTAAACTCTGCTTTACGCAGCTCGGCAAGAAGTTGCGCGACTTGGGTATTTTCGCCTCCGATTTCAGAGTCCAGAGCGATTTGCGCTTGTTCTTGTTGCAAAATCGCAACGTCTAACATGGCTTCTGCCGCTTTATACGCTTGGCGTCGAGTATCCAAATCTTGTTCAGTAAACGCGCCACGATCAAAGCCCCTTTGATATCGGCTGAATTCCCTTTGTGCTTTATCTCTGTCCGCTTGCGCTTTCAATACAGCAGCTTCTGCCTCTCTTAGATCAGACTCTAAACCCAAGGCACCTTGGCTTGCTTCTTTGACTTTCGCTTCAAGGCGAGCAACTTCTGCTTCAAAAGGCACAGGATCGATTTTGAAAAGAATATCGCCCGTTTTGAGCGGTTGGTTGGCCTGGACTGGCACTTCTACCACGCGGCCACGCACGCCAGAGACGATAGGCGTAGTCGGGAACACTTGGTTACCCAATTGAGTAAATGGGTGGTTGTAGTTCATAAGCAGCACGAGTGTGCCCACTAACACTACGCCGCCAAGTACGGCGGTTGGAACGGTCCATTTGTTTAGAGGAATATTGAAAATTTTAAAAATGGCAATACAAAGAGCTGCGTAAGTCAGAATCAGCAATAAGTCCATTATTCGTCCTCTTTACTTTGTTCAGGCAAAGGCTTTTGCTGAATCTTTTGTTGTTTCAACATCGATACTTCGTTTTTGAGTTCGTTGACTTCATCGATGAGTTCTTCAAGGCGGTGATGAATGTCGTGTGTTTCTTGTTCTAGTTGTTTAAAACCCCAGCCGCGTTCCTTGCGCCATAATGTTGCCCAGATCCATAAAAATGGCCACAGCGCATGCAAAGTGAAAAGGCTGACCCAGCCAGCGTAGTGAATTGCGTCTTGGTGCGGGTGCTCTCTCTCTTTGGCGATTTCATATGGAATATCATGGATGACAATGATTCCGTAAAAGATCACTAAAGCAACGAAGATGAGTAACCCAAGTGCAAAATAGTCTAGAAACATCTTACCTACCTGTGCGTATTGCGAAATGGAAAATCTACGTAAATTAACAATTTAAGTATTTGTCTTAACTACAGATGAATCAAGCGGTTTTTATGTAGGAATTATGTTTATGCGATGTAAGTATCCACTGATGTTTATTGGCAGTTAAGGTGTTGCTGAGTACTTATTTAAACAAGCAGTGAAGTGATATAGGAAGGATAAATAAAAAGTATACTAAAGCCCCAGGTGTCAACCGGGGCATGGTTTAAAGTTCGGTACAGACTTGGTTTCTGCCATTGGCTTTGGCGCGATAAAGAGCTTTGTCTGCACGATAAAAAGTTCGCTGAGTATTCTCGCCTTCTCGATGCAAGGTAATCCCTATGGATACGGTCAGCCCCCGTTCACCAAGAATATCGTCCCAACCATATTGATAAATCCGTTCACGATAATTCTCGGCATGCATTTCTGCTCGTTCCAGTTGGGTATTTTCAAGGATCACGAGGAACTCTTCACCACCAAATCGAACGCATGATGCGCTTTTAAATTTGAAGTAGGACGCCAGTTCCTGTGACACACTTTTGATCGCTTTGTCGCCAACCAAGTGGCTTAGTTCGTCATTGATAGATTTGAAGTGATCGATATCGATGACCATCAATGCAAATGCAGTATCGTGCAGAAGTAGATCTTTTAGTTTAACTTCTAACCAGCGTCGGTTGTGTAAAGACGTAAGTGGATCGGTAAAGACGTCCTGCTGTAGCTGAGCAACAGTATTTTTATGCTGCTTGGTGGTTTCTTTTAGTTCTTTGTTTTCTAGCTCTGACAAAATGAGTTTGAGTTGTAACTCAAAGCGTGAAAGTCGGCGTAGTTGAGCAGACCCTAACTCACCGATCGGAATATGTTTTACAAGATCAGATTCGATTCTATGCGCTTTTTTTTCACAATTTAATGCTTCTTGATACAACCCTTGAGAGGCGTAAACTTGACTCATCGCGTTATAAAAATGCTGAGTAACGATAGGAGATAGCTGCTTTTGAATCCTTTTACTGATGGAGTCCAACGTTAAATTAGCTAAAGAAGTGTGCCCTACACCGTTTAGACAATACGCAGTCTCAATTTTGACCATCGTAGATAACCAGTATGTCGTGGCACTACCCGTTGTATACTGAACATTCGAAATAGCCAGCAACGCATTGGGGTAGTCTTCTTGCAGACGATGTAATTTGGCTCGGTAGAGGTGAATTTGTGCGGCGAGGTTTTTATCACTGACGAGAATGCTCAGTTCTTCACATTCACTCAACAGCTCTTTGGCGTCTGCGGTACGGTTCAAGCTGATATAACAGGCAAGCATGTACAGCTTGTAACGAAGGCGTAGTGATCGACTGCCAATAGCGTGATCGATAGCATCTATTTTTTGATAATAACGTAATGCACGTTGGTGATCCCCATAGGCATCGCATAAATTACCCATTCCAATAATGGCCAATACGTACTCATCAATATAGCCGTACTCGACGGCGATATTGGTTGAAGCAACATACTCGGTTAATGCCGCATTGTAGTCACCTACTTCAACTAAACGCTCACTCAAGCTTGCTTTCACAGAAAGAATATCTTCTACATCTTCTGGTAAAACAAGCAACTCAAGCGCTTGTTTCAATTCACTAATGCTGTCGTTGAGCTGTTTGATCTCTCTTCGATACTCGGCGCTAATGATATAGCAATGCGCTTTCTCTCGGTTTGTTGACGCAATATGTAACCCTATGTGTTCCCATAGCGTAATCGCTTCTTCACCTGAAACGGAAGAAGGATCGATACCTGCGTCAGTCACCTTGCTAAGCAGTTGTTCCATTCTTCATTACCTCAATATAACTTTCTTCGAGCTGTTCTAACGTGAATGGGAAGGTCAGGATATCTTGCAAATACAGTATCGGTTTCGGGCCTTTGATTCCGCGTCGCTTCCATGGATAGATGTCTAACATCGCTTGGACAGTGCGGTAGACCTCTTCTGCTGCTTGACCTTTTTCTGCAATTAACATTGCTAGCCTGTTACTGGAAATTCTCGAGATGAGGTCGCTAGAGGTTGTCAATGCATGAACGAGCTCGGTACAAACATCGAGAACTTCGGGGTTTGAATGCTGAATCATAATGATGGCGTGGTTAGAGCGTTTGAGCTCCGTTTTAAACAAAACTAATTGTTCCCACCAGTAGGTCTCAGAAACGACATTAGAGAACTGCTTTTCAGGGTCGTATTCGTGTTGAGAGCGAATATGATTGATCAGCTTACGTGCTCGCTGCTCTAGTTGGCGTTTAGAGCCTCTTGCTTTATCCATGCTGATTCGGTGAGTTTGTTCTTTGAGCATTTTGAGTGCGTGCTTACGGTATTTCTTGAACGCGTTAAACGCAGACTCAAAGTCACCTTGTTCTTCAGCGACTCGTGATTGTTGGAAGCAAATTTGGCTGAGTAGCTCACCGTGGTCGAAACTGAGTGCAGACTCTTCTGCTGCAAGTAGCAACTTGGCAGCGCTGTCTGTATTTTGGCGCAAAAGCTCAAGTCTTGCTCGGCTAATAAAAGAGTGTGCTTTCATCCAAACGAGGTCATGCTCAATGGCGAGCTGGTGGGCTTTTTGGGTGGCTTCTTCGGCCGCATCAAGGCGTTCTAGTCCAAGCAGTGCTAACCCTTTAAAGTCCCAGATCTCGGCTTGCCACGTACTGTCATCATGATCTTTTAATACTTCGGTTGCTCCATCCAGTACCGTAAGCATCTCGACAAACTTATTTAGTAAGTAATAGTCCCAAGCTAATAGGATGCGCGCTTTGCCTTCTAACCAAGCAATACGAACATTGTTTGCCACTTTAACGGCTAACTCATGAGTTGAAGCGGCAAGTTGGTGTTCATTAGTGATGCGCCATACATTACCAAGCCCAATTAGAGATTCGATTTGAATTTCAACATCATCAACAAGAGCAGATTGTTCGAGCGCATTAATCCAATATTGTTGCGCGGAATAATACTTTGCTTGGCCCCAATATTGGAGTGCAAAAAGATGGAGAATTTCCGGGAGATGATCGTCGGTTTCAAGCTGTGTTTGTTTGCTGTAAGCGTCTTTGACGAGTTTTAAGCCTTGTCGGTAATCCATTAGGCACCAACAGCATTGCGCCATGATGAGTAAGGCTTTGATCTCTCCGTCCACAAATAAAATTTGTTCCGCGCGGATACGATATTGCTGCGCAATATTAAAGGTATGTTTAGGGGCCGATTTTATTTGGCCTTTAAGCTTAGTGAGATCATCTTCTAGCTGAATTTGGTTTTTATCCAACGTTCACATCCATGACTATCGAACTGGAAATCACACCTAATATTAAGTGGTTAGATGCATGTTTCTTTACCAAAGCGATGCGGATAACGTTTTGGTAAACGATCAGGGGCCGTAATGTATACCGTTACAACCCCTAATTACTACATCTAAATTACCAATAGAATAGCTACGATAGGAGCTGTTTGATTGTCAAAGGTGCATCAGAGACTTCCAACCTTTGTGCAGCGGTAAGACCTTGTTTATCCTGATAGCACAAATTATGCCAAGCTCTGAATATATCTAAAAGAGGTAAAATACCAGCAGGTCGTAATTTGCGACGTGGCTCGTTAATGAAGCTTTCGAAAAGAATCTGAAAGCGGTTTTGATAAAACTTCACATGACGAGTTGTCGCAACGTTAAACCATTTTTCAGGCTCATTTTGATCGCCAGCGAGGTAGCAAATGCCTTTGTGGTTTTCGTTTTGACTAGAGATTGCCCAACGATCGCGCCACCAACTCATATAGGCGATATCGACTTTGCCAAAGGGAGTGCTCATGTCCCAACTAGCGTCCTCTTCTACGTACATCAAGTCGACACTTTTCTCTTTAATACGAGGTAAACAAACGCTCAGTGCAGCTGAACGTAGTAGGGGATCTTGAGGCATGTATAGAGATACACGTTTGTTTGGGCAGCACATATCAAGTACGTGCAAATAGTGTGCATACGAGGTGTATGGCGGACGGACTAATGCCCCTTTTGAAGGGTAATGAAATACAGATAGATTACCAAGAGGGTCTTCTACGTTACCGCGAGCCAAAATTGTTTGGTATTTTTGGTCAATTCGCTCTCTGAGGTGATGAGAAGGTTCCGCAAGCGGCTCACTTGCTTCCGCTACGTACTCCTGGGAAACAAAACGAGACACCTCATCGTAAGGATTATGATCGAGCGTTGCGATTGGCTCTTCATCAGCGGAATAATTGACGTGCTGGCAAAGAATATAGCCAGAATGCGCTTCGCCAGAAACAATCCAATACACACCATTATTGCTGTTCGGTTGCAATGCAATATAGTTTGAGGCCAATTCATAATGCGTTGCGTGGTTTACCCAGCGCGCATCAATGGTTGCCAGCTTGCGGCGGCAGCGGCTAGCTATATGGTCAACATGATCGTAAAAGGTTTTTGGGTTAATACTAAGCTTGCGGCAGATTTCTCGTACGGAATATCCCGTAAACAATAAACCCATCAAGTTCTCTTGAAATTGAAGCTTCTTGTTGGCACCAGACCACTTGTCGACAAAGGTACTTTGACACACTTTACAGCGGTAACGTTGGCGATCGCCACTGTAACCGAAAGCGTGATAGAGGTGTTTGTGAGTGTGGACAGAAAGTCCAAAGTTGTCGCAATCATCATTACGGCAAGCAGGCAACCCGTCACTGTGGACGTGCCGCAGGCGATGAAGTTCGTTCACGACATCGCGATTATTAAGTAAGGGGGGGAAAGCTCCACATTCACGGCATACCATCGCCGGACGCTTAGGGTTCGCATGTTGCAGAACGTAACGCTTTGCATCACTCAATCCAAAGTTGTCACACGCCAATGTTTTACAAAAGTTGAGTTGTAACCCATCTGCGTCTTTTGGCAGTTCGCCGTTAGACACAATCGCCCCCTCGGGATAATTCGGGCAGCCAGTATAACTCTGGCTGCAAATTATTACTTACTATTTGTTCTTAGATGTTGATTGCAGTTTCTAGTGCAACTTTCATCATGTCGTTGAACGACTTCTGACGCTCTTCTGAGCTTAGTTTTTCACCACGGATGATGTGGTCAGAAACTGTCAGGATAGTCAGTGCTTTCGCGCCTAGGTCAGCTGCTACGCCGTAGATACCAGCCGCTTCCATGTCTACACCTAGGATGCCTAGTTTTTCCATCTTCTCGAAGATGTCTGCTTCTGGTGTGTAGAACAGGTCTGCAGAGAATACGTTACCTACTTTTACAGGCACTTCCTGAGCGCGCGCTTGGTTAACTGCTTCTTCTAGAAGACCGTAATCAGCGATTGCTGCGAAATCGTGGTTGTTGAAACGGATACGGTTAACTTTAGAGTCTGTAGAAGCACCCATACCGATAACAACGTCCATTAGTTTCACGTCGTCACGTACTGCACCACAGCTACCTACACGGATAACGTTTTTCACGCCGTATTCAGCGATTAGCTCGTGTACGTAGATACAGCAAGACGGGATACCCATGCCGTGGCCCATTACAGAAACTTTTTTGCCTTTATAAGTGCCAGTAAAGCCGAACATGTTGCGAACGTCACAAACTTGTTTCACATCTTCTAGGAACGTTTCAGCGATGTATTTAGCGCGCAACGGGTCGCCTGGCATTAGAACTGTTTCAGCGAAATCACCTGGTTGTGCGTTAATGTGTGGGGTTGCCATAAGTGCTCTCCAAAGTTTTGTTTTGATAAAACGCCTCTATTATAGAACGCTATTACCAATTCTGTTGAACTTGTTCGTTTTCGTTGAGGCAATAATATCGGGACGTACAGTAGCCCCTTGAGAGCTTAGTCACAAAAACCACGCATTTAGAAACTGCAACTCCTATTGATAACTAAATCTGTTGAAACTAAAAGAGCAATCGATTTGCTTTTGAGCAGTTTGTCGATTGCGCGCACAAATTCTTTGTTTTTGGGCCAAACTTTTTTCTGAAAGCTGGTTGATCGAAATACTTTCGAGTGAAGTAAAACGATTAAATTGTACAACTTATTTTCTTGTACAATCTGGAAAGGCTTGCTATAAGTTATACAACAAAACTTTTTGTATAGGGATGCGTCATCATGGAATCTTCAATCAAAGTAGGTATCAGTTCGTGTGTTTTGGGTGAACGAGTGCGTTTTGACTCTGGTCATAAGGTGAGCAACTTTGTGACTAAAGAGCTCAGCCCGTATTTTGACTTTGTTTCGGTATGCCCTGAAGTCGGCGTAGGTATGCCAGTACCCCGTCCAACCATTCGTCTTGTTTCTAATGAAGAGCGTGTTGCATTGGTTGAAACCAAAAATCCAGAAAATGATCATACCGACAATATGCTCACTTACTCGGCCAATAAAGTAGATGAACTTCAAAGCGAGCAGCTTTGTGGTTACATCGTTTGTGCCAAGTCACCAACTTGTGGCATGGAGCGAGTCAAGGTTTACAGCAAGAACAGTGCTGCGAAAGAAGGTGTTGGCTTGTATACACAAACATTGATGCAAAAAATGCCTTGGTTGCCTGTTGAAGAGGATGGCAGACTTAACGACCCTGTATTGAAAGAAAATTTTATTACTCGAGTATTTTGTCTAAATGACTTTTACGACTCGATGGATGGTGAGCCTACTCGTGGCAAAATCATCGACTTTCATTCGCGCTACAAACTGACGTTAATGGCACACCACCCAGAGTCATACCGATCCCTTGGCCGCTTAGTTGCCGATGTCGCTAATTATGAAATTGAAGACTTTTACCAAGAGTATCGTTTAGGACTGATGAAGGCGTTAACGAATCGGGCTAGCCGCAAAAATAACACAAATGTGTTGATGCATTTACAAGGGTACTTCAAACGCTCACTAACTAAAGAAGAAAAAGAAGAGTTAGCGACAGTGATTCACGACTACCGTATCGGAATGCTGCCTCTGCTAGCACCACTTACATTGATTAAGCATTACTTAAATACTTACCCAGACGAATATTTAGCAAAACAGAAGTTTTTAGAACCGTATCCGCAGGAGATGAGATTACGCTATGGTTTGTAGTTCAGAAGAAAAACTATACGCGATCCGAGATGTCGCAGAAATCACGGGTGTAAAACCAGTTACGCTGAGAGCTTGGCAACGAAGATACAACTTGATCCAACCTCAGCGAACTGAAAAAGGACACAGACTTTATAGCCAGCAAGATCTCGATACGATTCGCGAAGTCCAGAGCTGGCTCGCGAAGGGGATTTCGATTGGTAAAGTGAAGGGGCTGCTAGGAAAAAGCGCCGATGTCGAAGTCAAAAACGAGGTTCGCACACTCGAAGAAGTTGAAAACATGCTGCTTGCGCTGTCTACCCTGAATCGAGGAAAAGCAGAGAGTTTACTTGCCTCTGTTCTTAAAGAGTATCCACTAAAACTCGTTATTGATCAGTTTATTAGCCCAGTATTTGATGCGCTAGACATGGTGAAAGGATCGCTGCGATCTTTACAAGTAGGGTTATTTCAGACTTGTTTGATCACTCGACTTGCCCTTGTTATCGATTCTGAAAACAAAGCCGCTTCCAAAGGAAAGTGTCTGCTCATTAGCTTTGAACAAAACAGAGAGTCTGAGAGTTGGATTCAAGCAGCGAAGCTTTGCGAACAAGGGTATCACACGACTTTGATCGATAAGGTTGATGATGTTTCTGGTCTACTAGATCACGAGGTCGTTGAAAATGGTTCGTTTATCTACCTTTTCTCCAACAAAGCGCTAGCTGCTAAACAAGTAGCGTCCATCAAAATGCTTCACGCACAGTTAGGTGATCGGATGGGGTGCTCTGAAGTGATAGAGAAATTACACCTAACTTAGTAGACAAAAGATAGGAGCTACCATGATTTTAGTATGGTTTCGACGTGACTTACGTACGTTAGACCACACGGCACTCAAAGCGGCATTGGATTCAGGTCAGCCTGTCGTCGCTTGCTTTATCGCGACGCCAGAGCAGTGGCGGGAGCATCATATGGCGCCGATGCAGGCAGACCTCATTGCTCGTCGCTTAGCTTGTCTTAACGAGGAGCTTGAAAGCCTTAATATTCCCTTTTTGTACAAAGAGGTGCCGTCGTTTTCCGATTGTACAGATGTGATTAGTGGGTGGGCGGAAACACTTGAAGCCACGTCTGTCATGGCAAACATTCACTATGAGGTGAACGAACGAGAGCTCGATACACAAGTAAGTGAAGCGTTAGCTTCTCACGATATCGAATTTGAACTGTTTCATGACAAATGTGTGCACGCGCCAACGACGGTTCTTAATAAGCAAGGCGAATATTTTAAGGTGTTTACGCCATTCAAGCGTGCTTGGTTAACGCAGTTCCATATGCCGACGGTAGTAAAACCTCACGAGCAAGCGCCACTCAATAAAAAGGTACTCGAACAATTAGAGTCGGCTCGATTTAATTCAAGCTTCACATTTAGCTATCCTCGAGAATCCAGTGAAGACTGGCTGGCTTCGACTAATGATATTTTGAAGCAGCTTAGGGAATTTGCACGGGAGCGCAGTGACGCGTATCAAAGCGAGCGAGACTTTCCAGCTATTGATGGCACTAGCCAACTGTCTCCATACCTTGCGATTGGCGCGCTATCACCAAGGCAGTGTATTGCTCGTTTGTATGCTGAAAATCAACAAAATGACCTTACAGAAGGGAAAGCAACTTGGTTAAGTGAGATCATTTGGCGTGAGTTTTATCAGCACCTATTGGTTTTCGAACCAAAACTCGTCAAAGGCAAAGGATTTATCGATTGGGAGGATAAAATCCAGTGGTCCTATGATGAGAAGGCCTTTGAGCGATGGAAGACAGGAACAACAGGATACCCAGTCGTTGATGCAGCAATGCGTCAGCTCAATCAAACAGGTTGGATGCACAATCGATTACGTATGATTGTCGCGAGCTTTCTTACCAAGGACTTACATATTGATTGGCGATGGGGAGAAGCGTACTTCATGAGTAAGCTGGTGGACGGCGATTTTGCAGCGAACAATGGTGGCTGGCAATGGTCTGCTTCTACGGGCTGTGACGGGCAGCCATACTTTCGTATTTTCAACCCGATAAGCCAAGGCGAAAAGTTCGATGCTAATGGTGAATTTGTGCGCCACTGGGTACCAGAAATCAAAAGTGTACCGAACAAATACATCCATAAACCTTGGACTTGGGAGGGCTTTTCTTTACTGGAATATCACAAGCCGATGGTTGATCACAAGACAGAAAGAGAGATAACCTTACAGCTCTTTAAAAGTGCCAAGGAATAGAGTGAAATGCTTAGCAAAAAGCGATCAATGAGTTTCGCAAAACGTACCCTGCTATCTGTGTCGTTATCTTTAGTGAGTGGTCTATCATTCGCTAAGATGTACGAATTACCAGAGGATGGAAGCCGTTTAATTGGTCGCCTTGAAAACCACGTCGTGCAAGAAGGCGAAACCATGGCAAATATCGCTAAGCTCTACGATGTGGGTATGCTAGGTTTAATGGCCGCAAACAAAGGCGTGGATCCCTTCTTACCAGAAGAGGGGCATGTTCTTACTATTCCGACACAACTAATCCTCCCAGACGTACCTTATAAAGGTATCGTTATTAATCTAGCCGAGCTGCGCTTATATTACTTTCCGAAAGGAGAGGATATTGTCCATGTATTTCCTGTCGGAATTGGCCGAATAGGGCGCGATACCCCAGTAATGACAACGCGTATCAGCCAAAAACGACCGAACCCTACATGGACTCCTCCAGCCTCTATTCGTGCCGAGTACAAAGCAAAGGGCATTGACCTACCAGCCGTTGTTCCTGCGGGGCCTGATAATCCACTTGGTATGTTTGCATTGCGTTTAGCTTACGGGAATGGCGAATACCTAATTCATGGTACCAACAAGGACTTTGGGATTGGTATGCGGGTCAGCGCGGGTTGTATTCGTATGGACCCAAGTGACATTGAGTGGTTATTTGACAAGGTTCGTAACGGTGAAGACGTTAACATCATTAACCAGCCTATCAAAATGACACTTGAGCCTGACAGAAGTGTGTTCTTAGAAGCACATGAGCCTTTGACTCGTAGTAATGGCGAGAAAGATGAACTCAAAGTGCCGAAAGAGTTAAAGTGGTGGTTGGATGAATTCGGTATGAAAAACGTGAAGGCTAAAGCAGCAATCGCTGCACAGAATGGGGTTCCTATCGAAATAACCGCGCCTTAACGGGCGTTAAGACGCGGTATTAAATCTTACTTAGTGTAAGACTGAGCGATGTTATCGATACGCTCGTTAGCACGCTCAGCTTCTTCTTGAGCAGCCATTGCTGCTGCGCCTGATTTTTGAACGTCAGATTGAAGAGCTTGTACGTCTTGGCTTAGTTGGCTAACTTGGTTGCTTAGTTCGTCTAATTTTGCTGCATTTGCTGTAGCTGCGTCATCAGAAGAAGCACAACCGGCTAGTAGAAGTACTGAAGTTGCTGCAGCTGCGATCAACGTTTTGTTCATATAAGAACTCCTTGCTTATAGTGAAAGTCTCGCCACCAACTATTATTTTATACAGTAGCGAGGTTAAATGTGGTTACATTTTATCAGTACATGATGTAGCAAAAGTCAAAAAAACCCAAGAATTTCATGGAGTACCTGACGTCAACTTTTACCTGAACTTAACAAAGTTTAACTACCTATCCTTTATTTCGTTCTCACAACAGTTTTCATAGCAGGTGTATTTGCCACGTTCCTGATATCAATAATTTAGACGATATTGACACAAATGAAAGTTTATTGGCCCAAATAACTGCTATTTAAGTCGTTTTGTTGATGGATAGAAGGCATATTTGAACGGCTTTTCTCTAAACTTCCTGTCCAGCTGCTCATCAAAAAGGCTAGTCTTTACTCTGAACTGAGCCACAAATGATGTTTTACCGTTACCACAGGGAATTAGTTTGTGTGATCTCTATCTATACTCCTATGATTTGCGGTATTATACCGAGCTTTATTTTTTTGCTGCGTTAGAGCGGAAACGACACTACAGAGCGCTCAGACGCTGACTGATTTATTGGAGAATACTTTGCAATTTAAAGATCTAGGCCTAGACAACCGATTGTTGAAGAACCTAAAACACTACGATTTTAAAAAAGCGACTGACATTCAGCAGCAGGCGATTCCTGTTGCGATTGCAGGCAAGGATCTATTGGCATCTTCGAAAACAGGTTCGGGCAAGACTTTGGCGTTTGTATTGCCAATGCTTCATAAGTCTTTAAAGACAAAATCGTTTTCTGCGAAAGACCCTCGCGCGGTAATCCTTGCTCCTACTCGTGAGCTAGCGAAACAAGTATATGGTGAGCTTCGTTCTATGCTAGCTGGCCTATCTTATGAAGCAGCACTGATTTTGGGTGGTGAGAACTTTAACGATCAAGTAAAAGCTCTGCGTCGTTACCCGAAATTTATCGTGGCGACACCAGGACGTTTGGCTGATCACTTAGATCATCGTTCGCTTTATCTGGATGGTTTGGAAACGCTGATTCTTGACGAAGCAGACCGCATGTTGGATTTGGGTTTTGCACCAGAGCTTCGTCGCATTCATAAAGCAGCCAAGCATCGTCGTCGTCAAACGTTGATGTTCTCTGCGACATTAGATCATGCAGACGTCAATGAAATCGCGGCTGAAATGCTCAATGCGCCAAAGCGAATTGCTATCGGCGTTTCTAACGAAGAGCATAAAGATATCACGCAAAAATTTTACTTGTGTGATCACCTAGATCATAAAGAGGCAATTTTAGATCGTGTTCTTTCTGAGGCTGAATACCGTCAAGTTATTATCTTTACGGCAACGCGTGATGATACTGAGCGACTAACAGAAAAGCTGAACGAAAAGAAACTGAAGGCTGTAGCACTAAGTGGTAACTTGAACCAGACTCAACGTAACACCATTATGAGTCAGTTTGAGCGCGCAGTGTTTAAGATCCTTGTAACGACTGATGTTGCTTCCCGCGGTTTGGATATTGCAACTGTGACACACGTCATCAACTTCGATATGCCAAAGCATACCGAAGAATACGTACACCGAGTTGGTCGTACTGGTCGTGCTGGAAACAAAGGGGATGCAATCTCTCTTGTTGGTCCAAAAGACTGGGATAGCTTTAAACGTGTAGAAGCATACCTACAACAAGATCTTGAGTTTTCAGTGTTCGAAGATTTGAAAGGTAAGTTTAAAGGCCTTAAGCCACCTAAACCAGATTTTCGCAATAAGAAAGCGACCGCAAAGAAAGCTCGCCCTCAAGCGAAAAAGTCGGCGAAAAAACCAGCTAAGCGTGACAAGAGCTTCTACAAAAACGTATCTGTGGGTGATGATGTCTTCATCCCTAAGAAAAAACCAGCGGCACCGAGCTCTGAAGAGTAAAAGCTGCTGTAGTTTCCCATTGATTTTAGTTCTTAAAAATCCGAGTGTTCGCACTCGGATTTTTTATGTCTGTCGCTAGGTGAAATAGCGTCTTTCCATACTCACTCGTTTGTCAGCTTTTATATTTGTCTGGTTGTATATAAACAGCATAGAACGCTAATTTAGGAAGTTATTAAGTTTTATTACCTCGGTCAAAGCAAACGTTTTTCCTCACACACTAGATAAAAATCTCACATGATTATGAAAATGATAATTGATCTCATTTTTATTTAAGGGCAGAATACGCGCCATTGTATTAATCCTATAAATGAATTCGCTCTCTATATGAAATTTACTCATGTTTTTTTAGGGCTCATAATTACCTCTAGTTCTGGCTTTGCTGCTGATGATTTCAACTGGCTTCGAGATGATGCTCGTAAAGATGAGCGAGTTCTTACCTACCTAACAGAACAAAACCACAAAACTGAACAGCACCAAAAAAGTTATCAGACGTTGACAAAAAACCTACTCACGCAGTGGGATACCATGGTGGCAGACAAAGGTGATAAGCCATGGTCGATCATGAGTGGAAGAGAGTGGACGCTAACGCGTCGCGATGGTCGTTACTTACTATTATCCCGTGCGAGTCAACATGCACCAGAAAACGTGGTGTTCGATTTCGATGAACGACAATCTGCGCATCAGTACTACCAACTTGGTCAATGGCAAGTGAATGGTGACACGCTCCTTTTCACGGAAGATATCGACGGTAGCGAACAATATCGTGCTGTGGTTGTTGATTTACTCTCCGGCCAATCTACGGAACTGGCGACGCACGTCGATAGTGGCGTATTGTTGTCACCTAACGGGAAAGTGGCATTCCTCGTTGCAAAAGAAAAGCGCACTCAGCGACCTCATCAGATCTTACGTATCTCCACTGAATCTTTGGCAAAAACAGTCCTATGGAATGAACCCAAGTCAGATTGGTTACTTTCTTTCTATCGTGCGGCAGATAGCCGTTATGCTGTGCTGCAAAGCAACAACGAGTCAACAACAGAGCAGAAGCTTGTCGATCTAGAAACGGGCACTGTCTCAGATTCATTGCGAAAGCCTGAAGTGGGTGTGGAATATTACGCGGATGTGGCGAAAGGTTACATTTATCTGAAAAGCAACTTTGAAGGAAAGTTCGCCCTTTACCAAGCCGAACTCGCACCGCTTGGCGCAACATGGCAACGCTTCACCAATCCTCGTGAGCCGCTTGAACAGTTCTACCTTTATGATGCAGGAGTTGTGGCACTTAGCAAGCCAAACAATGTGTCGACTTTGACGGTGTATTCTTACCAAGGTCAGGAAAAAGTGATACTGCCATTGGAACACGATGGTAATGTCGCTTGGCTAAGCACGTTGGGCGATTTTGAATCAAACAAAATTCGTATCCGAAGCATGTCGATGACTACGCCTCCTCAGTGGGAAGAGTTCGATGTAAAAACGCTGAATAAATCCTTGTACTCTCAAGATGCTTACCAAGACTTTGATAGTCAGCGTTATGTAACCCAACGTATTTTTATTAAGCACGACGGCGTTTCTGTCCCGGTCTCTTTGGCGTATCGCAAAGACAAATTGCACCCACAATCTCCTGTGTTGATTTACGGTTACGGCGCGTATGGTTTTACGATGAAACCGTACTTTATGCCTCAGGTTATCAGTTTACTCGACCAAGGTGTGATTTACGCTATCGCCCATGTCCGTGGCGGTGGGTACTTTGGCGATGAATGGCACGAGCAAGGCCGTGGTGTGCGAAAAGCCAATTCTATTGGTGATTTTGTCGCGGCCGCGAAGGCGCTGCAAACATTCGAACGTGGCAATAGAGAGGTTTTCGCCATCGGTTCTAGTGCTGGTGGTACGTTGGTGGCCGGAGCGGTTAATCAAGATCCTAAATTGTTTTCAGGTGTCGTACTTAAAGTGCCTTTTGTTGATGTGGTTGCAAGTATGTCGGATACCTCACTTCCGCTTACCACACAGCAGTATGGCGAATGGGGTAACCCAACCAAACCTGAACAATTGGCGTTAATGAAGGCGTACGATCCGATTTTCAATATCCATAAAGACGCTTACCCACCCATGTTGGTTCAAGTCGGTTTAATCGATCAGCGCGTGCCATATTGGGAAGGCGCAAAGTATCTCGCTAAAGTTTCAGCGTTAAGTGAGCGCAACGGGCCGTACTTGTTGCAAACTGATTTTAATTCGGGCCACCAAATGGACCCACGACAAGCGCAAGAACAACAAGCAAAAGAATACGCATTTCTACTATCACTCATTAAAACATCTAAAGCGGAGCAGTAAATGAAGCTTACCCCAGTGTCAGCGGCAGTACTTTTGGTACTTGCTGCCAGTCAAGTGCACGCCGAATCTAAGGTTTTCTCAATGGAAGAGGTGGTGGTAACCGCCAATAAAATCGATCAGCCATTGTCAAAAGTGGCAGGTAGTGTCGCGGTTATCACAAACGAGCAAATCGAAGAAAGAGGCGAGACCGAGCTATATGACGTGCTGCGTAACGAACCTGGTGTAAGCGTGACGGGCGGTGCAGGACGTCCGCAAAACATTACCATCCGTGGTATGACGGGTAACCGCATTATGATCGTTCGTGATGGCATTCGTTCTGCGGATGGCTTCGGTGCGAATGACATTAATGATGCAGTTGGGCGAGATACTTTTGATTTATCCAATTTTGAATCGCTGCAAATCATTAAAGGGGCAAGTTCTTCGGTGCATGGCTCTGGAGCGATCGGCGGTGTGGTGATTTTAGAATCCAGTCAGCCGGGTGATTTCTTAAAAGACAAAGACTTTTACACCGATGTTTCCGGTACTTACACCGAT
The DNA here is from genome assembly GCF_033340055.1 of Vibrio sp. 1580. Taxonomy (NCBI): domain Bacteria; kingdom Pseudomonadati; phylum Pseudomonadota; class Gammaproteobacteria; order Vibrionales; family Vibrionaceae; genus Vibrio; species Vibrio sp. 1580. The sequence continues at coordinate 427,861 of NZ_JAWOVT010000003.1, forward strand.
ATCAGCAACAAGTACAAAGGCACGAGTAATCTAGCTTTCCGTTCCGGTGACACAGAGAGTTTGTTTAACGTTTCATACTGGCAAGGACAAGAGACACGTAACTTTGATGAAGATTTGTATAACCGCGATCTCGATGGTTACAGCGGTGCTTATACGATCAACCACTTTTTCAATGAAGAGGTGATGTTGAAAGCCAAAGCGGAACTCTACACCCAGAACCAAGAGCGTTTGGAGGGTTCACCGTCCATTCAACCTGATGGAATTTGGCATATTGAAGACTTTGCTGAGGATGAAACCACAGAAGAGTACAGCGCTTATATTGGTGCAGAGGTGACTCCGATTAATCCAACTTGGTTCGAAGAGTTGGATACCAAAGTTTACTGGCGTCACACCGAAGTGGTGGAAGACACCAACCGTTTAATGCGCCAAGTGGATCACAATGGTTTGATCACCAAGCGTCGCGAGCTGGAACACAAAACCTTCATTGACGAAACAATTGGCTTCCGTGGCGATTTCACCAATACGATTTATGCAGCAAATGCTGAGCACCAATTGGCTTACGGTGTTGAGCTTTCTACAGACTATTACGAACGCACAGATAGCGACTCCAAGATTGATTGGAACGGAGTAACACCTTCGACCAAACAACCTTTCGCTCCTGCTCGTGCTTATAACATTGGTTTGTACGTTCGAGACATGGTGGAACTGGATAAATGGACCATCACAGGTGGCCTACGCTTTGATGCGCACCGTCTCACGCCAGACGGTGCGGGTGAAGTGGGCGGCTTCCCATTAAAAGACATGGATAGCTCAGAGGTATCTCCAAGCCTGTCGGTTTCTCGTGAAATGTTTGCCAACAACATTGCTTATGTATCTTATAACCATGGTTACCGTGCTCCGGAATACGATAAAGCGTATGGCTTCGTAAGCCACGACTTTGTGCCGCTCACGCCGTTTGTCATTGCACCAAACATGGATCTAGAAGCTGAAACTTCCGACTCATTTGAAATCGGTAACAAGTTCGATAACGGTCGTGCGTATGTCTATGCGTCTGTGTTCTACAACAAGTTTGAAAACTTCATCGATGTTGTGACCACAGGCTTTGATTCAAGCACTGGTAATTACATCAAACAGTACCAAAACCTTGATGGCGTAGAGACTTATGGCGCAGAGCTTTCTGCGGGTTACGCGCTCACCAAACAATGGGATATCAGCACTAAGTTTGGCTACGTAGATGGCAAAGACGCGGAAGGCGAATACGTTCGAAGCATTACGCCATTCGAAGGTAACGCTCAACTGAAATACGCCAACCAAGACTTCAACGCTTACGTGGCTTGGAACTGGGCCGCTGCCATGGATCGCGTTCCTAAATGCCAGACCACGCTTGGTCTAGCGACAGAGTGTGCTCAGACAAGCGCGTGGAATACGTTTGATCTTGGCGCAACTTACTACGTTTCCAAAGACCTTCGTGTTAGCGCAAACATCGTCAACTTGTTCGACAAAGAGTACATCCGATACCAGGACGTAGCGGGTATCGCTGAGGAAAGTAAGCGTTACTCAACTGAGCCTGGGCGCTACTTCACGCTAAATGCAAAATACGAATTCTAGGACGAAATCATGAAGCTAAAACCATTGGCGTTTTCACTACTTATTGCTTGTACCCCTGCGGCGCAGGCTGCAGAGTGGGATTATCCCGCAACGGACTCTGTGGTAACGAATGAAGCGCAAGCGAAAACTTATCTAGACAGCCACTACTCAGAAACGGGCGAGTTTAAGTTCCGTTACAAAACCCAGTCTCAGCTTGGTGAGCATTACAATTTTGATGTTTGGGTAAACGGTGAATATCAAGCACAGCGTGCCCTAGTAGTAACAACCGATAAAAATCATCACGTTGTGCGAGTGTTTAAGAGCCTTGAAGATACGATCATTCGCAACGGTAAACCAACGGTTGCAATGGAATTGGAATCGCCTCGCCAACTGCAAGCACAAGAGCCACCTGCTCTGAGCTCTGGAAGTCTGGTTGATGTTGAGGTTTCTTTATTCAACCCAGATCTTCGCACCATGCAACAGCAAGCGGCACCAGAATCGACGTGGTCAGCACTGTCCGATTACCCTCAGCCGATCGAGTACGTCACCAAGTCGATTGAGGTTTTAAAGTCGGGAGGTAAGTTCTATCTCTCTAACCCAAGATTAAAGCAAGTGGATGCGACGGGTTTATTTGCAGCCCCAGCACCTGGTGAAGCACCTGTGCTTGATACGTTGGACTTTCTCAGCGCAGAAGGAGTTCAAGCGTTTGACAGTGTTGATGAGATGCAAAGCACCGAGTTTGGTGACAATGCGTTCCCACAGTTGATGGCTTTTTATCATCTTGATAGCTCGATCCAATATCTGACAAGCCTGACTTACGACTTGTTTGACGAACCGCTTCGTTTTGACGCTCGCGGTTTATCAAAAGATAACTCTACTTACTATTACGGTCCGAAAGCACTCATGCTAGGTGTCGGTGGTGTTTCTCCGGATGCAGTTGATGCTGATGTGGTGATACACGAGCTTGGGCATGGCATTCATTACCAAATCGTACCGGATTGGGCGTACGGTCACACTGGTGCTATCGCAGAGGGTTTTGCTGATTACTGGGCGGGCAGCGCGAGCTACCGCATTCAATATTTGGATGCTTCGCGTCGTGGTCAAGAGTTCGAGCTAGATACGGTGTTCAACTGGGACGGTGTGTTCGGAACACGCAAAACAACTCGTAGCTTATGGAACCAAAGAGCACGTTACTTCGAAAGCTCAGAGTATCCAGCGCACGTCAGTGTGGGCGGTGAACTAGGTGACGAGCTATGGTCAACGCCGCTGTTTCAAGCGCTTAAAGCATCGGTTGAACGATACGGTGATGATACCGATAGGGTGTTCCGCGAGTTTGACGCCATTGTTCTTGAAGGCATGTACGGCATTGGTCGTGGCGTGAAAATGCATGATCTGGCGGAGTCGACCGTGTTTGCCGCAAACATCTTGTTCCCAAATAAAGACTACGCCCAATTCCTGACGGACAGCTTCAACAGACACAACTTACTTAAAGCGCCTCTTCGTGTTCGCTATGACGCTCGATACATCGCACAAGGTCAAGACGTTGGTTTGAGTCTGAGCCAAACTGGCCGTGAAGCGAGCATCAAAGGGCAATGGCAGCTAAACAACGCATCTGTTTTCGATTTTGATGAAACGCTTTCTGACTCGACCTCAATGAAGGTGGCGTTACCAAGCGGTCTAACATGTGGCACGCAATTCGATTCCTCTATTTCATTGGATTATCAATTTTCTGAAGGCCTAAAGACTCACCAGTGGAGTGAAAAGGTGGCGCTGGTTAATGGTACGCCAGAGCTCGATATCCAGCCTCAACCAGTGAACTCCGCTTTGCCGGAACAGGGCGACAGACTGTTCTCTCAGACGCTATCGGACAAGTCACGCACGATTGATGATTCGTTTGCGGTTTACCTGAACATCGAACATGACTCACTGCAAGATCTGCAAGTGACGCTAGTGTCTCCACAAGGCAAATCGGTCGTGCTACTTAGCCATCAATCAAGCAATACCAAAGGATTTAAAGGTTACTTCACCGCTCAGTATGACGAGGAGTTACAAGCACTTGTCGGTCAACCGAGTTGGGGTACTTGGCGTCTCGAAGTGTCTGACCGCGTGTCAGGGAACTCTGGGGTGTTGAAAGAGTGGGGTGTGAGTCACTTTGCTCAGTATCAGTGTAGTGCTGATACCACTAAAGAAAGCAGTGGCGGTGGTTCAGGTGGCAGTGGTTCGCCTTGGACCTTGTTAGGACTTTTCCTGCTTTCAATGGTGAGAGTGATTCGCTCTCGTTAATTAAAATCAAAAGAAGATAAAATCTATGAAGTTTCAATATTCTTTCGTTGCTATGTCACTAGCCCTTGCTGGCTGTGGCGGAGGTTCTGGTGGTGACACGTCGGCACCGACCTATGATGTAGCTGGCACCATCGTTTCTGCAGGTACACTTCTTGATACGCCAGTATGTATCGATTTAAACCAAAACTACGTTTGTGATTCCACTGAACCGAGTGCTAAAACGGATAATGCCGGTAAATTTAGCCTGACTTCAAGCGACAAAAACGTACTAACCAGCACCATTCTTGCTCAAGTTGATCAAGGTTCAAACCAAACGTTGCGTCTTGCGGCTCCGGGTCAAAATTTAGCAACGGGTAACACGGTCAATGGTGTAACAACGTTGCTCGCGGGTCTTGTAATTGACGGTAAAACCGTTGCTCAAGCTGAAGAGATTGTGAAAGCGCAACTCGCCGATGCCGGCGTTTCTCTTTCTGGTACGGTGATGTCTAACGCAGAAGCTAGCGAGCTAGACAAGCTAGAGCAAAACACGGTTGTGCTATTAGCTGCGATGCAGCCACAACAAATGACCCAAGGCGTAGCGCTGCTTGCTCAAAGCCTTAGCTTCCAGGGTAAATCATTGGCCTCTGATCTTCTGTCTGAAGCGGAAGTAAGTGCATTTGCTGAAGAAATTGTAGCGGTTGCTGAACAAACGGTTGGTAGTAACGATACGGGCGCCGTTCTTTATTTTGCTGAAGGAGCAGCAGACGTAGCAGAGGTTCAAGCGTCTTACCCTGGTCAAGATGCGGAATACGGCTTCGACAAAGAGGACAAGCAAACGTCGACAGGCGCTGGCTTTAAGTTCGTTAAGCTAGATTCACAAGGTGCAGCTTTAGCTGCAGATGCGACTGAGTGGGCTTGTACTATGGACGAACGTACTGGTCTTGTTTGGGAAAATAAGAGTGCGGATGCGAGCTCGGTTCAATTTAAAGATCGCCTGTTTGCGTTTGAGTCTGAAGCATTTAAGCCATTTAGCAAAGATGTAGAGCTTGCAGGTTGTAAAGACGCTGGTGATGAAGTTTGTACCACTAGCCAATATGTTGAGTACATAAACAAACAATCGTTATGTGGAATCACTGGTTGGCGCTTGCCTACTTACCGTGAGACTTATGACTTACTAGACTTTGGTGAACAAACACTGTTTGCTCCGAACGATGAATATGCAAAATACAACGTCTATGGTTTTAATGTTAAATACTTTCCACAGCAAACCATAGGTAGCCCTTATTTAGGATATGGTGCGTTTTGGCATAGCGACTTTAAGTTTACGAATGCATCATCACAACTTATTGATGGCGAGATTTATTTCCCTGCGATTGTCTCCCGGGGCAAAGATAGAGGCACTATTTCATACGTCGAGATTCGATCAAGCAACACAAGTGCGGGTGCCGATGATTCTTACCAATTCCCAATCCGTCTAGTCGCAGTTAAGGGGCAATAAGATGAAGAAATTAATAACTGTACTATCTCTTACTTTGGCTTCTCAAACTGCAATAGCTGCACAAGAGTGTTCTACTGACTTTGCTAAAACGGCACCTAACACGCGTTATACATATTCTGAGAGCGGTACCGTAACTGACCTGAAAACAGGTCTAACATGGATGCGCTGTCCAGTTGGTATGACATGGAATGTAGGAAACCAAGAATGCCAGGGGACGCGATCTACAATGTCATGGCAACTCGCTCTCTCCACAGCCAAACAAATTCGTAATAAGGACGGCAACCATCCTCTTCACAATTTTGCTGACAAAAAAAATTGGCGACTAGCAAATATCAAAGAGCTAGTATCTCTAACTGAGCGAGCTTGCCACAGCCCAGCCATAAATAGTACAGGGTTTGCTAGCGGCTATAGTCTGACAGATGGAGATGATGTTCTAGGGCGTTATGTCTGGAGCAACACACCTAATGGCGACGGTAAGCATGTTGCAACTTTTGATACGACTAATGGTGAGGTTTTCAATAGAGATCCGTTAAACTCAAGTTTCAAAAGTTCTCTCTTGTTAGTGACAGATGAATAATAATTATTACGTTAATAAGGGTTGATAGCTTTGCCTTTAAAATAAGCTCCGCCAGTGCGGAGCTTTTTCTTTTCTAACCTTTGGAACTTATCGTGTTGAGCAGAGAATTTAAACTTGGAACTGCTTAAGCTGATGTTTTTGGTTTTCTGCTAAACCAGACAACTCTTGCGCTGCCGCGGCTGATTGAGTGATACCAGTGACGTTCTGGCTCACTAGTTCATAGATGTTCGTTAAGTTGTTGTTGATATCAGCCGTGACCTGCTTCTGCTCTTCTGATGCGGTCGCAACTTGAGTGTTGATTGAGTTCAGATCGGCGATAGCATTACTGATATTAGCAAGTGATTGGCTAACTTCTTGTGTCAGAGCTTGGTTGTCTGACAACATCGCTAAGCTGAAATGCATACTTTCATTTGCGTGACCAGATTGTTGCTGTAGCTCTTCTATAATGGTTTGGATCTCTTTGGTGGACTCCTGAGTTCGCGCTGCCAGCATACGTACTTCATCGGCCACTACCGCAAAGCCTCTGCCACTTTCGCCCGCTCGTGCAGCTTCAATCGCTGCATTCAGTGCAAGTAGATTCGTTTGCTCAGAAATACCTTCAATCACTTCGATCACGCGACCAATGTGTTCTGATTGATCTTTTAGCGAAGTTACGACGGCAGCGGCTTCGTTAAGTTGTTCCGCCATCTTTTCACTTGCGCGAGTGCTTTCCCCAAACATGCTTATACTTTGTGAGGTTAACGTACGTGCTTGATTTGATGCACTATCGGCTTCTTGTGCATTGGTCGATACTTCAGCTGCGGTCGACTCTAGCTGATTGATCGCCGAGGCTACTTGCTCAACTTCTTGCTTTTCTTGATCCGAGTTGACGCTGCTTTGAGTCATAACAGTTGCTAACTCGGTTGATGCTGATGCCACATCTTCACTAATGCGAACCAATGCGCTTACAGTTTCACGCAGTTTTTCTATGGTCTGGTTTACATCTCGAGCCAGCTGAGACACTTCGTTTTTCCCGATGGCTTCGGCCTTAACTAGTAGGTTTCCCTTCGCGACTTCCTGCATCGTTACTTGAAGGTTACGAATCGGCGCAACGATGTAGCTGGCGAGTACCCAACTAATAAGTGAAGCGGCACTCAAGATCACCGCAAGCGAGACGGCGCTGTAAGTTAGCGTGGTTGAATGTTGTTCGCCATTCGTTTCGACTTCATCGGTGACGATTTGATTCAATTGTTTAGATAGTTTGTCGATGGCGTTGATCATCGCTTCGCCAGCTAATCGATACTCAGCCATTGTAGATTCGTACTTTTGATTGAAATCAGAGGTGGTGTAATCAGAAGAGTGTTTAGTGGTGAGCAGAGGTGTCATGGTAACGCGAGTGAAATCAACATAGTGATTCATGGCCTTACGCATAGCATTGACTTCATTTTGAACGCCAGGGAGATTGTCGATGGAGTTAAGAAAATCGCGGTTTTTGTTTTGTCGCTCAGAAAGCTCTTGGTTGAGAGACTGAACATCTTCGGCTCTAAATAGACTATAAATGGCTTTGATGCGCATGGCGTAAGTGTTGTCTACGATGCCGCTAAGTTCCTCTTTGTGAATGATTAGCTTATGGGTGGAAGCCGAAACCTTATTGAATGCTTGATCGAGTTTACCGATTCCGACACTCAGTCCAATGATGAGTAATATAACTGTGAATAGAACAGGCAGAAAAACCTGAAGTTTAATAGAAAGCGTACTAAGAAATTGACGCATGAGATTGACCCTCTATCGGTTTAATTATTATCTTTTTTATAAATAAGCATTTCGATTTTAATTGTTATATTTGCCAAATCAATGAGTTACTCATATCTAATTGTTATGAAATGTACCAAAATCGATGGGGTTATCATCTTGAACATGAGGCAACTTATAAAAACGTTACGTTCAAATTGAGAGAGGGATAAGTCGCGGAATTAATAGTTAGAAATGACAACGTGTCATAGAGGGTTCAACTAAGTGAAACACAACTGTCATATTCAAATTCTAAAGTGAGCACCGTTCAAGTGAAACACAACGGCAATAAAGCCACTTAAGGAAATTGTGATGAAAAAGACAGTAATCGGTGCAATCGCACTTCTAGGCGCAATGGCAGTGACTCCTGTTTCTGCTAAAGAAACTATCTCTGCAGTGGGTTCTAGCAGCGTAACTCCACTGATGGAAGTTTTCTCTGAAACGTACATGAAGAAGAACCCTAACGTATTTATCGAAGTTCAAGGTCCTGGTTCTTCAGCTGGTGTAAAAGCAGCGAAAAATGGTTCAGCAGACCTTGGTATGTCTTCTCGTAATCTAAAAGACTCTGAAAAAGAATCAACACTAATCGAAGAAGTGGTTGCTCGTGATGGTATCGCAGTGGTTGTCAACCCACAAAACAAACTGCCAGGTCTAACAGCCGAGCAAGTGACTGCAATCTACAAAGGCGAAGTATCAAACTGGAAAGAAGTCGGTGGTGCAGACAAGCCAATCGTAGCCATTACTCGTGACACAGCTTCTGGTACTCGTGGCGCATTTGAAGACATCATGTCTCTAAAAATGAAGATTTCTGGTAAGAAGGTATCAGCTATCTCTCAACGTGCTCAAGTTGCAAACGGTAACGGCGCACTGAAAACAATGGTTGCATCTAACCCATACGCAATCGGCTACATTTCTCTTGGTACTGTAGACAACACTGTTAATGCGCTAGCAATCGACGGCGTTGATGCAACGGTAGCTAACGTTAAAAACGGTTCTTACAAAGTAGCGCGTCCATTCCTTGTTCTTTACAAAGAAGGCAAGCCATCAACAGAAACGCAAAAATTCCTAGACTGGATGCTAACTGATGAAGCGCAAGCGCTAGTTGACCAAAAAGGTTACATCTCAGTTAACTAATCCCATCGGGACTCTAAAGTTTGCTCAGCCCAACGTTTCGGGCTGAGCCTTTTCTATCCATTGTGTTCAACGGCATTGCCCAGAACCGTGAGATTTTTAAATGACCATCGCAACAAATAGTGAAAAGCTTATGAATACTGACGCTAGAGCTATCAGCAAGTCAGGCCTACGCGAGAAGCGTCGTGTAGACTGGAAAGAGCGCATCTTCCACGGCTTGTTCCTAACGAGTGCCGTAATCGGCATTGTTTCATTGGCCGTTATTGCATACTTCATCGTTCGAGAGAGTATTCCGGCATTCCAAGAAGCAGGCGTATCGGGCATTGTCTTAGGACAAAACTGGTTACCACCTGCGCTTTACGGTGTCGCCACCATGATTGTGGCATCTATCGTATCGACGGCTGGTGCTGTCATTGTTGGGGTTCCAATTGGTGTTCTGACCGCCATTTTTATCGCTGAAATCGCACCAAAGCGATTAGCAGACATCATCCGTCCAGCGGTTGAGCTGCTAGCCGGTATTCCTTCAGTGGTCTACGGTTTCTTCGGTCTGGTTATTATCGTTCCATTGATTCAGAAAGTATTTGATGTACCTGCAGGTAACACTATCTTGGCCGGTATTATTGTTCTTGGTGTGATGATTCTACCAACAGTAATTACGGTTTCTGAAACGTCTATTCGCGCTGTCCCTCGTACTTATAAAGAAGGTTCTTTGGCACTGGGCGCATCGAAAATCTACACCATCTTTAAGTTGCTCGTTCCAGCGGCTCGCTCAGGCATCATGACAGGTGTGATACTGGGTATCGGTCGTGCGTTGGGTGAGACCATGGCGATTATCATGGTTATGGGTAACGCGCCGGCAATGCCAGAAGGCATCTTGGATTCGGCTCGTACACTAACTGCAAACATCGCTATTGAAATGTCTTACGCAAGTGGTGTTCACGCGAACGCACTTTACGCTACAGGTGTAGTACTTCTGGTCTTCATCATGTCGTTGAACGCTGTACTACTGTACCTAAACCGAGAAAAAGCGAAGTAATCGCTCGTTAAAGGTGACTATTATGGATCGCGCAAAACTGAAAAAAGCACGCCAGTTCAAAGATAATGTCTTTAACGCATTTGTCTGGATCTCGGCAGCACTAACGGTAGGTTTTTTGTTCTGGATTATCTGGTACATCCTATCAAACGGTCTACAACACGTAGATTGGAACTTCATTACTGATAACTATACGCGTACAGGTGAAGAGCATGGTATCTTCCCAATGATTGTGGCGACCATTTACATGGTTATCGCTTCTATCGCAGTGGCAGCGCCACTCGGTATCATGACGGCAATCTACTTGACCGAATACGCGAAAGTGGGCAGTCGTTTGGTGAAAATCATCCGATTCTGTACCGAGTCATTGGCGGGTATCCCGTCGATCATTTTCGGCCTGTTTGGTATGACTTTCTTCGTGGCGATTCTTGGCCTTGGCTTCTCGATTCTGTCGGGTGCATTGACGCTAAGTATCCTAATCCTGCCAGTGATCATCCGTACAACGGAAGAAGCGCTGATGGCAGTGCCACAAACTTACCGTGAAGGCTCTTATGGCCTCGGTGCTTCTAAGATTTACACTATCTGGCGTTTGATTCTTCCGAGTGCAATGCCAGGTATCTTAACCTCGGTCATTCTAAGTATTGGTCGTGTCATTGGTGAGTCTGCTCCAGTATTCCTGACAGCAGGTATGGTTGCACGTATTCCGGACTCTTTATTGGATTCAGGTCGTACGCTAACCGTTCACCTATACAAACTGACTACCGAACTGTTTACCGTTGAAGAATGGAATCAGGCTTACGGTACGGCAACAGTGCTTATCGTAGTTGTTCTCTTGATCAACATGGTAACGAAACTGATTGCTAGACGTTTTAACACCGCAACTTACTAACAACACTAATTAAGAACGCACGTTAAAAGACACGAATTCAAGAATTAAGAGATTAAGACAATGAACAAATTTGATATTGAAAACCTAGACCTATTCTACGGTGACAACCAAGCACTGAAATCGATCAACTTACCAATTCCAGTTCGCCAAGTAACTGCACTTATCGGCCCGTCAGGTTGCGGAAAATCAACGCTTCTACGCTGTTTGAACCGAATGAATGATCTAATCGAAGGCGTGAAAATTACAGGTAAATTGGCGATGGACGGCGAAGATATTTACGGCAACATTGATGTTGCTGACCTTCGCATCAAAGTCGGCATGGTATTCCAAAAGCCAAACCCATTCCCGATGAGCATTTACGAGAACGTGGCTTACGGCTTACGTGCTCAAGGTATCAAAGACAAAAAGACAATTGATGAAGTGGTAGAGCGTTCGCTGCGCGGTGCTGCACTTTGGGATGAGGTGAAAGATCGCCTTAAATCACACGCATTCGGTCTTTCTGGTGGTCAGCAGCAACGTTTATGTATTGCACGTACAATCGCGATGGAGCCGGATGTGATTCTGATGGATGAGCCAACGTCGGCACTTGACCCAATTGCGACACACAAAATCGAAGAACTGATGGAAGAGCTAAAGAAGAACTACACCATCGTTATCGTGACTCACTCAATGCAACAGGCGCGTCGTATCTCTGACCGCACTGCGTTTTTCCTAATGGGTGAACTGGTTGAGCACAACGATACGCAAGTGATCTTTAGCAACCCTCAAGACGACCGTACTCAAGGCTACGTAAATGGTGATTTCGGTTAATCCACCGTATTTACAAGCATAACTAAATAACTATAAGCGATGGTAACTTTGCCCCTCTTGATGAGGGGCCTTTTTCTTTTTAAGTCGTAGGCTTAAAACATCTACCAACACAAAAATCTTGTAAATAAGTACAACTTTCCTCCCCAGTTTATAAAGCATGTAACTTATGTGAAACATGGCTTTAAAAGTGCTGAAGAGCTCTCGAATGTAACACTAAGTCTGATAATTTTGCGAATGACTTAACAGCTCAAATTTGAACGTATTGATTGCATATCATGGCCTAAGTAGTTTTTTATCGAGGATAAAAAAGTAGATTAGGTTGGTAGGGTGAGTTTAAGAAGTTTTACAAGAAAAGTGTCTTCAACGAGGGACCATCGGTTGCTAGCGGAGGCAATCTTTGATCATTTAGAGAGTCTGTTCTCCCCTCAAGCCCTCGCTATTTTTGAAGATCCTTCAATTAACCCTCGTCATTCGATGAGCTTCTCTCGCGGAGAGCTTTACCCAACCCAAAACTATCCTGAGACATTCTGGGAGTGGGCAAGTCAGTTTGACACCTCTGAAAGCATCATACCTCTGGCGATCAACACTTGTAACTGGAATCACACCCGAGATTTAGGCGGTGATAGTTACATCATGATGCTCGACAACACGCCTATCAAACGTACCTACCTACTGATTCAATCTGTACATGCTCGCACAGCACATAATATCTATGAAGAAAGTTACGACGCAATGCAGCTCGCAGCGGCGCGTTGGCAATGTATTCGTGCTGAAAAAAATGCCTCGAAAGAGATCAGGCACAGAGATATTCGTGAAGCGCAATATGTTGATGAGATTAGCCAACGCGAGCGCTTTATCGAAAATATGAAGTTAGTTCAGCAAGTTGCACTCGAAATCTCTAACCCTGATTCTTTAAAGGACTTGTACTACAAAGCCGTCGAAGCGTTACGTGAACGACTTGGGTTTGATCGCTCTACACTGATGCTTCTCGATATGAAAAAGCGCAGCTTCAGTGGTACATACGGTACGGATGAGTCAGGAATTACGATTGATGAATTTCACACACAATACGATTTACACCAACTTAGCGAGGAGTATATCACCGCGTTATCTAGCCTCGAGAGCAACTTAGTTATTGTAGAAGACGCGCCAATATACACAGCAGGCAAGGTCATCGGGCAGGGCTGGAATGCGATGTTGATTTTACGCGATGGCAATGAACCGTTTGGGTGGTTCGCGCTAGATAACTTTATTCATCGTAAGCCGATAACGGCATATCAAAAACAGATGTTGGACTCGTTTGGTTCACTCTTCTCTCAAATTTACATTCGTAAGCGCCAAGAACAAAACGTACGCATGCTGCATTCAAGCATGGTTGAGTTATCACGTTGCACTACTGTCAGTGGAGTATGCAAATCGGCCGTCACTTTCGCCATTAAAAATCTTGGTATTGATCGAATGGCGGTGTTTTTAACTGATGAAAATTGCTCTTACATGCAAGGAACGTGGGGTACCGATATTCAAGGTAATGTGGTGGATGAATCTTACTTCTTTGGCGAAACCCAAGATTTCTCTCTTATAAATCTGGCTCGCTCAATGCCAAACGAAGTCGCATTTGAAGAATCAGTGCCTATTTATCATGACTGTAATATTGTTGGCTTTGGTTGGGCTGCGATGACGGTATTGACTTCAAATAGCAGTGGTCCTATCGCCTTTATCGCTGTTGATAATTTGCTGACACGTGCGCCCTTAACTTCTCAGTTACGTGAAGTGATTCGTATGTTCGCGTCCAGCTTAGCTGAAGTATTGCAACGTACTCAAGCTCAAGAGGCGATTCGCGAACTAAACGAAAACTTAGAGCTGGAGGTTCAGAACCGAACAAAAGAGTTAGAGGAAGCCAATCGACAGCTTGAGGTACTTTCTAAGCTCGATCCTTTGACGCGTCTTGGTAATCGCCGCATGTTAGAACATGTGATGCAAAAATATTGTGCCCTAGAGTATGAAGACGACATGTCGTTTGGCCTGATCCTGATTGATATTGACCATTTTGGCTTATTCAATAATCACTATGGTCATCTCGAAGGCGATATCGCATTGATGCGAATTGGCTATATCTTGGATCATCATACCAAAGGTGAAGATGAAGTTTTTTGCCGTATCGGAGGTGAGGAGTTTGCATTGCTCATGATTGGTTCTGAGCAAGAGGAGGTTCGACTGAGAGCAGAGTGCATTCGTCAGTGCATCGAGGGCGAGGGGATAAAGCATCGACATAACCCAGAAGGGGAGTTACTTACCGTTTCAGTCGGTTACTCCTGTTATAAAGCGAAAGGCAAAGACTTTAATTTCGACCATTTATATCAGTTGTCGGATAAGGCACTCTATCAAGCGAAGAATCATGGGCGAAATTGTGTAAGGCGATACGAATACGAGCCCCAAGTGTTTGTTGAGTGAGTGATGTTCATAAGAGCAACTTGATAGGGAAGGGGGCGGCGGTTGGTGCTCTAGATAAAACCGCTAAAGCAAATTTGGCCGGATAAGAGAATTGGCAGCTCATGAGAGCTGCCATTGTTATCTAGTTATTTATAGCTTTTCGAGCTGGTGGTCGGTTTTTGTTACGTTTGCTTTGCCAAGGTTTTGAATTTTCGCTAGCAGCGAATCAGGGCTCCAAGGTTGTTGGTTAGCACTAAAATACGCTTGATTCATGGCATTAAGCTCTTGCTTAATTGCTTGTACGTCGCCAGGGTTTAGCCTGTCTTGATGAGTGGTTAAATACTCATTTACAGAGCGTTCAATTTTCGCAGCATCGCCCTCTTCGATGACTTTTTTTAGCGCGTCGATGCAAAGTGGTTGTTCAGTATTTGAAACCGTTCCACTCGCTGTTATTGACCGCTTTTTCCATGCCCAAATAGCGATTCCCAATGTCATTATCCAAAGCCCTAGGAAAACAAAGGTTAATGTTCGCCAGAGACTGTTTACATCGCCGCTTGATTCAGGACTAGGGGCTGACACTAAAGGCGCTGAAAGAGGCGATTCCGGCAACGTGATTAGCCCAGTGTCATTTTTCTCTACGTCTAATGTTAGCTCTGGTAACGTTGTTTTCTTCGCTTCATCATTTTGACTGTCCCACCAGTTCAAGTCGTATCCTGGTAAGGTATATTTCCCGGCCTCTGTAGGAATAATGACTTGCTTCACCGTCATGGTAACGGTGCCATCTCTCGCGCTATCGAACTTAGGTTGTTCGGGATACACGCGCAGTGAACTCGGGTAACTAATATTGACTCGTGGCAGATATTCGGCTTGTGTACCGCGAGCCTTAACTTGAATGGTTCGAGTGAGTGAAGAGCCTTGTTTTACTGTGTTGATCGCGTTAGTCGACAGTAGATTACCTTGATCGTCTTGCCAGCTCTGTGTCATTTCTAACGCTGAAGCAGGAAGCCATTCACCTTTAAATTCGCTCGGAATCGGTTTGACCGTGATTGGCATGCGTTCCGCTTTGGTGTTGATAGGCATTATTTTGGTTGAGCCCGTCAAGCTGTCGCCATAAATATAAGAACCGGTCAGTTTAGGACCTATCAAGGTATAAGTGCCTGGTTGATTGGCCGTTAAGCGAAACGACTGCTCTATGACCGCTACTTCTAACCCATTTAAGATCTTCTGTCTTTGTTGTAAGCCACCCAGTGCCTCAAGCTTCATGCCTTCAATCTGCGGAGGTACTATTTGCGGGTTATCTAGGCGTCGAGTGTCCGCTTTAATTAGAAGCTGTATACGTAATGTTGCAGATTGCTGAGGGTAGAGCGTACTGTTGTCGACCGTAATATTGAAGCTAAATAGATCATCAAGATTGGGGTCTGTTTGGCTCGCGTTGACACGCAGTTTGATCGGCTCCGTTCTCATACCATCAGCGGAAAAACTTGGAATAGTCAGAACACCTTCTTTCATTGGTGCAATTGAGATACTCCACTCGGTACGCACTGATTTTCTTCCGTTAATGTTATTGCTAGAGCGGCCATAACGAGGTTGACCCAAGAAGAAGTCTTTCTCTAGAACATTGAAGTCGATTGAGTCTGAGCTGAGCTCAGTATCTGAAATGATTCTGAGGTTAATCACTTCATTCTTGGCTACTTGTGTTTTATTCACACTAGCTTGAAGTGTCTGTGCCATCACCGAGAAACTGGATATTAGGCTGGCCACAAAAATAAAGACCAGTTTTACGCCTTTGTTCATCACAGGCTTACCACTCCTTTTGAGATTGTTGTGGAGGTTGTTTTTGTTGCGCTTGAAGTTGCATTTGCGCACGGATCAAAAAGCTTGGGTCGCGAGCACTTTCTACTGCTTCTAGTCGACGGAACTCAGGATCATCCTGATGCATTTTTTCGGGATGCGCTTTAGCCTGTATTGGTTCACCTTGATCCTTCACTTGCTTGTCATCTCGTTGCGGTTGATGTTGTTCCGTTTTTTGTTTTTCTTTTTTATTTTCAGAATCTTGCTGATTTTGTGACTGTTGTCCTTGCGCTTCTTTCCCTTCGTTTTGAGACTTTTGTTGCTGTTGCTGTTGCTGTTGCTGTTGCTGTTGCTGTTGCTGTTGCTGTTGCTGTTGCTGTTGCTGTTGCTGTTGCTGTTG